>JBKOUM010000050.1:0-5684 GCA_046723385.1 Actinomycetota bacterium
GCTCTAGATCCTCTCGCCGGCTCGGCGATGACCGCGTGACCTTGGGCCTCGCGGCGCTCGCCCTCGCCACCGCGGGCAGCGTGATCGTCGGGGAGATGGTCCGCCTGGCCCGCCGCCGGACGGTCGACCGGCGCGACCCGCACGGCGGGCTCGACACCGCGGAGCTCGCGATCGAGACGGCCGGGCGCGCAGGTCGCGACACCGTGGCCGCGGCGATCGAGGGATACGAGGCGGCCCCGCGCCGCGAGACCGTGTTGCTCAACCTGCTGTCCGGGTTCGTGCTCACGTTCGCGTTCGTTCGCCTGTCCACGCGCGCAGTCCGCCGCGGCTGGGGATTCCCGTTCGGGAACGTCAGCCTCGGCGGCCGCCACGTCCACCACTTCGTGCCCGGGATCCTGCTCGCGTTCGGGTCCGGCGCTGCCGCGCTGGTAACCGAGAACGAGCGGATCGAGACCACGCTCGCGGTCCCGTTCGGGGTCGGGATGGGCCTCACCTTCGACGAGGCGGCGCTGCTGCTCGACCTGCGCGACGTCTACTGGACGCGGGAGGGGGTCCTGAGCGTCCAGGTGAGCTGCGGGCTAGCCGCCCTGCTCGGCGGCACGATCATCGCGCTGAGGATGCTGCGGCGGGGGGAAGAGCGGATCGAGGCACAGGGTCTGATCCCGCCGCGCCACGTCATCGGCGAACCCGGTACCGGGTGAACAGTTCGCCGCCCTCGGCGAGCATCCAGACCAGCTCGAGGTCGGTGGGCCCGGCGTCGCCGAAGCCGTCCTCGAGCAGCCCCGGTCCCTGGTTGAGCGCCAGCTTCGGTGCCAGCGTGACGAACATCTCGTCGAGCAGGCCGGCCGCGAGCAGATTCGCATGCAGGTGCGGACCGCCCTCGCACAGGACGGCCCGGACGCCGCGCTCGGCACGCAGGCTCGACAGCGCTCGGGCCAGGTCGACGCGGGCCTCGTGGCGCTGCACCCTGAGCTTGGTCGCCGTCTCGGGCACCTCGGCGTCGCTGGAGGTCAGGATCAGCACGCGGCCGAAGCCGTCCGTGAACAGGCCCGCGTCCCACGGCAGGTCGAGCGTGTCGGTGACGATCACGGCGAGTGGGTCGGGTGCCAGGCGCGCGGCACGCTCCCGGTGGCCCCGCAGCGCCGGGTCGGGGACGATGCGCCCATAGCGCTCCACCCGCATCGTCCCGGCCCCGATCATCACGGCGTCCACCTGGGTCCGGAGACGGTGCAGGACGCGGCTGTCGGTCCGATCGCCGATCGGGCCCGACCGACCGGCGATCGTCGCCCGGCCGTCGAGGGTGAGGGCGAAGTTCGTGACCACGTAGGGCCGATCGGCGGGCGCCAGGTCGACGAGCCCGAGCCCCGAGTACTGCTCGTCCGGCGTCGTCGGGCCGGGGTCGGGAAGCAGCCGCTCCACCTATCTCCGGCCGATCTCGTCCAGGTGCTCGACGTTGGCGCGGTCCTCGGCATCCGTGCTCGGCCCCGCTTTAAACCACGCGTCGAGGATCTCGCCCAGCTCGGCCTCCGAGGTCGCGCGCAGGCTCAGCGCCAGTACGTTGGCGTCGTTCCACCGCCGGGCGCCGGCGGCGGTCGCGCCGTCCCCGCACAGCGCGGCACGGATGCCGGCGACCTTGTTGGCCGCGATCGAAGCGCCGGTACCCGTCCAGCAGCACACCACCGCCTGCTCGGCCCGTCCCTCTGCAACGTCGCGCGCCGCCGCCTCGCTCCCCCACGCCCAGTCGTCCCTCTCGGCGTCGGACAGCGCGCCGTGCGGGATCGGCTCGTGACCGCGGCGGCGCAGCTCGTCGACCACGACGTCGGCGATCCCGGCGCGCTCATCTGCGGCGACGGCGATCCTCATGGCCACAGATTAGGCGGGAGGGGCTAGCCGTCGGGCGGCAGCCCGGCCGCCTCCCGCGCCGCCTCCCGCGTGGCGAACACCTCGGCGCGAAGTCCCTTTCCGTCCCGCAGCGTCCACACCTGGAAGGCGCGCTGCTCGGCCTCGATTCCCGTCTCCCTGCCCCGGGCGGACAGCCGGAACGGGAAGAAGACCTTGTCGCCGGCGGCCAGGAACTCTCCGTCCGGCACGATGCGGATGTCGTCCATCGCGTCCTCGAACGACTCGAAGTAGCGGCGAACGCCCGCGTGGCCGCGGTAGGTATCGGGCTCCATCGCGAGCTCCGGTGGGGTGGTGAGCTCGAACTCGGGATCGATCAGCGGGAGGATCGCCTGCCAGCCGTCTCGGTTGACCGCCTCGAAGGCATCGCGGACCAACTTGGTGTTGTCGTGCTCGGCCACGGCTACTCCCCCCATCCGAACCGGCGCCCGGTCATCGCCTCGAGCCGCTCGATCTCGGACCGGAAGCGATCCGTCAGGCGGTCCCGCAGGTCAGCGGGGAGCTCGGGTCGCGCGGCCTCACCCGCTTCGGGATCGTGGACGACACGCTCGACCAGCCACCGCAGCGACTCCGGCAGGCGGTCGAAGCCCCGGTCGAGCGCCCGCAAGCCGGGGGCCCGCACGGCGCGGTCCATGACACGGAACCTGCCGCTGCGCTTGCCCCCGCCGGTCTCCCATTCGCGCGAGAACTGAGGCGACCGGAACGTGTCGTCGACGCCCGCGAACCGAAACGCCCGGCACATCGTCACCTGGCGGTCGGCCTTCAGCTCCTCGCGGCTCATGACCTCGACCCGGTCGTCACCGAAACGCGCCACGAAGGGCTCGAGCTGCGTCGCGTACATGCTGCGGTGGACGTAGGCGCTGTCCGCGTCGGCGAGCGCCTCGGCGATCGGGCGGCGCTCGTACCCGCCGGACAGGTTGTGCAGATAGTGGGACAGCATGCGGTCGACCGGCTCGCGGACCATGTAGATCAGCTTCGCGTCCGGGATCACCGAGCTCATCCGCTCGGGCACCCCGCGGAACCTGGGGAGATTCGTGTAGTGGGGCGAGGACTCGCCCCGCACCGGGGCGTCGGCGGCGAAGTGGGTCGCGTACCAATCGGTCCCCAGCGACCAGTTCAGCTCGGCGACGAAGAAGTTGAGCTCCTTGGGGCGCGACATTTGGATCTCGGGATGGAGGTTGAGGTAGTGGTGGAGGCTGGTCGTACCGCACTTCAACCCCCCGATCACGACCAGGTTGGGAAGCGCGGCCCCGCGAAGCCGGCGGCGGGAGATCCTCGTGGTGCGACCCGAGCGGAACCGCTCGTGGGCCCGCCGCACCATCGCCTCGTCCGCGGCGTCGGGCGGGACGGAGGGAGGGGCGTCGGACACGCCCTCAGCTCGCGCCGAGGAGCTTCGCCGCCTCGCGAAGGTTCTTGGTTTCGGCAGTGGGCGGCTTGCGGTCATCCAGCTTCTCGCCGCGCCGGTTGACCCAGATCACGGGCACGTTCATCTTCAGCAGCGGCACGACATCCGAGTTGTACCCGCTGGTGATGTGGACCCACCCCTTCTTGCCGCCGATGCGGCGCGCCGCCTCCTTGAAGTGGGCCGGATCCGGCTTGTAGCTGCGCACCTGCTGGGCGGTGACCACCAGATCGAGCTCGGTCCGCAGATGGCGGCGGGACAGTCCGAGCAACTTGTCGTCGATGTTGGACACGATGCCGACGTCGTACTTCTCCTTCAGGCGGTCCATGGCGGCGTTCGCCTCCCGGAACGGCTGCCACTGGGGCACGCTGTCGGGGAGGAACTGCGCCCGGGAGGGCTCCAGCTCCCATCCCAGCTCCTTCGCCACGCGGACGGCGGTCCGGCGCAGGACCTCGGCGTAGAGCTCGTACGAGCCGGCCATGATCTGCGCCTGGATCGGGAAGAAGCGTTCCAGAAGCCTTGACTCGTCGACCGTGAAGCCGTCGTTGGCCGCCTCCTCGCGGAACGCGTCCGAGATCCCCTTGTCCCAGTCGATCAGGGTCCCGTAGCAGTCGGTGGTAACCCACTTGGCTTCCTTCTTGACCTCCGTGGGAAGGGGCATAAGCCGCGGGATTATGCCAAGCCGCACGCTTTCGCCGGTCGGATACTCTCTCGCGGCCGCTCGTGGATCTACTCGAATACCAGGGAAAGCAGCTGTTCGCGGCCCACGGCGTGCCCGTGCCCGAGGGGCGCCCGGCGAACCGCGTCGACGCCGCGGTGGCGGCGGCCGATGAGGTCGGCTACCCCTGCGTGGTCAAGGCCCAGGTGCAGATCGGCGGCCGTGGCAAGGCGGGCGGGATCAAGGTCGCCGAGACCCGAGACGAGGCACGCGAGCATGCCGAGGCGATCCTCGGGATGCAGATCCGCGGCCCGCGCGGCGAGGGCCCGTTCACGGTCCACGAGGTGTGGGTCGAGCGGGCGTCCGACATCGACGCCGAGTACTACGCCTCGATCATCCTCGACCGCTCGGCGAAGAAGCTGCTGACGATGCTCTCGGCGATGGGCGGGATGAACGTGGAGGAGATCGCCGACGAGGACCCCGACGCGTTGGCGCGGCGCTACGTCGAGCCGAACGACGGCTTCGACGCCGCGCGCGCGGCCGAACTCGCCTCCGACGCCGGGCTCGACGGCGACGTGGTCGACGGGGTGGGAGAGGTGATGGCGAAGCTGTACGAGATGTTCAGCGCCGCCGACGCGACCCTGGTCGAGGTCAATCCGCTGATCGTTACCTCCGGCCGCGAGGTCGTCGCCCTCGACTCCAAGGTGACGATCGACAACAACGCCCTGTTCCGCCACGAGGAGCTCGCCGAGCTGAGCAACCCGGCGGACGAGGACCCTCAGGAGGCGATGGCGAAGGAGAAGGGCCTGACCTACGTGAAGCTGGACGGCAACGTCGGCATCCTCGGGAACGGCGCGGGGCTGTGCATGTCGACGCTCGACGTCGTCGCTCAGGCGGGCGGCGAGCCGGCGAACTTCCTCGACGCCGGGGGAGGCTCGAAGGCGGAGGCGATCTTCGACGCGCTCGAGGTGATCACCTCGGACGAGAAGGTCACCGCGATCCTGTTCAACATCTTCGGTGGCATCACCCGCTGCGACGAGATCGCCAAGGGGATCATCGGCGCCTACGAGCGGATCGAGATCGATGTGCCGGTGGTCGTGCGCCTCGACGGGACCAACTCCGAGGAGGGGCTGGGGCTGCTCGCCGACGCCGAGCTGCCGAACCTGCACGTTGAGAAGACGATGCTCGGCGCGGCCGAGCGGGTCGTGGAGCTGGCATGAGCATCATCGTGGGAGCAGACACGAAGCTCGTCATCTCGGGACTGACCGGCCGCGAGGGGAGCTTCCACGGGCTGCGCAACCGTGAGTACGGCACCGACGTCGTCGCCGGCGTGACCCCGAAGAAGGGCGGGCAGGACGTCGAGGGGATCCCGATCTTCGACGCGATCGCCGACGCGGTGTCCGAGCGTGGCGCCAACACCTCGATGATCTTCGTCCCGGCCCGGTTCGCGGGCGCGGCGATGGAGGAGGCGATCGACGCCGGGATCGAGACGGTAATTGCGATCACCGAGGGGATCCCGGTCCACGACATGCTGCGCGTCTACTGGCGCGCGAAGGAGGCGGGGGCGCGGCTGATCGGCCCCAACTGCCCCGGGGTGCTGTCGCCCGGCAAGGCCAACGTGGGGATCATCCCGGCCCATTTCTTCGAGCGCGGGTCGGTGGGCGTCGTGTCGCGCTCGGGCACACTGACCTACCAGATCGGCAACGAGCTCGCCCAGGCGGGTGT
>JBKOUM010000162.1:0-2694 GCA_046723385.1 Actinomycetota bacterium
GCCCGGGGTTCCCCCCAGCCCGGTGTCCGGCGGGCCCGCTCGGTGTGGGGGGTCGGGGTCGACGCCGACGAGCTCCCAGTTGGACGGGCCCGCCGCCGCGGCGCCCAGCAGCGTCCCGAGGGCGTCCACGACGATCGCGTAGGTCTTCCTGCCACCACCGTCGACCCCCAGCGCAGTCGTCACGCGTCATGACCCCCGCCCGCCGCCGCGGCGTACGCCCGCTCGACCACCTGCATCACGATCCGCCCGTCTTCGCCGGAGGGGTGTGGCGCCCGCCCTTCCTCGATCGCACCGAGGAACTCGCGCATCTGCTCGGTGTACATCGGCTGGGACGTGTGGTCGTAGTCGGAGCTGGGCTCCTCCCTAGGGAAGATGCGTGCATAGCCCTTCGTCCCATACACCTCGGTGTCCGCTTCCATGCCTTCCTTGTGGGGCTGCCACCAGCCCGACTCGATCACGCTGTTCGTCCCGTTCGACCAGCCGACGAGCAGGATCGCGTCGTCGTCCACGTCGTAGGCGCCGTAGCGGGTCCCCACGGCCGCGCAGACGCGCTCGGGCAGCGGGCCCCCCAGCACGAAGCGCGCCGTGTCGATCGCGTGCACACCCATGTCCACGAGGGCGCCTCCGCCCGCGAGCTCCCGGTCAACGAACCACCCTTTCGGCCCCCACGCCTCGTGCACGCCGTAGCCACGGGTCTTGACGACCTCCCCGAGCTCTCCGGCGCCGATCCGGTCGCGCATCGCGATCACCTCATCGCGGAACCTCCAGCAATGGGCGACCATCAGCCAGGCGCCGCCGCGCACCGCCGCGTCGATCATCGCGTCGCACTCGGCGACCGAGACCGCCATCGGCTTCTCGACCAGGACGTGCTTCCCGGCTTCGAGGAACGCGATCGACTGCTCGGCGTGCAGCGCGTTCGGGGTCGCGACGACCACCGCATCCAGGTCGTCCCTGCCGGTCAGCGAGCGCCAGTCGGTCGTGACCTCGGCGATGCCATAACGCTCCGCGAGGGCGCGGGCGCTCGCCCCACGGTGGTTGGCAACCACGACGACCTCGGCTCCCGGGTAGGCGGCCACGCCGCGCGCATGGTAATCCTGGATCCATCCGGATCCGATCAGCGCCACCCGCACGGGCGCTAGCCTTTCACACCGGTGAGCGTGACGCCTTCGATGAATGCCTTCTGCGCGATGAGGAAGAGCACGATCACGGGCAGCATGAACACGACCGACGCCGCCATCTGCTGGTTCCACAGCACGCCTCGGTGGATCGTCGTGAACTGCTGCAAACCGACCGAGAGCGTCCAGATCTTGTCGTTGTTGAGCGAGTAGATCAGCGGTCCAAAGAAGTCGTTCCAGCAGTAGAGGAACTGGAACAGCCCGACGGCCGCGATCGCCGGTTTCGCGATCTTGACGACGATGTGCCACATGATCTGGAACTCGTTCGCGCCGTCGACGCGCGCCGCGTCGACCAGGTCCCCGGGGATCGTCAGGAAGAACTGCCGGAGCAGGAAGATCGAGAACGCGTCGCCCAGGAACGCGGGGACGATCAGGGGCTTGAGCGAGCCTACCCAGCCCAGGTGCTTGAAGAACAGGAACAGCGGAACGATCGTGACCTGGCTCGGCAGCATCATCGTCGAGATCACGAGCAGGAAGACCACCCGCTGCCCTCGCCACTTGATCACCGACAGCGCGTAGGCGACCGGCACCGACGACAGGATCACGCCCAGCGTCGCCAGACCCGCGTACACGAACGTGTTCCACCCGTAGCGGAGGATCGGCTCCTGCTTGAAGATGTCGATGTAGTTCCGCCACTGGAACGGGTGCGGGATCAGGTCGTGGGTGAGCGCCTGCTGCTGCGTCATCAGCGACGTCGTGACCACGAAGAACAGCGGGAGCACGAACGCGGCCGTCAGGGCGATCGCGACGGCGTGGTTCGCGACCCCGATCAGGAACGCCTTCCGTCGCGCCTCGGCGGTCCGCCGGCGCGCTCGGGGCGCGACCGTCGCGATCGCCGCCCCGCTCACTTGAACCCGCCCTGGTAGAAGACCCATCGGTTCGACGACTTGATCAGGATGAGCGTGCACGCCATCACGATCGCGAACAGCATCCACGCCATCGCCGATGCGTAGCCCAGATGGAACGCCTCGAACCCCTGCTGGTAGAGCCAGATCGTGTAGAAGAGGGTCGACCCTTGGGGAGACCCGAGCGAGCTGCTCGAGCTGCCGGCGGCGCCTCCGATGCTCGCCCCGACGACGTAGGCCTCGGTGAAGTACTGGAACCCGTAGATCACGCCGATCACAGCCGTGAAGAAGATCACCGGGCTTATCATCGGGAGCGTGATGTGCCGGAACTTCTGCCAGGCGTTCGCACCTTCGATATCGGCCGCCTCGTACAGGTGTGTCGGCACGTCGAGCAGGGCCGCGAGGAAGATGATCATCGTGCTGCCGACGCCCCACAGGCCGATCACGACGAGCCCCGGCTTGGACCACTGGGCGTCCAGGAACCACAGCGGCTGGGGCAGGTGGAAGAACCCGAGGATGTGGTCGATCGGACCGCCGGCGTTCAGGAGGAAGAGGAACGCGACCGCCGCCGCGACCGCCGGGACCATCGTGGGCAGGAAGAACGCCGTGCGATAGAACGCTCGCCCTCGCCGCGGCTTCGTGAGGACGTATGCCGAGCCGACGCCGAGCGCGAT
>JBKOUM010000223.1:0-7824 GCA_046723385.1 Actinomycetota bacterium
GACCTCACGGTGTCGCCTGACCACGTCCACCTCTTCGACCTCAAGACCGGGATGGCGCTCCGCCCGTGACCGGAGCGGCGGGTCGAGGTTCTCCGCGGATCGTCATCGTCGGCGCCGGCGGGTGGGTCTTCCCGATGGAGCTCACCCGCGACGTCCTTTCGTTCCCTGCGCTCGGATCGTCGACGCTCGTCCTGTACGACATCGACCCTGCGGGCTCCGAGCGCACCGCCGGCGCTGCGCGCGAGTTGATCGAGCTCGGCGGTCTGGACGCGCGGGTGGAGATCCCTGCGACGCTGGACGACGCGCTCCGCGCTGCGGACTTCGTGATCACCGTCTTCCAGGTGGGCGGTGTCGACGCCTACGCGTTCGACATCGAGATCCCGTTCGAGTACGGGATCGACCAGACCGTCGGCGACACGCTCGGCCCCGGCGGCGTGTTCAGGGGTCTCCGCAGCGTCGAGGCGCTGCGCGAGGTCGCCGAGGTGATGCTCCGGATCTGTCCCGCCGCCTTGCTCCTCAACTACGCGAACCCGATGGCGATCAACTGCTGGGCGACCGACCTGCTCGGCGTGAACATCGTGGGGCTCTGCCACAGCGTCCAGGGAACCTCGGAGCTCCTCGCCCGCGAGCTCGGGGCCCCGTACGACGAGGTCACGTTCGACTGCGCCGGCGTGAACCACACGGCGTGGTTCACCACGTTCCGGCGCGGCGACGAGGATCTGATCCCTCGGATCCGCGAGGTGATCTCCGCCCGCTACCTTGACGGCACGATGCCGCTGCTGCCGCGCTCCGACGATCCATACGAGAGCATCGAGCGGGTCCGCGCGGAGCTGATGCGGCTGACGGGCTACTTCCACACCGAGTCGAGCCACCACGCGAGCGAGTACTGGGCGTGGTTCCGGAAGACCCCGGAGCTGATCCGCGAGTACCTCGACCGCGGGTGGAACTACCTGGAGGTCTCGCGATCGTCGGACGCCGCCGACAGCAACGCGGAGATCGTCGCCGAGGCACGCGCCCACGGCATCCGTCACGGCGGCGAGTTCGCGGCGCCGATCATCGAGAGCATCGTCACCGGCTCGGAGCGGACCGTGTACGCCAACGTCCGGAACGACGGTCTGATCGGCAACCTCCCCACGGACGCGTCCGTCGAGGTCGCGTGTCGGGTCGATGCGACCGGCGTGCACCCCGTCCCGTACGGGACGCTGCCGTCCGCATGCGCCGCCTTGAATCAGATCCAGATCACGGTCCAACGGCTCGCCGTCGAGGCCGCGATGACCGGCGATCGCGACCTCGTCCACGCCGCCGTCGCCCTCGATCCGCTCACGTCTGCCGTCCAGACCCTGCCGAACATCCGTGAGATGGTCGACCGGATGCTCGAGGCCGAGGCCCCCTGGCTCCCTCGGTTCGGGAGCTCGGTCTCGAGCTGATCTCGCTTCGTTCACCCGGCTACCGGCAAGGGGTCCAAGGTGTGTCGAACAGGTCGTACGTCTTGCGGATCGCGTTGCGGTTGGCCGTGTTCGCGGGTGGGCAGAAGTTCGACAGCTTCAACTTGTACTCGACCTCGAACACCGCCTTGCCCGCGCTCGCGAAGTACGTCGTGTAGTTGCCGCATTCCGAGTACTGCTCGCATTGCTCGTTGATCGCGTAGTCGAAATAGGGCGCCAGGTCGGGGACCTGTTCCACGTCGTTCTTCAGCGCCACGGTCAGGCCCTTGCTGTGCGCCAGGTTCGCGAGGGCGGAGTTGAACAACAGCTGCGTGTCGCCGCTGATCGTGAGGCCCGTCCGGTTGGACCACGCGTCGACCACGTCCATCTCGACCCCGTCGAACCCGTTCGCGACGCATCGGTCCAGGCGGTTCCCGATCTGACCGAGGATGAACGTCCGTTGCCCCCGATCGTTGTTGATGTTGAGCCAGAACTCGTTGCGGAACCCGCCGATCGGCTTCCCGAACAGGCAGCCACCGCAGTCGGCGTCGAAGGTCTGGTACGCGGGGAAGTCCGGCCGGAAGCTCTCGGCACCGCCGGCGTCGATGTAGCAGATCGCTCGGCCGCCGGCGGCATGGATCGCGTTCACCGCCGCGCCGTTCTCCTGCGTGATCGTGCCGCCGGTACACGCCCCGTCCGTCTGGAAGTCGATGTCGAACACGGTCGGGTGAACCACCGGGCCCCCGGTGAACGGTGTCCCGGTGATCCCGACATTGATGCCGCCCGTGGACGGGAAGAGGCAGTTCCCGGCTTTGTCCTTGGCCGCCTGGAGCTGGTACTGCCACCGCGCGTTCGTGGCCGGCACCCAACAGGCCCCTGCCTCCGTGTTGCACGCAACCGGCGCCGCGCAGCCCGTGGTCCCGCAATCCGCAGCGGCCTTTGGGGTCTTCGCGACGGGTCCGACGATCAAGAACGATGCGATCAGCAGCAGCGCGGCCGGTCCGGTCCATCGGCGCATGTCGACCCTCCATCCGAGAACGTCCCCAGCATCATCCGCGTCGGCGCTCCGCTCGGTCAAACCCGCGAGATCAACCGCTGCATCCGACGGGTCGAGAGCACCGAGCCCTCGCGGAGCGGTTCGGGTGGCAGCTGCGCATCGACGAAGTCACATGAGCCGTAGAAGCGAGCGGCGTCGACGTTCGTCTCCGTCACCAAAAGGACCAAGCGGTCGATCCCGGGATCCTCGCCCGCCCACGCAACCACGGCATCAACCAGGGACCGACCGATCCCTTCCCCGCGCCGGTCAGGTCGGACCCACATCGCGAAGAGCCAGGCGACCGAGGGCTCGTCGACCGGTCGATGGCCGGTCGCCATCCCGATGAGCGTCCCGTCGTCGTCGGCGACGAACGTGGCGACGAGTCCTCCCCAGCCCTCGCCCGTGATCCAGCTCAGCCAGTGCGCCTCGTCGGCGTCGCGCTCCTCCTCGAGCGTCGACCCGAACGCGTCCGGGCTGTCGGCGAGCGCCGCGAGCCGCAGCTCACGGAGCTCTTCCCATCCGCCGGCTTCGGCCCGTCGGATCCTCATCGCTGCGAGCGTACCGGGGAGAGCCGTGGGCCCGATGGTCCTATTGCCTCATCCCGCCGCGGCTCAGTAGCTTGGAGGGAACGCATCGTCAACCGCATCGGGGAGGGGATCCATGATCGGTTCCACGTCGCGACGGAAACTCCGTGTCCTCGTCTTGGCTTCGTTCACGGCGCTGGCTGCGCTCCTGGCGGCCAGCGTGCCCGCCGGCGCCATCACGGGCGGCACCGAGGACATCGCCAACAGGTACTCCAACGTCGGGATGGTGGTCTTCTACCAGCCTGACGGACGCTTCCGGTGCTCCGGGACGCTGGTGGCCCCGCGGGTCGTGCTGACCGCGGCCCACTGCACGTTCCAAGACGTCGGCAAGGTGATCGTGACGTTCGACCCCTTGATCTCTCGGACCGAGGAAGAGGCGGAGGTCGACATCCCGCGTGCGACCGACGACAGCGGACCGGATGACGCGCACTCCGACGTCGGCTTCACGTCGGCCGCGCTCCAGGCGCCCAACTACGTCGGCGAGCAGTCGTGGACGCTCGGGAGACCGCGCACGCACCCCGGCTACAGCGACTTCACCGACCTCCGCAACTGGAACGACAGCGGGGTCGTGATCCTTGACGAGGCGCCGGGTCTGCCGACGGCATCGCTCGCCCCCGCGAACTACCTGAACGGGTTCGCGCAGCCGACCTTGAACAGCACCGCGTTCCTGACGATCGGCTACGGCACCGAGGTCCGCAAGTCGGAAACCGGTCCGCAGACGCCGATCCCGCAGCGTGAGCCGATCGTCCGCCGGTACACGACCGAGATCGGTCAGAAGCTCACGATCCAGATCCTGCAGCTGAACGGGAACGAGCACGACATCCGTGCCGGTGGCGGATCGTGCTTCGGCGACTCCGGTGGTCCGGCGATGCTCGATGGGTACGTCGTCGGCGACACCAGCTACGGGTACACGAACAACTGCCGGTACTTGGGCGGATACCAGCGGGTCGACATCCCGGTCGTGAGGAACTGGCTCCTCGACTGCATCGCCGACCTGTCCTGCCCGAGCAAGACCGCGTAGTCCGTCTCGGTGACGGCTTCGGCCAGCCAGGGCTCGCATCACACGATGCGAGCCCTGATGGCCGAGCGTGGTTCGCCTTGGGCACGACGCAGCTGCTGCCCTTCCGCTGCAGCGAACCCTGCGAGAGGCGATACGCTCGAGGACGATGCGGGCGCTCGTGAAGCACGCTGATGAGGTGGGCCTTCGGCTCGAGGACGTACCCGAGCCTGAGGTTGGGATCAACGATGTCCTGATCCGCGTCGACCGGACGGGGATCTGCGGCACCGACATCCACATCTGGGAGTGGAACGAGTGGGCGAAAGAGACTGTGGTCACGCCGCTCGTGATCGGCCACGAGTTCGTCGGACGGATCGTCGAGGTCGGCTCCAACGTGACCGACTTCCACCCGGGTGACCGGGTGAGCGGCGAGGGCCACGTCGTCTGCGGTCGGTGCCGTCACTGCCTCGCGGGCCGTCGTCACCTCTGCGCCAACGCCCAGGGGGTGGGCGTGCAACGCCCGGGAGCGTTCGCCGAGCTGATCGCCCTGCCGATGACGAACGTCTGGAAGCACTGGGACGACGTGGACGACGAGGTCGCCGCGATCTTCGATCCGTTCGGGAACGCCGTGCATACCGCGCTCTCCGCCGACGTGCTCGGGGAGGACGTGTTGATCACCGGCGCCGGGCCGATCGGCTGCATGGCCGCCGCGGTCGTCCGCCACGCCGGCGCGCGCTTCGTCGTCGCGAGCGAGCCGAACGCGTACCGACGGGCGCTCGCCGAGAAGCTCGGGGCCACGCTGGTGGTCGACCCCGGCGAGCAGGATCTGCAGACCGTGCAGAAGGAGCTCGGCATGGTCGAAGGCTTCGACGTCGGGCTCGAGATGTCGGGCAACGCGGCGGCCTTGCAGGGGATGGTCGCCAACATGGCGCACGGCGGCCGGATCGCGATGCTCGGGATCCCCGACCGGGAGATCGCGATCGACTGGAGCACGGTCGTGTTCAACATGCTTACGATCAGGGGCATCTACGGTCGTGAGATGTACGAGACCTGGTACCAGATGACGGTGATGCTCCAGTCGGGGCTGGACGTGAAGCCCGTCATCACACATCGCTTCCCGTGGGATGCGTACCAAGAGGCCTTCGCCGTCGCGGCGTCGGGCGAGAGCGGCAAGGTCCTGCTGGAGTGGATCTGATCCGCGTCGCCTAGAGGATCCGGACGGCGGCCTTCCCGGCCAGCTCCTCGGCCCTCGACGGATCCAACCGTGCGGCACCCGGGATCTCCGCGTTCGCCGTCGCGGCGCCGAGCGCGAGGCAGAGCGCGTCGTCCCATGCGGGTCCACGGTCGAGGGCCGTCACGAGACCCGCGAGGAAGGCGTCGCCGCTCCCGACGGGGTAACGGCCCCGGACGTAGAGCATCCCCTCGTACAGCGTGCCGTCCGGCGCGGCGAGCACGACGCCTTCGGCACCGCGGGTGACCAATCCCGCGTGGCCGTCGCCGCCGGCGAGGTCGCGCAGCTTCCGCGCCGCCGTGAGCGCCTCTTCGTGACGCGCCGTCGGGACGGCGAGGAGCTCGCGGGCCTCGGTGGCGTTGACCTTCACGATGTCGGGTTGCGCATCGAGCGCCAGCCGGAGCCGGTCGCCCTCGCAATCCACGGCGACGCGGAGACCGGCGGTCCGCGCCTCCGCGACGAGGTCGCGATAGCCCTCATCAGGGGCGCCGCGAGGCAGCGACCCGCTGATCGTCAGCCATCGCGCGGAGCCGAACGAGGACGCGCACGCGTGCATCAGCTCCGCCCACGACGCGCTCGGCACCACCGATCCGTGCTCGTAGAACTCGGTGAGCCCGCCGGTCTCGCCGTCGGCGACCGACAGCGAGGAGCGGTTCTCGCCGTGGGACCAGACGAAGCTCCCGGGGACGCCTTCGGCCGAGAGCTGTTCCTCGAGCCACTTGCCCGCGTGACCCCGCAACAGGCTGATCGCCAGGACGTCCGCGTGCAGCGCGTGCGCCGCCCTCGCGACGTTGAGTCCCTTGCCGCCTGCGGTCGCGACGAGCCCGAGCGGCCGATGGATGTCGCCCTTGATCAACCGCTCGACCTCGAACAGCTTGTCGATCGAGGGGTTCGCTGCGAGGCAGATGATCACGCGGCCGCGCCCCGGGTTGGCACGGCCCTACGATACCGAGATGCCTCGGATCGAGCTGATCGAAGGCGACATCACGACGCAGGAAGTCGACGCGATCGTGAACGCCGCCAACCGGTCGCTGATGGGCGGGGGTGGGGTCGACGGCGCGATCCATCGACGCGGCGGCCCCGCGATCCTGGAGGCGTGCCGCGAGATCCGCCGGACCTCGCACCCGGACGGATTGCCGACCGGCGAGGCCGTCGCCACGACCGCCGGCGAGCTCTCGGCCCGGTGGGTGATCCATACCGTCGGACCGGTGTACGGGAACGTCCAGGATCCCGAGGAGCTGCTCGCACGGTGTCACCTGTCGAGCCTCCGGCTCGCCGACGAGCTCGGCGCGCGGACGATCGCGTTCCCCGCGATCTCGACCGGCGTCTACGGCTACCCGCTGGAGGAGGCGGCAGCCGTGGGGATCCGGACCGTTCGAGACGCGACGACCGATGTCGAGCGCGTGCGGTTCGTCTTGTTCGGCGCCGACGCCTTCGCCGCGTTCGAGGACGCCCTGACGAACGGCTGATGGCGGACCACTGGTAGCCTGGCGCGCGGATGAACGAAGACCTCGAGAACGTCAAGGGTGTCTACGACCGGCTCGACCAGATCCAGCTGGTCGACTGTCGCGAGCAGTACGAATGGGACGCGGGACGCGTCGGGGGTGCGATCTTCATCCCCCTCAACGCGTTGATGGCCGGCGGCGGGCCGGAGCTCGACCCGTCCAAGCCGATCGCGGTGATCTGCCGGACCGGCAACCGCAGCGAGCTCGCGAGCACGATGCTCCAGGCGCGCGGGTTCGAGGCACACAACGTCGAGGGCGGGATGGAGGCCTGGCAGCAGGCGGGACTCCCGTTCGAAGCCGCCGACGGGTCACCCGGCCGCGTGGCCTGAGGTCGACTTCCATCGCCGGTACACCGGCAGCTCATCGCCCGTGTACTCGGTGGACACGGCCTCCCCGATCGAGCACGTGAAGTGCGCGAGGTCGTAGGGCGTGGTCCCCGGCCGCGCGATGACCGCGGGGTGCGACGGCGAGATCTGCTCGAGCCACCCGCGGGCCATGAACTCGCCGTGCTCGCCCGCGTGGTCCTCCCACGGCAGTGATGAGTGCAGCGCGTATCGGCCGTCCCGGGCGACCTCGTTCAGCTTCGGGCTGGTCGCACGGAACGACACGCACAGCAGACCGGCCGCGATCCACGGCGAGACCGGGTGAACACGGGGCGAGCCGTCGAGCCGCAGCGTCGCCTGGTACACGATCCGGCCCTCGATCCGTTCGAGACCGAAGGCTGCGAGCTCGGGGTCGCCGTTCGCGAACTCCGCCCAGGTCGTCATGACCGACGTAGCCTACCGACCGTGCCGAACCTGGACGCCGCCCGCACCGAGCTCGTCGCCACGCTCGGCGCCGACGCCGTGCTGTCCGACCCCCTGGCGCGGCGGCTCTACGCGCGGGACGCGTCCATGGTCGAGGGCAGCGCCGGGCTCGTCGCGTTCGTCCGGTCGACGGAAGACGTCGTGACCTGCATAGGGGTTGCGGCGCGGGGGGGCCGCCCCCGGGGGGGGGGCCGCGGGCGGGGGGGGGGCGGCCGGCGGGGGGCGCCCCGGCCGGGCGCCC
>JBKOUM010000186.1:0-5925 GCA_046723385.1 Actinomycetota bacterium
CCGCGGGGGGCGGCCCCGACCCCCCGGCGGGGGGGGGGGCCCACCACCCCCACCCCCCCCGCGGGCGCGGGGGCGCCGGGCTTCACCCCCGCCGCCGGCTTCGAGTCGACCTGGGCGCTGGGGGTGGAAACCATCCGGGCCGGCGGTCGCATCTTCGAGATCGGCCTGGGAGCGCCGCGCGGCACGGTGGACTTCTTCGCCGTGCTCGGCAAGGAAGCGACGATCACCGGCTCCTACGCGTGGTCCGACCGGGACTTCGCGCGGGCGCTCGATCTGCTCGAGGACGGCGCGCTCGATGCCGACGGGTGGCTCACCCGCGTCCCGCTCGAAGACGGGCAGAGGGCCTTCGAGGATCTGGCCGATCGCGGGCGACCTTTCAAGGTGCTCCTGGAGGTCGGATGAAGCTCGTGAGCTTCGACGGCGGCTTCGGACGGCTCGAGGGCCGGACCGTGATCCCGATGGGCGACGACATCGTCGGGTACCTCGCGGCGGGCAGGTCCGACGGTGACGGCGATGCGATGCCGGTGGAGGAAGTCCGGCTGCTCGCCCCGGTGCCGCGGCCCGGCAAGGTGATCTGCGTCGGGCTGAACTACCGCGACCACGCGGAGGAGACCGGGCAGGCGATCCCCGAGGAGCCGGTGCTGTTCGCGAAGTTCGCGAACAGCGTCCTTGCCCCGGAGACCATGATCGACGTCCCGCCGATCGTGGAGCAGCCCGACTACGAGGCCGAGCTCGGCGTCGTGATCGGACGCACCGCCGCAGGCGTCGAGCCGGCCGACACGCTCGATCACGTCGCGGGCTACACGTGCGTGAACGACGTCTCGGCCCGGGACCTGCAGTTCCGTTCGTCCCAATGGCTGCTGGGCAAGGCGATCGACGGGTTCCTCCCGGCCGGGCCGTGGATCGCGACGGCCGACGAGGTCGGCGACCCGCAGACGCTCGCGATCCGTTGCCTTGTGAACGGCGAGGTCCTCCAGGACTCTTCCACCAAGCAGATGGTGTTCGGCGTCGCGGAGCTCGTCGCGTTCATCAGCCGCACGATCACGCTCGAGGCGGGAGACCTGATCGCGACGGGCACCCCGCCGGGCGTCGGGATGGCGAGGACGCCGCCGCGCTGGCTGCGCGACGGCGACGTGGTGACGGTGGAGATCGAGCGCATCGGTGCGCTCACGAACACGGTGCGCTTGGTCGCTCCGAGGGGAGGTTCCTTGTGAAACGGCAACGGCAACGGCTCTGGCTCGTGGTGCCGGTCGCGCTCACGTTGGTCGCGGCGGCATGCAGCAGCGGCACCAGCAGCACCAGCACCGGCGGCGCGACCGGCATCCCGTCCGGAACCGAGATCAACCTGACGATGTGGATGGGCTACACCCAGCCCCCGCCGGTGGACGAGTCGCAGGAGTACCTCTCGATCCAGGACATGGTCGACCGGTTCGAGGCGAAGTACCCGAACGTCCACATCGACCTGCAGTACGTCAACAGCGACAACGCGCTGACGAAGGCGACGGTCGCGCTCCAGGGAGGCGAACAGCCCGACATCTCCTACCAGTACGGCACGAACATGCCGCAGCTCGCGACGGCGCCCAAGCTCGTGGATCTCACCTCGCGTGTGCAGGACCCGAGCTTCAACTGGAACGACTTCTTCGAAGGCGAGCGCGCCGTCGCGACGGTCGACGGCAAGGTCCTGGGCATCCCCGCATTGGTCGACAACCTGGCGATCGTCTACAACACGGACCTGTTCGCTCAGGCGGGCTTGCCGACGCCCTCCCCGGACTGGACCTGGGACGACGTCCGCTCGGCCGCGAAGACCGTGACCGATCCCGCGAACAAGGTCTTCGGGATGGTGTTTCCCGCCGACGCCAGCGAGACCATGGTCTGGCAGTACGAGGCGATGCTCTGGGAGGCGGGCGGCGACATCCTGAACGCCGACAACACGCAGGCGGCCTTCAACTCCGACTCCGGCGTGCGTGCGGCCACGATGCTCCAGTCGATGGCGCAGGACGGCTCCCTCTACCTCGACTTCCACCCGGACTCGGGGCAGTACCTGAACCTGTTCAACGACGGCAAGATCGGCATGGTCATCACGGGCCCTTGGGATCTCTCGGGCATCCCGGACGCCAACTACGGCGTGCAGTTCATGCCCTCGTTCGACCCGGGCGGCAGCCACGTCACGATCGCCGGCCCCGACAACTGGGTGATCTTCGACAACGGGCCCGACCGCGTGAACGCATCGTGGGAGTTCCTGAAGTTCATGGCCGACCCCGAGAACGTCCTGAAGGACGCCCTCGCGACCAGCCACCTCCCCATCCGCGCCTCCGTGGCGCAGATGCCGGGCTTCGCGGAGTTCGACCAGAAGTACCCCGGCGTCGGCACGTTCGCGCAGAACCTGGCGAACGTCACGAAGGCCCGGCCCCAGGTCCCGCAGTACCCGGAGGTCTCCAGCTTCCTGGGGCTCGCGCTGGTCAAGATCCTGCAGGGGGAGGCCTCGCCCCAGGACGCGTTGAACGAGGCCGCCGACCAAGCGAACGGTGTCCTGGCCGTTCCCGCGTAGCGACATGGCCGTTCGGGGAGCGAGCGCCCGCCGCGCGATGACGTCCGACCACGTCGTCGGGTGGGCGTTCGCGTCCCCGGCCGTGCTCCTGATCGTCGTCTTCGGGCTGATCCCCATCGTGTGGTCGGCGGTGTTGTCGTTCCAGAAGTCGAACCTGCTCTCCCCTCCCGAATGGGTCGGGCTCGCGAACTACCGCGCGCTGCCCAAGGACGCCTTCTTCAAGGATTCGCTGATCCACAGCGCGATCTACACCGTGCTCTTCGTCCCGCTGTCGGTCGCCGGGGGGCTCCTGACCGCGATTGCGCTGAACCGGCCGCTCCGCGGGATCCGCGTCTACCGCACGGCAGTGTTCGTCCCCGTCGTCGTCTCCACGATCGCGACCGTGATCATCTTCCTGTGGGTCCTCGACCCGAACTTCGGGATCGCGAACTGGCTCCTGAGCAAGGTTGGCCTCGGCCCGTACGCGTTCTTCACGAGCTCGAGCGGCGCGCTCTACTCGATCGTCGCGATGACGGTGTGGGGCTGGATCGGCTTCGACGTGATCGTCTATCTCGCGGCCTTGCAAGGGATCCCCGGCGAGCTCGTCGAGGCGGCCCAGATCGACGGCGCGGGCACCTGGGGGATCTTCCGGAACGTGACGGTCCCGCTCCTGGGCCCCGTGACGCTGTTCCTGGTGGTGTGGTCGACGATCAACGCGCTCCAGCTGTTCGACGAGGTGTACCTCGCGACGAACGGCGGACCCGGGACGGCGACGTACGTTCCCGTGTTCTACCTGTACCTGCAAGCCTTCCGAATCGGGCACGCGGGCTACGCGGCGGCGATCGCCTACGTCCTGTTCGCGGTGATCCTGGTGCTCACGGTCGCGCAGCTGCTCGTCGGCAAGCGGATGGTGCATTACTCGGGATGAGCGAGATCCAGACCATCGAGCTGGCCGCGCGCGCCGACGAGGCGATCGGGACGGCCCGCGAGGACCGGCCCGAGCGCGGTCGCTTCCTCTTCAGCCCGTGGCACCTGGTGCTGATCCCGATCGCCGTCGTGATGGTGATCCCGCTCGCGTGGATGCTCGTCACGTCGTTGCAGACGCTCGAGGAGACCCGCCACTACCCCCCGACGCTCGTGCCGACGTCGCTCGAGCTTCACAACTACACCGACGTGCTGCAGCAAGCGCCGTTCGCACGGTGGTTCGTGAACACGCTGGTCGTGACGGTCCTCGTCGTGCTCGGGAACCTCCTGTTCTGCAGCCTCGCGGGCTACGCGTTCGCCAGGATCAGGTTCGTGGGGCGCGAGTTCGTCTTCGTGCTGATCCTCGCGACGCTGATGGTCCCGTTCCAGGTGGTGATCATCCCGACGTTCCTGATCGTGAAGAGCTTCGGGCTGATCGACACCCTCGGGGCCCTGATCCTGCCGAACCTGGCGAGTGCCTTCGGGATCTTCATGCTCCGGCAGTTCTTCCGCACGCTCCCGATCGAGCTGGAGGAGGCCGCGCGGATCGACGGCGCGTCGCGGCTGGGGATCTTGCTGAAGATCGTGCTGCCACTGTCCGGCCCGGCGCTCGCGACGCTCGCGGTGATCATGTTCATGTGGACGTGGAACGACTTCCTCTGGCCGCTCATCACGATCTACAGCCCCAACAACATGACGCTCCAGCTGGGGCTCGCCACGTTCCAGGGGGCACATCAGACCAACACGAACCTGCTGATGGCGGCCAACGTGATGAGCATGCTGCCGGTGCTGCTCCTGTTCTTCCTCGCCCAGCGGTACTTCGTGCGCGGGATCGCGACGACGGGGCTCAAGGGGTAGCCGATGGCGGAGGTCCGGCTCGAGCACGTGACCAAGCGCTTCGGCGACGACGTCGTGGCGCTCGACGACCTGTCGCTCGAGGTCGCGGACGGCGAGTTCCTGATCCTGGTCGGGCCGTCGGGCTGCGGGAAGACGACGGCGCTCCGATTGGTCGCGGGTCTCGAGAAGCCGAGTGGAGGTTCGATCACGATCGGCGACCGGGTCGTGAACGACGTGACCCCGCGCGACCGCGACATCGCGATGGTGTTCCAGAACTACGCGCTCTACCCGCACATGACGGTGTACCGGAACCTCGCGTTCGGGCTGAAGGAACGCCGCACGCCGAAACCGGAGATCGAACGTCGCGTCCGTGAGGCGAGCGCGATCCTGGGCCTCGACGACCTGTTGAAGCGCCGCCCCGCGCAGCTGTCCGGGGGGCAGCGCCAGCGCGTGGCCATGGGCCGCGCGCTGGTGCGGGAGCCCAAGGCATTCCTGCTGGACGAGCCGCTCTCCAACCTGGACGCGAAGCTCCGCGTCCAGATGCGTGCCGAGCTGAAGCGGATCCACCAGCGGCTCGGGATCACGACGATCTACGTCACGCACGACCAGGTCGAGGCGATGACCCTGGGCGACCGGATCGTCGTGATGTCCAACGGGCGTGTCCAGCAGATCGGCACGCCGCAGGAGGTCTACCGCGAGCCGCGGAACCTGTTCGTCGCCGGGTTCATCGGGAGTCCACCGATGAACCTGCTGCGCGGCCGTGCGGCCGACGGGCGCCTCGAGGTGTGCGACGTCACCCTGCCCTGGCCTGGACCGACGCCGGCCGAGGTCGCGGTCGGCGTTCGACCGGAGGACCTCGCGCCCGCGAACGGCTCCGCGCAGGCGTTCGCCTTCACGGTCGACGTCGTCGAGCCGCTCGGGAACGAGGTGGTCGTGCACGGCACCGTCCCCGGCACGCCCGTCGAGAGCGGGGCCGAGGAGGAAGAAGCGGAGATCCCGATCGCCGTGAGCGGCGCGCGAGCGCCACTCACGGCGATCTTCGAGCCCGACGACGAACCGCGGCCGGGCGACACCGTGGACCTCACGGTGTCGCCGGACCACGTCCACCTCTTCGATCTCAAGACCGGGATGGCCCTCCGCCCGTGACGGGCTCCCCGGGGCCGGGCGGCCCCCGCATCGTCATCGTCGGCGCCGGCGGGTGGGTCTTCCCGATGGAGCTCACCCGCGACATCGTTTCGTTCCCGGCGCTCCGATCCTCGACGCTCGTCCTGTACGACATCGACCCGGCGGGCGCCGAACGCACGGCGGGCGCCGCGCGGGAGCTGATCGAGCTCGGCGGTCTCGATGCGCGCGTGGAGATCCCGCCGACGCTGGAGGAGGCGCTGCGCGAGGCGGACTTCGTGATCACCGTCTTCCAGGTGGGCGGCGTCGATGCTTACGCGTTCGACATCGAGATCCCGTTCGAGTACGGGATCGACCAGACCGTCGGCGACACGCTCGGCCCCGGCGGCGTATTCCGCGGCCTCCGCAGCGTCGAGGCGCTGCGGGTGGTCGCCGAGGCGATGCTCCGGATCTGTCCCGACGCCCTGCTCCTGAAC
>JBKOUM010000036.1:0-37914 GCA_046723385.1 Actinomycetota bacterium
AGCCGATACCATCGGGCAGCATGCCGAAGTCCAAGGGTCGTCCGAAGCAGCGGAGCACCCGCTACCAGCTGGAGCCGCAGCGCAGGAAGAAGGCGAAGGCGAGCCCGCGCTGGTACGGCCCGTCGATGCTGATCCTGATGGGGATCGGCGTCGTCCTGATCGTCTGGAACTACACCCGTGGCGACGCCGCGAGCAACACCGTCCTGCTCGGGGGTCTCGGTCTGATCGCCTTGGGGTTCTTCGGCGTCACCTTCTGGAAGTAGCGTCCCCCCGGAACGGCTCCTCCGCAGTTCACCCGGCGTTCAGAACCTGTGGATAACCCTGTGGATGAGCGGGGGCGGCGCGTGTGGAAAAAGGCACGAGGGCGGGCTCAGACGCCCGGGACCCTGCGGACGACCTGCATCTTCTCTCCGCAATGCCGTGGGATCTGCAGCTCGCCCAACCGCGAGACCTTGTACTCCGTCCCGCACTCGCCGCAGACCAGGTAGACCTCGAGCTCGCCGACGTCCTCGGGCTCCGGGGGCGGCTTCTTCTCATCCAGTGCCCCGGGGGCCGGACCCGCGAGCGCGCGGAGGTTGGCCACCCCGAGGCGCCAGATCACGTAGCCGACGGGGATGGCGGTGAGGAAGGCGAGCCAGCGCGGCACGGTTCCACCGTAACAGCCGGCCGGGATAGGCTTGCCTCACGTTCATGCCCTCGTTGCTTCACGTTCATCGTTCGCAGACGGAGAGGACCCGTTCGGATGGGTGAGTACGTGAACCGCCTGATGGCGCAGCTCGTGGCCAAGAACCCGGGCGAGCCCGAGTTCCACCAGGCGGTGCAGGAGGTTGCGGAGTCGGTCGAGCTGGCGCTCCAGCGGAACCCGCGCTACGTCGACGCCAAGGTCTTCGAACGGATCATCGAGCCCGAGCGCGTCGTGATGTTCCGGGTCCCATGGGTCAACGATCGCGGCGAGGTCCAGATCAACCGCGGCTTCCGGGTCGAGATGAGCAGCGCGATCGGGCCTTACAAAGGAGGGCTCCGGTTCCATCCGACCGTCTACCTCGGCATGCTCAAGTTCCTCGCGTTCGAGCAGGTGTTCAAGAACGCGCTCACGACGCTCCCGATGGGCGCCGGGAAGGGCGGCGCCGACTTCGATCCCAAGGGCAAGTCGGACGGTGAGGTGATGCGGTTCTGCCAGTCATTCATGACCGAGCTGCAGCGGCACATCGGCCAGTTCACGGACGTGCCGGCGGGCGATATCGGCGTGGGGGGTCGGGAGATCGGCTACCTCTTCGGCCAGTACAAGCGGATCCGCAACGAGTTCACGGGCGTGCTGACCGGGAAGGGGCTGAACTGGGGCGGCTCGCTGATCCGCCCGGAAGCCACCGGCTACGGGGCCGCGTACTTCGCGGAGGAGATGCTCGCGACGCGGGACGATCGGCTGGAGGGGAAGACGTGTCTGGTCTCCGGGGCTGGCAACGTCGCTCAGTACACCGTGGAGAAGCTGCTCGACCTGGGCGCCAAGCCGATGACGCTCAGCGACTCGGGAGGATTCATCTACGACAAGGACGGGATCGACCGCGAGAAGCTCGACTACGTCATGGACCTGAAGAACGTCCGGCGCGGCCGGATCATGGAGTACGCGGACCGGTTCGCGGGCGTCGAGTGGACACCCGTGGATCCCGCCAAGCACTACAACCCGTTGTGGGCGATCCCCGCCGACTGCGCGTTCCCGAGCGCGACCCAGAACGAGATCAACGAGGAAGACGCCACCAACCTCCTAGCCGGCGGGGTCTTCGTCGTGAGCGAGGGAGCGAACATGCCGACCGTCCCCTTCGGCGTCGAGGCGTTCCTCAAGGCGGGCATCCTCTACGGGCCGGGCAAAGCCGCGAACGCCGGCGGCGTCGCCGTGAGCGGCTTGGAGATGGCGCAGAACTCATCCCGGCGCGCGTGGTCGCGCGAGACGGTGGACGAGCGCCTGCACGCGATCATGCAGGCGATCCACCACGACTGCTGGACCACCGCCGAGGAGTACGGCGTGTCGGGGAACTACATGCACGGTGCGAACATCGCGGGGTTCACCAAGGTCGCCGACGCGATGCTCGACCAGGGCGTCGTGTAGCTGCCCGATCTCAGATCGCGCGGAGGCCGGGGACCGCGCCGTGGAGGAAATCCAGCACGATGCGCTGCTGACGGACGTCCTCGTCGGTGTCGAGCGACCCGTGGCCCGTGGTGTAGAGGTAGACCTCGTGCGGCTTGCCGAGCTCCTTCAGCCGGTCCACGTACGCGAGCGCCTGGCCCACCGGACAGCGTGAGTCGTTCTCGCCGATCACGAGGAGCACCGGCGCGGCAACGTCTTCGACGTACGTGATCGGGCTCGAGCGGACGAAGTCGTCGGGCCGCGTCTCGGGGGTGCCGCCCATCAGCGCGCGGTCGAGCGCCTGGAGCGACGGCGCCTCCTCCTGGTACGCCCGGACGTAGTCGCCGACCGGCACGCCCGCCATGCCGGCGGCCCAGAGCTCCGGGTTGCGACCGAGCTCCATCAAGGTGACGTAGCCGCCCCACGACCATCCCGCCACGACGGCGCGCGAACGATCGACGTCCGGCCGCCGCACGATGTCGCGCAGCCCCGCGGTAACGTCGTCCACGTCGGTGAAGCCGACGTCACCCGTGAGCGCGTCGCTCCATGCACGCCCGTAGCCGCTGGAGCCGCGGTAGTTCGGCATCGCGACGAGGAACCCCGCGTCGACGTAGGCCTGGACCTCCGGGAAGTACTTGTCCTCGTACAGCCAATGCGGTCCCCCGTGCACGAACACCATGACGGGATGCGGTCCCTCGCCCTCCGGCTCCACGATCCAGCCGTGCACCTCCTGTCCGTGATCGTTCCGGAAGCGCCAGTCGACGAATGGTCGCCCCGAGGGGCCGGGCTCGTCCGGGAGCGCGACGGGCTCGCCGTCTCGATCGTCCAGGATCCGCGCCGGGTGGACGCCGTCCGTGTGACGGAGCCAGACGGTGCCGTCCGGTCGGACACGCGCGTCGGTGATCGACCCCGGCGGGGTGCGGAGCCGGTTCAGGACCGTACCGGCCAGCTCGAGCCGGTAGAGCTCGTGGCGTCCCTCGAAGGCGTGCAGCACCAGCACCGCAGACGCGTCGGGCCACCAGTCGACCGCGGCGACGTCGCCGGGAAGCGCCAGGTCCAGATCCGACCATCGATCGGTGGCCAGGTCCCACACCGCGATCCGTTGACGGTCCCGGTCGTCCTGCGTCACGGCGAGTCGCCGGTCGCCGGCGACCGGCGACCACGCGGTGCCGTGCACGCTCGAGGATCCATCGCCGCGCTCTCCGACCGTCCCTCCCGTCCGGGGGTCGACGATCCGGAGCGACGGATGCAGGAGGTCGCCGTGCTCCGCGTGCTCGAGCGCCAGGAGCGATCCATCGGCGGAGAGGCCGGCGAGATCGCTCGCCTCCTCCCACCCGCCGGCGATCCCGATGAACTCGGTGCTGCGAGCGATCTCCTTGGCCGGCGCGCCGTCGAGCGACACGAAGACCGCGAAGGCGCCGTCGCGATCTGCGATCGCGACGGCGGCGATCCCCGGCCCGAGCGTCAAGCCGTCGCTCCACCCCACGGGCACGCCCTCGAGGAACGCCTCCGAGGGCCCGCCCTCGAACGGCTGCACGAGCCAGCGGCCGGTCTCGTCCCCGGTGTCCTCCTGCCAGAACAGCACCTGGCCACCGTCCAGGCTCACGAGGCCCTGGGTCACGCCGACCGGGTGTTCGGAGGCCTTGCGGCGCTCCCCGGTCGCGACGTCCCAGGCGTGCACCTGCCACACCCCGGACTCGTTCGACGCGAAGACTGCGCGGTCGGGAGCGGTGCGCGACCAGTGCGGAAGGGTCATCTTGGGAGCACGGAAACGGCGCTCCCACACGGGCATGTCGGTCATCGGGACAGGCTACCCGGAGCCGGGCAACCGGGCCCCGGCCGGGACCGGCTCACGAACCGGCGACGCCGCCCGAGGAGACGTGGCCGGAGTTCCCGTGCTCCTCGCCGCTCTTGCCGTGATCCTCGGCGCTCTTCCCGTGCTCGCCGCTCTTGCCGTGCTCGCCGGTCGCCTTCTCGGCCGCGTGAGCCTGGTGCTTCTGCCAGTTGGCGACCAGGTGGTTGAGCGCGTTCACGAGGCCGGGCGCCTGCGGGTTCTTCTCGCAGTTCGCCTCGACGACCCAGATCGCGTGGGCGAGCCCGGTCGCCTCGTCGGCGGTCGGAAGGTCCTGCTGCACGTCCGTCAAGGTCCCCTGGCAATCTTCGGGCGTGTGGGGTGCGGCCCCGCCGCCGGGATCTTCCGACCCGTGGTCCTGCTCGGGCGCCTCCGGCGCTTCGGAGGGACCGTCCGAGGACTCCGACGTGGTGGGCTTGGGGTTCTTGTCGCCGGGATGGGCGACGGCGACGCCCCCGAGGAAGCCGGCGATCAGCAGGCAGAGGAACATGCCCCCGACCGGCCCCTTGAGGACCCGCTCGATCGTGCGACGCAGGTTGGTCATGTCGGAGGTATCGCCATAGGGCGGGCACGAGCATATGAGACGGGAGACGGCTTCGCGAGCGACCCTCGACCTAGGGCGTTCGGCCTGCCGCGGCCCGCATCGCGCGCCAGACCCGTTCCGGGGAGCACGGGAGATCCACGTGGCGGACCCCGAGGTGCGCCAACGCGTCCACGACGGCGTTCTGTACCGCCGGGGTGGACCCGATCGAGCCCGACTCGCCGATGCCCTTCGCCCCCAACGGGTTGACGTCGGAGGGCGTTTGCGTGTTCGCCGCCTCGATCGGCGGGAGGTCGGCCGCGCTCGGCATCAGGTACGCGGCGAGCGTCCCCGTCACCGGGTTCCCGACGTCGTCGAACGCAACTTCCTCGAAGAGCGCCTGGGCGATCCCCTGCGCGATGCCACCGTGCTGCTGGCCGCGGACCAGCGCCGGGTTCAGGATCCGTCCGCAGTCGTCGACGGCCACGTGCCGGAGCAGATCGACGCGACCGGTCTCACCGTCGACCTCGACGACGGCGACGTGCGCGCCGAACGGGAACGTCGAGCCGGGCTCGCGATAGACCCCCTTCGCGCTCAACGCCGGCCCGCGATCGCGCGCCGCCGATGCAAGCTCGGCCCACGTGACGGCCCGGTCGGGAGCGCCCGCGACCCGGAACCCTCCGTCGGCGGGCCCGTCGAGGTCGCTCGGATCCACCTCGAGGAGTTCCGCAGCGAGCGCCCGAGCCTTGTCCGCGACCTCGCCAGCACGCACGGCGACCGACGAACCACCGGCCTGCAGGGAGCGCGAGCCCCAGGTCCCCGCGCCCCGCTCGACGAGGGCCGTGTCGGAGTGGACGACGCGCACGCGGTCGAACGGAACCCCGAGGGTTCCCGACGCGAGCTGCGCGAAGGCGGTCTCGTGCCCCTGCCCGTGCGACGAGGTGCCCACGTAGACGGTGACGTTCCCGTCGTCCTCGACGTCGACCTGCGCGAACTCCTTCGAGGAGAACGACGTGATCTCCACGTAGGTGGATACTCCGATCCCGAGCAGAGATCGATCGCCGCGTGCACGCCGAGCGTCCTGCTCCTTCCGGAGATCCTCGTAGCCGACGAGCTCGAGCGCACGGTCGAGGGAGGCCGCGTAATCGCCGCTGTCGTACGTCGTGCCGACCGCCGTCGTGTACGGGAACGCGTCGGCGGGGATCAGGTTCTTGCGGCGGACCTGGACCGGATCCATGCCCAACTCGGCGGCCACCATGTCCACCGCGCGCTCGACGCACGCCGCCGCCTCGGGTCGTCCCGCTCCGCGGTACGACCCGACCGGCGTCCCGTTCGTCACGACCGAGCACCCGCGGTACGCGATCTTCGGGATCCGGTAGACCCCGCCGAGCATCTCGCCGGTCGTCGTCGGCATGAACGCGGCGAGCGGGTACGCGCCCATGTCCGCGACGATGTCGACGGCCATCCCCGTGATCGTCCCGTCGCTTCGCGCACCGATCCGCACATGCTGGATCTGGGCGCGCCCGTGCCAGAGCGAGAGCATCGACTCGCTCCGCGTCTCGAACCATCGCACCGGGCGATCGAGCAGCTGCGCGGCCTTCGCGACGACCAGGTACTCCGGGTACACGGGCCCCTTCGCTCCGAACCCACCGCCCACGTCGGGCGCGATCGTGTGGACGCGCGAGCGCTCCACGCCGAGCAGCTCGGCGAGGTCGTCACGCACGTCGAACGGCACCTGCGTCGAGACCCAGACCGTGAAGCCGTCCGCCTCCGGGACAACGGCGATCGCGTTCGCCTCCATCGGCACCGGCGCGAGGCGCTGGTTCACGAACCGCTCCTCGACCACGATCTCCGCGTCGGCGAGGACGTTCCTTTCCCAGTCGTGGCCGAAGCGATGTGCGACGTTCGTGCCGACCGCGGGGAACAGCACTGGCGCGCCCTCGGCGAGGGCCGCTTCGGCGTCGGTGACGGCATCGAGCGGGGTCACCGTCGCATGGATCGACTCCGCCGCGTCCTGCCCCTTCTCGACCGACTCCGCGATCACCACGGCGAAGGGCTCGCCCACGTATCGCAGCCGGTCGCGAGCCAGGACGTCGCGATCGAACGGCTGGCCGAGATCGCCGCTCGGAGCCTCCACGACCCCGGCGGGAGGCTGCGCGGGGATGTCGAGGTCATCCGCGGTGTAGACGGCGATCACCCCCGGCATCGCACGCGCCGCGTCGATGCCCTCCGCCCCGTGCAGCTCCGCATGCGGGAAGATGGACCGAACGAACACCGCCCGCAGCGACCCCTCGACGGGGATGTTCTCGAGGTATCGGCCCTGCCCGCGCAGGAACCGCGGGTCTTCGGATCGCAAAGCCGGGATCCCGAACGTCGATGGAGGAACCGCCGTCACGACGACCATGCTCCCACAGCCTGGGAGAGAGGAGGACCATGCGAACGCTTCGAGTGCTCACCGCCGCAACGTGTCTGGTATCGCTCGCGTCGATCACCGCGCCGCCGGCCGGCGCGCGTCACACGGCCCCCGTCGCGGCGGCCGCGTTCAAGGCCGTGCCCGTGAAGACGGGTCTGAACGGGCCGTCCGGATTCACCTTCGGGCCCTCGGGCAGGATCTGGTACCTCGAGCGGAAGACGGGAGAGGTCCGAACCCTCAACCGGAGGACGGGCGCCACGCACCTGTTCTTCACGATCTCCCGGGTCGACGGATCGGGTGAGCGCGGGGCGCTCGGGATCGCGCTCGATCCGGCCTTCCGGACGAAGCCCTTCGTCTACGTCTACGTCTCGCGAACCGGGCACGGACACGTGCGCAACCAGCTCGTCCGGATCCGCAAGGACGGATCGACGGGGTCGAAGATGAAGATCCTGCTGACCATGCCGGGGAATACGAGCAGCTACCACAACGGTGGACGGATCCTCTTCGGGCCGGACGGGAAGCTCTACGTGGTGGTCGGCGACGCACACGACTCGAGCAACGCGCAGGACCTCACCTCCAACCTCCGCGGCAAGATCCTCCGGCTGAACCGGAACGGCAACGGGGCGGACGGCAACCCGCACGGCCGGATCTGGTCGTTCGGTCATCGGAACTCGTTCGGGTTCACCTTCGACCCCAAAACCGACCGCCTATGGCAGACCGAGAACGGACCTGAGTGCAACGACGAGATCAACCTCATCGTGAAGGGAGGGAACTTCGGCTGGGGACCGCACGAGAGCTGCAGCGGGACCGCGCCTCGAGACACGAACAACAGCGGTCCCAGACCGCGGCATCTCCCGAAGCTCTATTTCGCCAGCCCGATCGGCATCACGGGCGCGGCGTTCTGCATCACCTGTCGTCTCGGATCGGGGGTCGCCGGCGACCTGGTCTTCGGTGACGTGAAGAGCAGCTCGATCCGCGCGATGAACATGAACGCCGCGCGAACGGGACCGTCCGGGGGAACGCGGATCCTGCTCGCGACGGGGACGGGCGGGGTGCACTCCCTGGAGGTCGGACCGAAACACCGGATCTACTTCAGCGGCCCGAATGGGATCTACCGGTTGGCGCGCGCGTGATCGGGCCGAATGGGGGTCGCGCGTTCGGGGGTGGTCGGCTACCCTGAAGCGGAGAGGGAGCGTCCATGCCCCTGGCGCTTCAGGGAGGTTCGCAGTGAACATCGGCCGCCCCAAGCGGATCATCGAGATCGAGCCCGCGACGGTGCCCCTGCCCGAGCCTGTGATGCCCATGCCGGAGCCCGGCCCCGCGCCCGCCGAGCCGATGCCGGTGGAAGTTCCCGCGGAGCCGCCGGGACCGTGAGCTCCAACGTTTCGCTCGCGCGTGAGCTGACGGTCGGCGTGGGGACGGAGCCGATCGTTGCCTGGCGCGCCTGGGCTGTCACCGGTCGCAGGGACGGATCGGAGCTGCTGCTGCGCCCGGTGGCCGGACGGTCACGCCCATGGCGGCCGATGGAGCCCGCCGAAGCCGCGTGCAAGCATGCGCGACTGCACGGCGCACCCAACGTGGACTGCTCGTGCGGTCTGCACGGCACGCACGACGTGGAGATCCTGCGCCGGACCCGCTGCCCTGCGGTCCTTGGCCGCGTGGCCTTCTGGGGGAGGGTGATCGAACACGAGCTGGGCTACCGAGCCCAGTTCGGGTACCCGCAGCGTCTGGCGCTCGTGTGCCAGTTCTGCTTCTGGCTGTGGGGGCCGCACGGGACGCGACCGGCCGTCGTGGGATGGTTCGCGCGCGACGAGCTGATCCCCTTCTGCTGGCAGCACCTGGAACAGGCGCAGCGCTACGGCATGGAGCCGAAGCGGCTGTTACCGGCGGACGAGATCGACCTCCGTCTGCGCGAGACGTACGCGGTCGACGCGCTCGCCTTCTGAGCTCGCTCGGTCGGTTGACGCCAAGACCTTCAGCTCGTCGACGCCGAGGAACTCCCTACTTCCCGTTGGTGGACAGGTGCTGGTAGTCGGGCCACCTCCACGCGCCCCCCCACTCCCAGCCGATCGCGTGGAACGCCGACCAGACCGCGTCGTGGCGATAGATCATCCCGCGGCGCCGGTTGGACCGATCCGCGTACGCAGCTCCGTTCGGCGGCGAGATCCCACCCGACCAGATCTCGGGGTTCTCGACGGGGTTGATGTCGATCGCCTTCCCGTACGCATGCATCGACCACGTGCAACAAACGCCGTTGCGGTAGCGACAGTTGAACGCCGACGTGTTGTCGTCCTTCATCGATCGCTTGTCGACCGCGCCGTACCGATCGACGAGCTTCATCTTGCGGATCGGGAAGCGGGCGTCGTAGATCGCACCGAACGCGCGAGCGACATCACGCGCGACCCTCCGATGCAGCACCAGGTTGCCGTGGTGGGCCTCCCGGTCGAATCCCCAGTACGTGACGCGGACCAGACGGAGCGCGTCGAGGCCGACCGGGCAGCCCTTGTGCCAGGAGGAACCCTTCATCAGCTGCCGGGCCCACGAGGGGAGAGGACGGACGCTCGATCGGTACGCAGGAGCCGAAGCCGCCGAGGGTTCGACGGGGACCACGAGCAGGACCAGTACCGCCAGGATCAGGATGCGTCGCATCGACCGATGATGCCGCAGCGGGGCCCCGGCCGTCTGGAAGCGGGGCCTCACGAAGGGGGTTCGAGCTCGCCCAGGCCCTTCTTGCGGGCCGCGGATTGGGCGAGCCGGTAGCGGAGGCTCTTGTCGGGCGCGGAGGGCTCGACGTCTTCGGCGTCATCGGCCTCGTCGGCGGACTCCGGCTGATCCGCGACCGGCTGTTCGTCATCGGGCAAGCTCCCGTTCCCATTGCCGTTCACATCCATCCAGGGGAACGGATTCGCGGCTGCGTCGTCGAGCGCTTCCTCGAGCGGAGAGCCCATGTGCGTCTCGGAGAGCTCCCGGACGCCCTGTCGCTCGGCGAGCAGGTCCGCCTGCAGCTTCGCGCTGCGCTCCTCGGCGGCGCGCGCCTGCTCGATCGCGTGGCCGAGCTGTTGGCGGAGGTCGGCCAGCTCGGTGCGAGCCGACGCGAGCAGCTCGAGCTCCTCGATGTCCGCCTCCGACCGCGTCGGAGGTGCGGCGGTGGCCGCCGCCTGCTCGAGCTCCGCGACTCTGGCCTTGAACGAATCGCGTTCGGCCGTCAGCTGCGCCATCTCCGAACGCACCGCGTCGCCGCCCGATTCCGCGTCGTTCGCCCGCCGCTGAAGGTCGGCCCGAACGGCGTCGATCTCCCGCAGCTGCTCGGCGAGGGCGGCGGCCGTCGCCTCTTGTTCCTGCGCCCGCGAGCTGAACTGCGCGACCTTGATCTCCAGCTCCTCCCGCACGGCCTCGGTGGCCTCGGCGCGACGAGCGTTATCCGCCGCCTCCGCTCGAGCCTCGGCAAGCACACGTTCGAGCTGCGCGATCCGCTCGTCGGTCGGGGGCGGAGTGCTCGCCCGGTTCGCGTCGGCCAATCGCTCCTCCAGCTCGGTGACCCGCGACTCGGCCGCGACGGCACGAGCCTGTGCCTGATCGGTGCGCTGCGCGGCTTCGTGGACACGGCGCTCGGCATCGGCGAGCCGCTCCGCGTCGACGCCCGACGGCGTCGACGCGGCGCGGGCCTCCGCGTCCTCGACCCTGGCCGCCGCGACCTGCAGCTGCTGCGTGAGCTCGAGGACCTGGCGGCTAGCGAGGTCCTCCTGCTCACGGATCCGGGTGCGCAGTTGCTCGAGCTGCCCTTCCAGTGCCTCGCGGACCTGGATCTCGCGCTGAGCATCCTTCCGCGCGCGGTCGGCGTCGGTGGGAGCGGGCGGGCCGGACGCCGACTTCTCCCTTCGGAAGCTCCGTCTCCGCTCGGGGGTCTCCGCCTTCTCCGAAGGAGCCGGCGCCTCCTTCGCAGGCTGTTTCGGGGCCACCCGCGCCTTCGCCTTCGCTCGCTTGACCGAGACGCGACGAGCGAGGAGCAACAGACCGATCACCACGAACAACCCCGCGGCCGCCATCGATCCGAGCTGCACCGTGTGCCACGGTTGCTGCGAAGCGACGACGACCGGTTCGTACCGCTGGTCGACGCCCACGACGCCGGCCGGGTTCCCCTTCCCGCCGGGGAGCTGGACGTAGACCTGGAGGAGCTCGACCGAAACGGACCTGCCCCCGTGCGCCGAGACCTGATCGGTGCCGACCGACGAGGTGGTCGCCCCGATCGAAGCCGCGCGGACCATGTCGGCGTCGCCGACCCGCGGGTCGTTCACCTGATCGTCCGGGTCGGTCGAGAACAGGAGCCGCCCGTCGCGGGCGAAGACCCGCACGCGGAGCACGACGTCGCCCGCGAGGGCGCCCTTCTCGAGGTCGTGCTCGAGCTCCACCGCCGCTCCGTGCGGCAGGGGCTTCGTGAGATCCAGGTCCTTCGTCGTGGGCGCGACGGCCTGCCGGGCGAGGGAGCCGGCCTTCGTTTCCTGGGCGGCGATCCCTGCGTGGAGCGCCCGTTGCTGCATGAAGCCGGCCCCGAGCACCGCGATGCCGCAGAGCACCGCCAGGGCAAGGGCGATGGGCCACCTGGAACCCCTGCGGTCGTCGATCGAGATGATCATCGCCTCGCCGATAGGTCGAACGGAGGCACCCCACCGGCGCCTCTCCCCTCAGTCTTTCGGCGTTCCCGCAGCCGACCTGAACCCCTCGGAGGCTCCTCCTTGCCCGTCCCCACCGGCCTTGAACACCCGGAACAGGACGAACAGCGACGGGGCGAGGAGCACGCTCCCGACCGCGAACCCGATCACGAGCGGCCGGAGGGCCGACGCGGGCGCCGCGGCCTCGGACGCGGTCACGTCCGGCACGATGAGGTACGGCCACTGCGCGACGCCCCAGCCGGCGACCACGCCGACCACCGCGACCACCGCACCGACCCGCGCGAGGCCGTACCGACGCCGCGCGACCGACCCGAGCGCCAGGATCCCCCCGATCGAGGAGACGATGACGAACGGCCACGCGCGCGAGAGCATCCCGTGCCACAGCTCCGGCGCTTCGCTCCGGACCACCATCAGTCCCAGAGCCGCGACGACACCCGCCACCACCCCCGAAGCGAGCGCGCGCCCGCGGAACACCTCCTCCATCGCCCGATCCGCCCGGCCGTGCGCCTCCACGGTCAGGTAGCTCGCCGCCAGGAATGCGCACGACGTGAGCGCGAGCGCGGCGGTGACGATCGACAACGGTCCCGTCCAGGCACCCCAGAGGGATGCCTCGACCGTCGTGCCGTCCACTGTGATCCTGCCGGAGGCGATCGCGCCGGCGGCGGCACCGAACGCGAGCGGCGTCACGATCGACGCGACGCCGAACACACGCGTCCAGACGAGCTGCCACCGCGAGCCGCGATCGCCCCACGACCGGAACGCGAACGCGGCGCCGCGGAACACGATCCCCGCGATCGCGATCGAGAACGGGATGTACAGCGCGAAGGCCAGCGACGCGAACGCGGGAGGGAACGCGGCGAGCAAGCCCGTCAGGACGAAGATCAGCCAGACGTGGTTCGCCTCCCAGACGGGCCCGATCGCCTCGGAGATCAACGCTCGCTGTGGTTCGCCGAGTGGACCGACGGCGAGCAGGTCCCAGACGCCACCGCCGAAGTCGGCCCCACCCAAGAGCCAGTAGAGGGTGAGCCCGCCGCCGATCGCGATCAGGATCGCGACCTCGAGCTGGAACGAGGTCATGGGGCGCCCTCGAGCTCGACGACGCCGCGCGGGGTCTTCGCCAGGCGGAGTAGGAGCCAGGAGCAGGCCACGCCGAGCAAGACGTAGACGGCGACGGTCGCGACGAGCCAGAACACGATCCCCGGGCGGGAGGTCACGGCGTCGGCGGTTCGCAGCCGGCCGTACACGATCCACGGCTGGCGCCCGAGCTCGGTCACGACCCAGCCCATCTCCAGCGCGACGAACGTCGCCGGGCCGGCGACGGTCACGGCCCGCAGGTACCAGCGCCCGTCGGGCAGGCGACGCCGGCGCAGCCACCCGATCAGGGTCCACAGCCCCAGGCCGGCCAGCGCGAACCCGATCGCCACCATGATCTGGAACGCGAGGTGCACGACGACCACGTTCGGTCGGTCCGAGACGGGCACCTGGTCGAGACCTCGGACGACGGCGTCGGCGTCCCCGTACGCGAGCCACGAGAGGCCGCCGGGGATCCTGATCCCCAGGATCGTGCGCTCCTGCGAGGGGATCGGGATCCCTCCGATCGTGAGCGGCGCTCGCTCGGTCGTCCGCCACAGGCCCTCGATCGCGGCCAGCTTCACCGGTTGCCGGTCAGCGACGAGCCGCGCGGCCGCGTCGCCCACCACGATCTGGATCGGGGCCAGGACGAGACCCAGGACGAGGCCCATCGCGAGGCCACGCCGGTGGTACGCGTCGCGGCGCCCCCTGAGCATCCCGACCGCGTACACGGTCGCGACCGTGAAGCCGGTCGCCATGTACGCCGCGACGATCATGTGCGTGGTCATCACCGGCGTGGAGGGATTCAGCATCGCCGCGATCGGCTGCACATCGGTGATGCGTCCGTCGGCGGTCGTCGCGAACCCGACCGGCGTCTGCATCCACGCGTTCGCCGTCACCACGAACCAGGCGCTCGCGACGCCACCGAGCGCCACGGGCAACCCGGAGAGCCAATGCGCCCACGGGGAGAGCCGGTCCCAGCCGTACAGGTAGATGCCCAAGAAGATCGCTTCGATGAAGAACGCGAACGCTTCGAGGGCGAACGGCAGGCCGATCACCGAGCCCCACCGGCCCATCAGCCCCGGCCAGAAGAGGCCCAGGGCGAACGACAGCACGGTCCCCGAGACGGCGCCGACCGCGACGAGGATCCCGAGCGCTTTCGCCCACCGCCGGGCGAGCGCCATCCAGACGACGTCCCCGGTGCGGTTCGCGCGGTACTCCGCGATCAGGAGCAGGACGGGGAGGCCGACGGCGATCGCGGCGAACAGGATGTGGAAGCCGAGGGACACCGCCATCTGGGCGCGAGCTGCCTGGAGCGACGTCAGCGCAACGGTCCTCACCATGACGGGGCCCTGTGGAGACGAGCGGACTCGAACCGCCGACCCCCTGCTTGCAAAGCAGGTGCTCTCCCAGCTGAGCTACGTCCCCTGGTCTTCAGACCTTACCCGAGCGAACCGTCGGAACGCTCGATCGACGCAACGAACGGGCATCCGATGAGCCGGACTACTATCCGCCGATGGCCACGAGCGATACCTCCCGCGCTCGCTACGACCTCATCGTCATCGGTCTCGGCGCGCTCGGTTCGGCGGCGGCCTACTGGGGCGTTCGCCGTGGGCTCAGCGTCCTCGGACTGGAGCGCTTCGAGCTCGGCCACGCGCGCGGCGCATCCGAGGACCACTCGAGGATCATCCGACGCAGCTACGCCTCATCCGACTACGTGCGGTTCACGCGCGCCGCGTTCGAGACGTGGCACGAGGTGGCCGACGAAGCGGACGAGCAGTTGATCACCCTCACCGGGGGCCTGGACCTCTTCCCGCGCGAACCCGTCGATGATCCGCACGACTACGTGACGGCGATGGACGCCGAAGGTGTTCCGTACGAGGTCCTCGATGCGGCCGAGCTCGTCAGGCGATGGCCGGCGTGGCACGTCGACGGCGACGTGACCGCGATCCATCAGCCGGATGCCGGGATCGTCGCGGCGAGCCGAGCGAACCGGGTGCATCGGCGCCTCACGCTCGCGCGAGGCGCCGATCTCCTGGCCGAGACCCCTGTCCTCGGCATCGCCGAGGACGGAGCCGGCTTCGCGGTCGACACGGCGCGCGGGACCTTCCACGCCGACGCGCTCGTGATCGCGGCCGACGCGTGGACGAACGAGGTGCTCGCCCCGTTCGGCGTTCGCCTCCCCCTCCGGATCACCCAGGAACAGGTCACGTACTTCGACGCGGCGGACGCCGCGGCGTTCGAGCCCGAGGCCTTCCCCGTCTGGATCTGGCACAACGCCCCGCACATGTACGGCCTGCCGTCGTTCGGGCGGCCGGGACCCAAGGTCGCGATCCACGGCGGAGGCCCCGACGTGACACCCGACTCCCGGACCTTCGAGGCGCACCCCGGCTACGCCGCCACGGTCGAGCGCTTCGTCCGCGACCATCTGCCCGGCGCGTTGGGACCGATCCTGGAGGTCCGGACCTGCATCTACACGCTCACGCCCGATCAACACTTCGTGCTGGATCTGGTTCCCGGCGTCGACCGCGCGTCGTTCGGTCTGGGGACGGCGCACGCGTTCAAGTTCGCGAGCGTGTTCGGACGGGCACTCGTCGAGCTCGCGTTCGACGGCACGTCGGAGTGGCGGTTGCCGCGGTTCGCGGTCGATCGCGAGGCGTTGCGGACTTAGCGCTGCGTCCAGGCGGGATGCGAGCCGTCCTCGGCGAGGAACTGCACGAACGGAGAATCGTCGTTCGCGAGCCCGACGACGGCGCGGACCGACCCGTCAGAATCCAGGAGCCGGAGCACCGGCGACCCCCCAGCGGCGAGCCCGAGCCGCACGCGGACCTTCCCCCGTTGGTCGTACAGGCCCATCGTGGGCGTCCCCTGCTCGGCGAGCTTGTGCCGGTGATGGAGCTCGCCGTCCTCGACGTCGACGCCCATCGTGGGTGAGGCATCGGAGCCGAGACCGAACTTGGCGCGGATCCGCCCGTTCTTGTCGCCGAAGGCCAGCGATGCCGAGCCGTCCGAGGAGAGACCGAAGGTCGCGCGAACCTTCCCGTTCTCATCGGCGATCGCGAGGCCGGCCGCGCCGTCGGCCTGGACGCCGAACCGCGCGCGAACGCTCCCATCGGCATCGAGCATCGAGAAGAAGGGGGTGTCGTCGTTCGAGAGCCCGATCCGCATCCGGACGCGGCCGACCTCGTCGACGACCTCGAACTCTTCGGCTCGCACCACGCGCTTCTTCATGCTCGGGCGGAGCGGGAGGAGGACCGCGACCGCGGGCGTATCCTCGCGCACGCGGGCTCGGCGCTCAAGCGTGGGGGCCGGGACGCAAAGCGAGAGGCCGCCGGAACCCGAGGGCTCCAACGACCTCTCGATCACTTTGTATCGCGACGGAGGTTCCCGCGTCAAGTCGGCGCGGGAACTTTGTCACTCTCGTCCCGGCGCCCCTCAGGGGATCCGCACCAGCACTCGCACGCGCTGCTCGTCCGGTCCGTTCTCCGAACCGGCAACCACTGCCTCGATCGGCTCCAGGTACCGGCCGACCTGCTGGCGGAACTCAGCGGCCATCTCGCGTCCCCACCGAGAGGGGATCGCCTCGATGAGGGCGGGCACGTCGACGTACAGGACGCCGTCGCTCGCCGGGACGTTGGCGGTCGCGGACGTGAACCCCGGATCGGACGAGATCGAGGCGCCGCTCGCTTGGGCATCGATCACATGCTCGATCTGCTCGGGCGACGTCGCCACCACCGCGACGTCGCCCACGACGGCGTAGGCGACCGGGAGATCGGAGCCGGACGCGTACGTGATCGACGTCCCGCCGTGCTCTTCCGTCAGCCACTTCGCCGGGTGCTGCACGACGTGGAAGCCGCCGTTCGAGGTCGGTTCGTACGACGTCTCGCCGAGCGGGAGCTGCCGGAGCGTCTGCTCGAGCCACGCCGCCGTGGCGTGCGGATCGTCCGTGCCGACCATCAGGGCCCCGCCGTACCCGATCGGACCGGACTGCGTCGTCGCCTCGACGGCAACGTCTCCGGTCAGCTGGGACACCAGCCCGTTCGGCCCCGTCACCCCCATCTGCTCGAGCTGGTGCGCGGCGCCCGGGGCGGTCCGCGCGATCTGGTCGAGCGAGTCCTGGATCGACATGTCGAGGTGCTCGACCGCGTACATCCCGAGCGCATCGGCAGGCACCAGGTCGATCAGCGGGTTGGGATGATCAGGCGCCGAGAGGGTCGCGCGCTGCGCGTCGGTCAGCTTCGCGTCGTCGTACAGCATCGCGGTGTCCATCGCCAGGCCGTCCGGCTCGGCGGACAACGAGACCCCGACCCCGTCGAGCGCCGAGACGTTGGTGATGCCGGTCGTCATCCCGGCCGCCGCGAGCTGATCGCCGAACGCGTCGGCCAGGTGAGCCACGTCAACGAACGCCACACCGAGCTTGGCCTCGGGCAGCGCCGCGGTCACACGACCGAAGCCCGCGTCGTCGGCGATCGACGGGCCCCCGTGCGCGCTGTCGATCGCCGCGTTCACGGCGTCCTCGTTCCCACCGAGGACGACCACGCCGTCGACGATCGCGAAGGGGGGCGGACCTTCCTCGCTGGGGACCGTGACCTGGACGCCATCGTGGTCGGTGGTGCTGAACGAGACACCCTGGTCCTCCAGCCCCTTCCGGAACTTCTCAAGGGCCGCGCGCGCCGCATCCTCGTCGTCGGTCGCGAGCAGGAATCCGATCGAAACATCGTCCGGACTCCGCACCTCGACGAAGAGCCCGACCTGCGAGCCGATCCACCCGACGTCGTCGTGGCTCATGCCGACCCCCGAGAGCGCCGAGTCGAGCGTGTCGTTGAGCTTCTGGCTGAGCTGCTCGGGATCGCCGAGATCCGGGAACCTGGACGCCATCCGGAGCAGGTTCAGCTTCTGGCTCGCCGCCGGGTCGAGGTACGCCGTAACGACCACGTCCGCGTCCGCGGGGACCTTGTCCAGAAGCACCTCGCCGCTCCCGCGGAGCATCAGGAACGCAGCCGCCCCTGCGGCACCGGTCACGATCAGGGCCGCGGCGAGCGCGACGCCGGCGACCTTAAGGCCGCGCCGCGGACGCAGGCTCGGCGGGGGCGTCCCGGCCGGGTCGGTCAGCTCCGCCTGGACCAGCGGCAACGCTCCGTCGCCCGGGGCGGCGGGGAGCGAAGGGCCCCCGGATGCGGGGGGATCGAGGCTCCACGTGTCGCCGGGCCGCGCGTCATCGGGCGCGGGAGAGACGTCGTCGGGTGGCGGTGGCTGGCTCATGCGCTGAAGGGTAGACCCGGGTGGTTCTATCGGCGAGGAACGCGCCCGACTAGAGCTGCGGACTAGAGCTCCATGACCTCGCGGCGGAGCGTGACGGCGTCCAGACGGTCCGCGATCGGTTCGACGCCTATCCCCGGTCCGGCGGGTACGTGCATCGTTCCGTCGGGTTCGAGGACGAAAGGATCGGTCAGGTCTTCCCGGAAGTAGCGAGCGGACGCGCTCGTGTCGTTCGGGAGCGTGAAACCGGGCATCGAGGCGAGCGCGAGGTTGGTCGCGCGGCCGATCCCGGTTTCGAGCATCCCGCCGCACCACACGGGCACGCCGCCCGCGACGCAGACGTCGTGGATCGCCCGCGCTTCCAGGACCCCGCCGACCCGTCCTTGCTTGATGTTGACGATCCGGCACGAGCCGAGCTCGAGCGCGGCGGCCGCGTCGGCCGCCGAGCGGATCGATTCGTCCAGGCACAGGGCGGTCCGGACCTGTGCCTGGAGCCTGGCGTGGTCCACGAGATCCTCGTGGTGCAGCGGCTGCTCGATCATGAGCAGGTCGAGGTCGTCCAGAGCGCGGAAGACGTCGACGTCCGCGAGCGTGTAGGCGGCGTTCGCGTCGACGGAGAGCAGGACGTCCGGGTGGTCCTTGCGGATCGCCCCGACCCGCTCGACGTCCAGACCGGGTTCGATCTTCAGCTTGATCCGGCGGTAGCCATCGGCGAGGTAGCCGGCGACGTGCTCGCGCAGCGCGTCGGTCGTCTCGGCGATCCCGACCGAGACCCCGCAGACCACCGCGTCCTTGTCCGCGCCCAGGTCCGACGCGAGCGACTCACCGCGCGCGCGGAGCTCCGCATCCAGGACGGCGTCCACGAGGGTCGCCTTGGCCATCCGGTTGCCACGCCACGGCGCGAAGACGCGATCGAGCGAGGACGCCGTGAGGTCCGCCGCGCCGAGCGACGCCGGGCCCAGGAACGTCGTGATCGCGCCCCACGCGCTGGCGTTCCATTCCGCGCTGAAGTCGGGCTCGACGTCGGCCACGCACTCCCCCCACCCCTCCGCGTCATCGGTCTCGACCCGGACGATGATGCATTCCTTCCGCGTCTGGACGCCCATCGACGTCCGGAACGGACGGACCAACGGCAGCCCGATCAAGCGAAGCTCCAGCCGGCGCACGGTGGTCACGGGGCGACCTCACGCGACGCGAAGAGGTACGCAGACCGGTCGCGGTCGAACGCGAGGCCGACCTCGCCTCGGCCGATCGCGGTCTCCGCGGCGGCGGCGACCTCGTCGCGCCAGCGGCGGGCGCCGTCGGGATCCCGCTGCCGGAGCTCGTAGATGTCGGGCGGGATCGGGATCTCGGTGGCGGCCCCGGGTACGGCGCGCGGGCCGGGAGGTCGCTGCAGCTCCCACCGCACAACGAACCGGTCGCTTCGCTCCCCCGCGTTGAGGTCGTCGGTCATCGCCCCGTAGTAGTCGCGCTCGAACCGATCGACGACGGCGCCGAGCTTCCCGATGTTGAGCCACGCGTTCCGGGCCACGAGCGGATCGAAGGTCCACCGGACCAGCGCGATCCCCTGGTCGAGTGCCTGCGCCCGCTGGGCGAGCTTGAGGGCGTATCCCACCCCTCGGTGCCGGCGCTCCGGGAGGGCCGCGAGCATGTGCGAGTGGACGTGGAGGCCCTCGTCGTCCACACCGGCCCAACCGAGGACGAAACCGATCAGGCGATCGTCGTCGAAGGCGCCCCACGAGACGTTCCCGCTGGCCGCCAGGGCCCGCACGACCTCTCGGTCGATGCGTTGCCCGCCCCATGTAGCCTCGATCACGTCGTTGATCAGGTCCGCGTCACCGACGGTCGGGAGGGGGCGAAGCTGGACACCCGCGCCGCCCGCGGCGGCGCGGGCGAGCTGCCAGGCGTCCGACATGCGGCGAGCGTAACAACGCCGAAGACCCGCGCCCGAGGGCGCGGGTCTTCGGAGAGAAGCTGGTGCCTGGGTGCCGGCTATCCGCCGGCGGAGGGCGGGAGCTCTTGCCACTCGACGTCGTCGAGATCGCTGCCCTGCTTCCTCTTCCAGAACATCACGGCCGCCCCGATCGCCGCGAGGATCGCCGTGAGCTTGAAGAGCTTCCGGAAGAACCCCTTCTTCTTCTTGCCGCCTTCGCCTTCGTCCCCCATCGGAACCCTCCTCGTCGTGGGCCTGGTTGGACTTGAACCAACGACCTCTTCCTTATCAGGGAAGCGCTCTAACCGAGCTGAGCTACAGGCCCGTGGGGTCGGTCGTGAAGGTAAAGCCCAAGCCCCAAGCAGGGTAGACACGCGCCGGAAACGCTGTCAAACGAGTGGGTGCTCAGCGCCGCCGTTCCGACAGCGTCACCTCGACGCCACCCACGATGTCGCTGATCAGGTTGTAGAGCAGCGCGAAGAACACGGCCAACGCCGTCCAGATCAGCGCGAACACGCATCCGATCAGGAGGAGCCACGTGAAGATGCGCGCGCCGTCGATGATCGCCGGCGTGCACTGCTTGGTGCCTTCGGTGTCGTTGACGAGACAGCCGATCCACTCCGCGACCGTGTCGGTCACGCCGACCGCCTGGAGCACGAGGAAGATGATCAGGAGCGCGAGCCAGATCACGAGCATCATGCAGAACGACATCAGCAACGAGAAGCGGAACACCGAGAGGAGCCCGAAACGCCTGACCATGACCTTGGTCCGGCGCGGTTCGCCGAACACGCGCGACCGGTCCGCCCGACTCGGTTGGACGGGGCTCCCCAGCTCCACGTCGATCACGGGATCCGGACCGGGGGCGTGCGTGGTGGGTTCTTCGGCCGTCGTGGTCATCCTCGCTCGGGGAAGGTTCTAAGGGTACGCCGACGCGAGAGCAAGCACCCGGAAGCTCGGCGTTTTCACGTTCGGAACGGCCCGGCGCCGGCGAAGAGCGCTCGGACGTGCACGATCGCGGCGATCGCCAGGAACACGGGGGCGACGATCCACGACGCCACACCGACCTCGTCGAGGAACAAGAGACCGCCCACGGCGACCCCCGCGCCGGCGAGACCGACTACGACGTCGACCACGATCGGTCGGAGCCGCGTGCGCAGCACCAACGAGGCGACCAGGAGGAGCGCGGCGGACGCGCCGAGGATCGCCCAGGCGAGCGGGACGTTCATCTCCACGGAGGATACGCGCAGGTCAAGCGCGGTCCCGCAGCTGCCGATGCACATCGGCATGGAACGCTGCGAGCACGGCATGGAGCCGGACTGGTGCTACCTCTGCCGGATCGGGTCGAGCGGGACGGACCCGCTCGCCGCGTGGGGCGTGGACGGGTGGGACGACGAGGGCGACCCGGAGGAGCGGATCGGACCGATGAGCCGCAGCCGGGCGGGATACCTCAAGTTCCTCTGCGAAGAGTTCGGGGAGACGTTCGACCCGACGCTCACGGACGGGGAGTCGTCGATCGTGCTCGAGAGCTTCCTCGCCGAGCCGATGTCCGAGTCGCAAGCGAGAACGCTGTTCTTCCTGAGCCAGCTCGTGGGCTCGGAGTCCGAGACCGGGCTCACCTACGGCGAGGCGCGATCCAAGATCCGACGGCTCGTCGCGCACCGAGGCCTCAAGACCGCCTGAGGCTCGCCGAGCCACGCCCTGCCATGATGCGGGCGTGACGACCTCCGTCTCCGCGGCGGACGCGGACGCTCGTCGTGGTCTCCGACTCGCACTCGCGGGCGTCGCGGCGACGCCCGTGACGGCCGCGGCGATCGCGGTCACCCCGACCGGCGCCCGGGGCGCGGCCTACCTCGCGGGCCTCGCCGTCGTCTCGGCGACCTCGATCGCGGGTGGAACCCTCGGGAGGCGCGCCCTGAGCGCCGGAACGGCGCTCAGGGCGCGCGCGTTCGCGGCGGCCCTGCTCGGACTCTGGCTCGGCGTGACGGCGGCGGTCCTCTTCTTCTGGACGCTGGTCGCCCTCGTCCTGTGAGGGAGCGCCGATGGCTCAGGTGAACATCGAGCGGGACCTCCGCTTGATCCTGGGCATCCAAGCCGTCCGCGCGTTCCTCTACGGCTTCGGAGCAGTGATCCTTGGCTCATCGCTCGCGGCGTCGGGCGCGAGCGACCTCGTGGTCGGCGTCGTCGGGGCGGCGATCCTGGCCGGGATGGCCCTGGCGGCGATCGTCGTCGGCGTGGCCGGCGACCGGGTCGGTCGCCGGCGCACCTACGCCGCCCTCCTGATCCTGCTGGGCGTGGTCGGTCTGGGCTACGCCCTGACCGACCGCATCTGGATCCTGGTCCTCCTCGCGCTCTTCGGAACGATGTCGACGGACGCGAACGAGAACGGTCCCCTCACGACGCTCGAACAGGCGATGATCGGTCAGGCGCCCGCGGAGAGCCGCGTGCGTGTGTTCGGGCGCTACAACGCGATCGCGTACCTGACGGGCGCCGTCGGCGCGCTGGCGGCGGGTGGCCCCGCGTTCCTCCAGCGGATCTGGAGCGGGGCGCCCACGGGACGGCTCTGGTTCCTCCTGTTCCCCGCCGGCGCGATCGGCTGCCTGTGGCTGTCGACCCGCTTGAGCAGCGCGATGGAGCTCGAGGTCCGAGGGGCCGCTCCGCTCGTTCGGTCACGCGAGCGCGTGTTCCGCCTGGCCTCGCTGTTCGCGATCGACTCCTTCGCCGGCGGGTTCGTGGTGACCGTGTTCATCGTGTTCTGGTTCGAGACGCGGTTCGGCGCATCCGCCGAGCTGATGTCGGCGGTGATCTTCGCGTCCGGGCTCCTGCAGGCCGTCTCGTCGGTCGTGGCGCCGCGCGTCGCGACGCGGTTCGGCCTCCTCAACACTATGGTGTTCACGCACCTTCCGTCGAACATCCTCCTGATGCTCGTTCCCCTGATGCCGACGTTGCCGCTCGCGATCGCGGTGCTCTTGATGCGGTTCGCGCTCTCGCAGATGGACGTGCCGACGAGACAGGCGTACGTCGCGGCCATGGTGGATCCCGAAGAGCGGACGGCGGCGGCCGCGACCACGAACACCGCGCGGTACGTGGCGCGGCCGCTCGGTCCGATCGTCGGAACGGCGTTGATGCGGAACGTGGCGCTCGGGGCGCCGTGGGTCGTGTCCGGGGCGTTGAAGGCGTGCTACGACGTCTTGCTGTGGCGCGTCTTCAGGAAGGTCGACGCTACTCATCCTCCATCTGGGTGATCACGGGCGCGATCGCCGCCACGTGCTCTCCTTCCTCGACCCGCATCGTCCGAACACCCTGTGAGCTCCGTCCGACCCGACGGATCTCCTCGGCGGCGACGCGTTGCACCTTCCCGCCCGACGAGATCGTCAAGAGGTCCTGCTCCTTCGAGCCGATGAACGCGCCCGCCAGCTCACCGGTCTTCCGGGTCAGCTGATGCCCGATCACGCCCTTCCCGCCGCGGCCCTTGACCGGGTAGTCCGACAGCCGCGACCGCTTCCCGTAGCCGTTCTGGGAGACGCTGATCATCTCCTCGCCGTCCGATGCGAGCGCGAGCGCGAGCACCTCGTCGCCCTCGCCCAGTCGCATCCCGATCACGCCGGCGGTCGCCCGGCCCATCGGGCGCACGAGCGACTCCTTGAACCGGATCGCCTGCCCTCGCCGGGACACGAGGAACACGTCGTCCTTGCCGTCGGTGAGCCGGACGTCGACGAGCTCGTCTCGGTCCCTCAGGTTGATCGCCGCGAGGCCCGTCCGCGCGGACGCGTATTCCGGCAACGCGGTCTTCTTCACCATGCCGTGCTTGGTGGCGAACAGCAGGAACCGGCCCTCGGCGTACTCCTTGAGGTCGAGCACGGCGCTCACCTTCTCGTCGGCGCTCACCTGCACCCCGGGGAGGTTGGCCGCGTACAACCCTCGCGCGGTGCGCGTGGAATCCGGAACTTCGTGCACCTTGACGCGGTAGGCCTTGCCCTTCGTCGTGAAGAACAGGAGCCAGTGGTGCGTCGTCGTCGTGAAGACGTCGGTGATCACGTCCTCTTCTTTGAGGGTGGCGCCCTTGATGCCCTTGCCGCCCCTCCCCTGACGCTTGAACGCATCGATCGGCTGACGCTTGACGTAGCCGGCCCGGCTGACGGTGATGACCACGTCCTCCTCGGCGATCAGGTCCTCTTCGTCGAACTCCCCCTCGTCCGCCTTGAGCGCCGTGCGACGCGCGTCCCCGTGCTTCTGCTTGATCTCGGCGAGCTCGTCCTTGATCACGCCGCGCAGCTTCTTGGGGCTCTTCAGCAGGGAGTCGAGGTACTTGATCCGGGCGAGGAGATCCTTCTTCTCGGTGTCGAGCTCCGTCCGCGCCAGGCGCGTGAGCCGGCGCAGCGGCATGTCCAGGATGTGGTTCGCCTGGATCTCGCTCAGCTTGAACGTGGACATCAGCTTGGTCCGCGCTTCGTCGGCGTCCTCGGACGCTCGGATGATCTTGATCACCTCGTCCAGGTGATCGAGGGCGATCAGGAGGCCCTCGACGATGTGGAGCCGTTCCTCGCGCTTGCGCTTCTCGTACCGCGTGCGGCGCGTCACGACGTCGACCTGGTGGTCCACGTAGTGGCCGATCATCTCGGCGAGGTTGAGCGTGCGCGGCACGCCGTCGACGAGCGACAACATGATCACGCCGAAGTTGTCCTGCAGCTGCGTGTGCCTGTAGAGCTGGTTCAGGACGACGTGGGGGTTGGCGTTCCGCTTGAGCACGATCACGAGACGCATGCCCTCACGACCGCTCGAGTGGTCCTGGACGTCGGCGATCTCCTTGACCCTGCCGGTCTTCACGAGGTCGGCGATCTTCTCCGCCAGCCGCGCTTTGTTGACCTGGTACGGAAGCTCGGTCACGACGATCTGTGACCGGCCCGCGCTTCCCTCTTCGATCGAGCAGACCGCCCGGACCTTGATCGACCCGCGCCCGGTCTCGTAGGCGTCGCGGATGCCGTCCTTGCCGAGGATGACGCCGCCGGTCGGGAAGTCGGGACCCTTGATGAACTTCCGCAGCTCGCTCGGCGTCGCCTCCGGGTTGTCGATCGCGTGGACGACGGCGTCGACCACCTCGCCGAGGTTGTGCGGCGGGATGTTCGTGGCCATCCCCACCGCGATGCCGCCGGAGCCGTTCACGAGCAGGTTCGGGAAGCGCGAGGGCAGGACGACCGGCTGCTGCTCGTACCCGTCGAAGTTGGGCTCGAAGTCGACGGTCTCGGACTCGATGTCGCGCAGCAGCTCGAGCGCGATCGGGGCGAGCCGCGCCTCGGTGTACCGGTAGGCGGCCGGTGGATCACCGTCGACTGAGCCGAAGTTGCCGTGTCCATCGACCAGCGGGGCCCGGAGCGAGAACTCCTGGGCCATCCGCACCAAGGCGTCGTAGATCGCGTCGTTCCCGTGTGGGTGATACTTGCGGATCACGTCCCCGACGACGGCGGCGGATTTGCGGTACGGACGGTCGGGCCGCAGGCCAGACTCGAGCATCGACCAGAGGATCCGGCGGTGCACGGGCTTCAGGCCGTCACGAACCTCGGGCAGCGCCCGCCCCACGATGACCGACATCGCGTAGTCGAGGTACGAGCGTTGGATCTCGTCCTCGAGCTGGACGGGCTCGATGTTCCCGGCGAACAGACCTTCTTGCGGCACGGAACCCTCCTCCCGCTCAGACGTCCAGGTTCTGGACGTACTGGGCGTTGGATTCGATGAATTCCTTCCGCGACGGGACGTCCTCGCCCATCAGCACGGTGAACAGGTGATCGGCCGTCGCGGCATCCTCGAGCGTGACCTGGAGCAGGGTTCGCCGCTCGGGGTCCATGGTCGTCTCCCAAAGCTGGGATGCGTCCATCTCGCCGAGCCCCTTGAACCGCTGGGGGTCGAGCTTCTTCCCGTTCCCGTTGCCGCTGCGGAAGTCATCCCATTGGCGCTCCGTGTAGAAGTACTCCTCCTTCTTCCCGTCCTTCAACAGATAGAGCGGGGGTTGCGCGAGGTACACGTAGCCGGCGTCGATCAACTCGCGCATGTATCGGAAGAAGTACGTCAGGAGCAAGGTGCGGATGTGCGCGCCGTCGACGTCGGCATCCGCCATCAGCACGATGCGGTGGTACCGCGCCTTGTCAAGGTCGAACTCGTCGCCGATCCCGGTGCCGATCGCGGTGATGAGCGCCTGGATCTCGATGTTCTCCAGGATCTTGTGCAGCCGCGCCTTCTCGACGTTCAGGATCTTCCCCCGGATCGGGAGGATCGCCTGGGTGGCCGGATCCCGCGCCTGCTTGGCCGAACCGCCCGCCGAGTCGCCCTCAACGATGTAGATCTCACACGCGGCCGGGTCGTTCAGCTGACAGTCCGCGAGCTTGCCCGGGAGCGACCCCGACTCCAGGAACGACTTCCGGCGCGTCAGGTCTCGGGCCTGCTTGGCGGCGAGCCGCGCCTTGGCCGCGGACGCGCCCTTGGTCACGATCCGCTTGCCGTCGCCCGGATGTTCCTCGAGCCACTCCGCGAGCTTCGCGTTGACCGTCGTCTCGACGAAGGACCGGATGTAGGCGTTCCCCAGCTTGGTCTTGGTCTGGCCCTCGAACTGGGGGTCGCGGAGCTTCACCGACACGATCGCGATCAATCCCTCGCGGACGTCCTCCCCGATCAGGTTCTCTTCCTTCTCCTTGAGGAGGCCCTTGGTGCGGGCGTAGCGATTGAGGACGTTCGTGAGCGCCTTCTTGAGGCCCTCCTCGTGCATGCCGCCCTCGTGCGTGTTGATCGTGTTGGCGAACGAATGGAACGACTCCTGGTACGAGCTGTTCCACTGCAGCGCGATCTCGACCTCGGCCGTGGCGTCGGACTCCTTCGCCTCGAAGTACACGACCCGATGCAACGGCTCGCGGCCTTCGGCCAGGTACTTCACGAAGTCGACGAGCCCACCGGTGGCCTTGAAGACCTCCTTGGTCTTGGAGCGCTCATCGATGAGCTGGATCTCGACGCCCTTGTTGAGGAACGCGAGCTCCTTCAGCCGGTCGGCGAGGATCTTGCTCTCGAACTCGATCCCCTCCGTGAAGATCTCGGGGTCGGGCCAGAAGCGGATCAGCGTGCCCGTCTTGGTGGTGCCCTTGCCCTTGGTGAGCTTCTTCGTGACCTTGCCGCGGCTGAAGACCATCGTGTAGGTCGAGCCTTCTCGCTGCACCTGGGCGTCGAGCTTCTCCGAGAGGGCGTTCACGACCGAGACGCCGACGCCGTGCAAGCCACCGGAGATCTTGTACCCGTCGCCGCCGAACTTGCCGCCGGCGTGCAGGACCGTCAGCACGATCTCGAGCGCCGGGCGGCGATCCTTGCGACCGGGGATCGGCTTGACGGGGATCCCACGACCGTTGTCGAGGACGCTCGCGGAGCCGTCCGCGTGGAGCGTGACGACGATCTTGTCGCAGTGCCCCGCCATCGCCTCGTCGATCGCGTTGTCGACGACCTCGTAGACGAGGTGATGGAGGCCGCGCGAGCTGGTGGTGCCGATGTACATGCCCGGTCGCTTGCGAACGGGCTCGAGCCCTTCGAGGACCTGGATGCTGCTGGAGTCGTAGCCGGGTTGCTGTTTGGTCGTTCTCGTCCTGGTGGTGCGTTTCGCCGGTGTTGCCAAGGATCCTCCGATCGGGGCCGCACGGCACCAGCGCGGACCTCTGCGTGGGGCGTGCGGCGGGCGTCACACGAACACCTATATTTTACCGGAAGGAGACCCGATCCGACCGTATCCGGGGGCGCGAAATCGGCGTCCTGACCTGCGGTTTCCCTACTCCTCGGAGGACGGCGTGACCACGATCCGTACGCTCTTGACGGAACCCGTTCCGAGGGCCATCTCGGCCCGCTCTCGGATCTCGTCGGCGAGGTATCTGGCCTGCGCTCCCCACGGCCCGTCGGACGCCCGGATCAGCAGCACACCGCCCTCCAAGGACGCCGGCTGGGTCGCTCGCGCGAGCCGTTCGCCGACCAGCTCGGGCCAGCGTCGCGCGAGCGTCGCGATCGGCATCCCGCGGCTGAACGCGTCCTCTTCCATCAACGAGTCCACGACGTCGCCGATCGGCACGAGGTCGGGCGTGCGCCGGTCCGCGCGTCGGCCGAAGCCCTTGGAGTGCGGCATCAGGCCGCCTGATCCCTGGGTGTGACGGTTCCCGCGAGGACGTCCAACACGGCGTCGGCCCGCGACGGCACGTCGGCCTCGTCCGCGACGCTGATCACGACCTGGCCGTCGCGATCGGCGAGCATCGTGGCGATCCGGTCCCGACGCGTGGGGTCGAGCGCGCTGTAGGGGTCGTCCACCAGGAGGATCGGCGGCTCCCCGATCGCCTCCTGGACCGCCGTCGCGATCCCGAGCCGGACCGCGAGCGCGGCGACCCACGTCTCTCCGTGCGACGCGAAGCTGCGCGCGCCCAGATCCCGGACGGCCAGGTCCAACTCGTCGCGGTGGGGGCCGACGAGCGACGTCCTGCGGACGAGCTCGTCGGCCCGCCGCTCGGCCAACTGGCTCCGGAAGGCCGCCTCAACGTCGCCGGCGTCGCCGGCGACGTTGGGCGCGTACCCGATCAGCAGCCCGTATCCGCAGACCTCCTCGAACGCGGCGGAGGCCGGCGAGGCGATCGCCTCGACGGCCTCGGCACGTGCCCGCATGACCGCGGCGCCGGTCTGCACGAGCTGATCGTCCCACGCGTCCAGATCGCGGGGCGCGCCACGACCATCGTGCTCCTTCAGGAGCCGGTTCCGCTGACGGAGCACACGCTCGAACGCGGTCGTCAGCGTGTCGCGCGACGGTTGGAGCAGCACGACCGCCTCGTCCATGAACGAGCGGCGACGCGACGGGTCGCCCGTCACGACCGGCAGATCGAACGGACCGAACAGAACGACGCGGACCGCGCGCCGGAGGTCCCTGCGTCGGCGAACGACCGAACGGTCGACCTGGATCCGGTTCGCCCCCTTCCGACGGATCTCCACCTCGACGAGCGAACGGCCGTCACGCGTCTCGAACTCGCCCCGGACGTAGGCCGACTCCGCGCCTTCGCGGACGAGCGGCGCGCTCGAACTTACCCGCGGGCTGCCCAGCGCGTACAAGAAGTGCATCGCCTCGAGGAGGTTGGTCTTGCCTTCACCGTTGGGGCCGGCGACGACGAACAGCCCGTCCGTCCGAAGATCCACCCTGGTGTGGGCGTGGTTGCGGTAGTCGCGCAGCTCGACCCACGACAGGCGCATCGCGGTACCCCGGGGGCCGCGGTGCGCCTACACCACGGCGGCAGGGAGGCGCACGGGCATCACGAGGTACGTGTAGCCGTCGCTCTCCCCATGGACGACGCCCGGCTTCAAGCCGTCGCGGACGTCCAGGCGGATGGACTCGCCCACCGCGGCCGTCAGCCCATCGATCAGGTACTGGGGGTTGAACGCGACCGTGAGATCGTCGCCCTCGTAGCGTGCCTCGACGGTCTCGACGGCCTGCCCCAGATCCGGCGAACTGGAGGAGAGCTTCACGCCGAGCGCGTTGAACTCCAGTCGCACCGGCGTCGTGTCACGCGCCAAGAGGCCCACTCGACGCACGGCGTCGAGCAACTGCTGACGCGACACGGTGAGGCGGCTCTCGTGCGTATCCGGGAGGAGTTGGCGGTAGTTCGGGAACTCGCCCTCGATCAGCCGCGATGTGAGCGTGAGACCGCCGGCCCGGAACGAGACCTGCGCGTCGTCGACCAGGATCTCGACCTTGCCCTTCTCGTCGGTCGCAGCGGCGCGACCCGCCTCCGAGAAGGCGCGCTCTGGGACGATCGCCTTCGCCTCGCCGTCCGCCGTCGCGACGAGGTCGCGCACGGCCAAGCGGTAGGAGTCCGTGGCGGCCAGCACGCACCCCTCGCGGCTCACCTCGACCAGCACACCGGTGAGCACCGGACGCGCCTCGTCACGGCTGGCGGCCCGTGCAACCTGCGACACGGCCTCCGCGAACGCCCCCGCTTCCGCCTCGACGCGCGTGCCGCCGGGTTCCTGGAGGCCCGGGAAGTCCTCCGCCGGCAGGAGCCGGAGCGCGCCTTCGTACGCGGCGCACCGGATCCGAGCCTGCGACTGATCGGTCTCGACATCGACGGGCGCGTCCGAGAGCGACTTCACGGTGTCGGCCAACAGCCGCGCGGGGATCAACGCGAGCCCCGGCTCGCTCACCTGGACGTCGATCATCAGCCGGGCCGACACCTCCAGGTCGGTGGTCGTCATCGTGAGCCGCCCGCCGTCCTCCGCGTCCAGCAGCACGCCCGTGAGCGCCGGGATCCCCGGCCGGGACGAGACCCCTCGCTGAACCGTCTGGAGTGCGTCCGACAACGCGTCGCGATCGCATCGGAACTTCACCGTGTGCACCCCCTGATGTCGTTGATGTTCTTCATGAAGTCCTTCAGTGGTAGGAGCGGTGGAATCGTGGAGAACCCAGCCTCCGCGCAGCGTAATCCCGGTGTCGGACATGGGGACGGCCGGTGGAAAAGTCGTGTCGCACCATGGTCCGAGCCTCCTTCCTGCGAGGATGCGGTCCTCTGTCCACAGCGTTGTCCACAGCCTCAGCCGGTGCCTCGGACGCGACCCCGAACGATCCGCGTGAGGTCCTGCACCTGTCGGAACGTCGCGTCGCGCTCCCGCATCTCGTCTTCGACCTTCTTGATCCCGTGCAACACGGTCGTGTGATCGCGCCCACCGAAGATCTCGCCGATCTTCACGAGGGAGAGACCGGTGCACTCGCGCATCAGGTACATCGCGATGTGCCGAGCCTGGGTGAGCGGGCGGGAGCGGGACTTGGATACGAGGTCGCCGGTGGACAGCGAGAAGTAGTCGGCCGTCTGCTCCATGATCAGCTGCGGCGGGATCTCATGCTCGGTCTGCGGGATCAGGTCTTGGAGAGCGCGTTCGGCGAGCTCGCGGTCGATCCGTTGCGCCGTGAGTTCGGACCATGCCACGACGCGCACGAGCGCGCCCTCGAGCTCACGGACGGATTGATCGAACTTGGAGGCGACGAACTCGATCACGTCATGCGGGATCGTGAGTCGCTCCCGTTCCGCTTTGAGCTGCAGGATCGCGATCCGCGTCTCCAGGTCCGGTGGCTGCACATCGACGCACAGACCCCAGCGAAAGCGGCTGACGAGCCGCTCCTCGAGTCCCGACAGCTCGTGCGGCGGCCGGTCGGAAGCGATCGCGATCTGCCGGCCGCTCCCGTGGAGATGGTTGAACGTGTGGAAGAACTCGGTCTGCGTCTCCTCGCGCTTGGCCAAGAACTGGATGTCGTCGACGAGCAAGACGTCGACCTCGCGGTAACGGTGTCGGAACTGATCACCCTGGCGCTCGCGGACGGCCTTGATGAACTCGGTCACGAAGCGCTCGGAGGTCACGTACTTCACGCGGATCCCTGGGTTCACCCGATACATGTGATGCCCGACGGCGATCAGCAGGTGCGTCTTCCCGAGCCCCACACCGCCGTAGATGAACAGCGGGTTGTACGCGATCGAAGGCGGTGCCTCGGCGACGGCCATCGCGGCGGCATGTGCGAAGCGGTTGCTCGGACCCGGGACGAACGCCTCGAAGGTGTAGTTGGGGAACGGCAGGCCGGGAGCGCCGAGCGGGGGCGGCATGGCGGACCGCCGTGCCAGGTCGCTCTGCGAGGTGGTCGTCGCCGTGGGAGGTGCCGGGACCTGGGCCTCTTCCAACGGATGACGGATGCTCTCCTCCACCTCGAACGCGATCTTCACCGGTCCCCCGTACGACGAGGCGACCGCCTCTTCGATCAGTGAAAGGTGGTTGTGCTGCAACCGCTCACGAACGAGCGGGCTGGGGACGGCAAGCGTCAACACGTTGTCGGTGATGTCCGTCGGGCGCACATCGGAGAACCACATCACGAGCGTCGTGTCCGGAAGCTCGTCACGAGCCCGTGAGAGCACACTGGACCACGCCTCGAGGGCTGCGTGCTCCGGGTAGGCCGTCACCATGCCTATTCCACAAGACCTTTCCACAACGGTGGAAAACCCAATGGGGAAGGGTTTCCTGTCGACGAAGCGCGGCCCGGTCTCGCGCGCCGGGGGGAAAGCGGCTGGACGATAGCACGCGGTTTTTCCACACCGCACGCCGCCGCCGGGGTCTTGACGCTCTTTCTGTTGTCAAGGGACTTGGCCAGCGATGATGAAGGGCCCGTATACTCGGTGCTCGGCCGGCGGACGCCGGCCGTTCCGTCGAAACGAGGATCTTCCGGCCATGGCGAAGGGCAAGCGGACGTACCAACCGAACAACCGCCACCGCGCGAAGGTGCACGGCTTCCGGCATCGGATGCGGACGCGAGCCGGTCGAGCGATCCTCGCCGCGCGGCGCCGCAAGGGTCGGTCCCGGCTCGCCGTCTGATCGCTCCGAACGGTGGCGCATATGCGCTCGCGCGACGTGCGACGCGTGCTCGATTCGGGACGGCCGTTGCACGGCAACCGGGTGGTAGTGTTCCTCGCGCCCGGGGCCGGGGCGGCTGCGTTCGTCGCCGGTCGCAGGGTCGGGAACGCGGTGGACCGCAACCGGGCTCGGCGCATCCTTCGAGCGGCGTGGTTGGAGGTCGCTCGCGGGATCGGGAACGGATACGACACCGTCCTCGTGGCCCGAACGGCCATCCGAGGCGCGAAGACACAGGATCTGGTGGCCGAGATGACGGAACTCCTCCGCAGGGACACGACGTGACCTCCTTCCGCCGCGGTCTCACGGTCGCCGGTGCCCCCGTCCGCATGTTGCTGATCGCGCTGATCCGCATGTATCGCGCGACCCTCTCGGGGATCCTGGGGGGACAGTGCCGCTTCGAACCGAGTTGCAGTGCCTACGCCGAAGAGGCGATCCGCACGCGCGGCGCCGTGGTGGGCTCCCTCCTCGCTACCTGGAGAGTCCTGCGGTGCAACCCCTTCGGGCGGCCGGGGCTCGACGGGGTTCCGGAGCGGTCGGCGTATGACGCCGTCGTACGCCAGCCCGGCGGGAAGGCGCGGGTGTAGCGCTTGATCGCCCTGGTCGTCTGGCAGCAGCTCCTCGATGGGCTCGGTTGGGTCCTCGCGTGGATCTACGACCTGGTGCCCAACTACGGGATCGCGATCATCATCCTGACGATCGCGATCCGCGCTCTGCTGCTTCCGCTCGGCTTCAAGCAGATCAAGAGCATGCAGAACATGCAAGCGTTGCAGCCCAAGCTCAAGGAGATCCAGAAGAAGTACAAGAACAACCGTCAGAAGCAGCAGGAAGAGCAGATGAAGCTCTACCGCGAGTCCGGGGTGAGCCCGTTCAGCGGCTGCCTCCCGATGCTCTTGACGCTCCCGTTCCTGTTCGCGATGTACGCGGTGATCAAGCAGCCCTCGGTCGACCCGGTTACCGACCCCGCGCATCGGGGAGCCTTCGTCGTGGCGAACAACCACCTTCCCGAGGACAGCGCCCTGTTCCAGAACGTGCTCACACACGAGAACACCGACTTCTTGTTCATGAACCTCCAGTGCAACCTGGTCGGCGCCGGCACCCAGGTCCCGATCGAGTACAAGGACCCGACGGACGGTCAGGTGAAGCAGCTGCCCGGCCCGGGCAACCCGACGGACCCGACCGGCGCACCGATCCTGGGTGAAGGCAACGTTCCCCTCCCCTTCGATGCCACGACGCAAGGTGTCCTCGATTGCGGGAACTCGCGCTTCCCGGACGTGGTGCCGTACGTCCTGATCATCGCGGTGATGGTCGGGTTGACGTTCTTCCAGACCTTCCAGATGCAGCGGGCGAGCCCGCAAGGGGCCCAGTCATCCCAGCAACAGACGATCACGCGGATCATGCCGTTGTTGTTCGCCTTCTTCGGGCTCCAGTTCCCGGCGGGTCTGGTCGTCTACTGGACCGTGTCCAACGCCCTCCAGATCGGCCAGCAGACGTACCTGCTCCGGCGAGGGCACATCGGCCCCCAGGCGCTCGAGCGGCACATCGAGCAGCAGAAAGCCAAAGCGCAGAACCCGAAACGCGGGGTCATGTCCTGGATGACCGATCGTGCCCAGGCCGTCCAGCAGCAGCGTGAGGACCTGCAGAAGGGGCGCGACAACAAGAAGGGGAGGGGGACCGGAGGGACCGGAGGCGCGCCGCCGAAGAAGGGCGCGCCGCGACCGAAGAGACCCCCGGGCGCCGGATCATCCGGATCGGCCAAGAAGCAGAGCCCGCCTTCACGTCGCAAGGGCGCGGCACCGGGCAACGAGCTCCGGCGTAACCCGAAGCCCGAGCCACCGGAGGATGACTCATGAACGGGGATCCCGAGGACCTCGATCTGGAGGAACAGGCCGACGCGGTGGCGGACTTCGTCGAGGAGCTGCTCGGCGTGATGGACATCGACGCGATCGCGGAACCCGCCGTCGAAGGCGACCGCTTCTACGTGGACATCCTCGAAGGGCCCCCGGACGATCTCGCCCTCTTGATCGGCAAACATGGGCAGACGCTCGACGCGATCCAGGAGCTGACCCGCAACATCGTCGGCCGCCGGTTGGACGAGCGCATCCGAGTCCTGGTCGACGTCGAGGACTACCGGAAGCGCCGGGCGGCTCGCCTCGAGGAGCGCGCCCACGGTGCGGCCGAGCTCGCGCTCGAAACGGGCGAGGAGCAGGAACTCGAACCGATGGACGCGCTCGAACGCAAGATCGTGCACGATGCGATAGCTACGATCGAAGGCGTCCAGAGCGGGTCGCGTGGCGAGGAGCCAAACAGGTTCGTCGTCGTGACACCGATCGACTGACCTGCCGAGCGCTCCTCCCTCGCGAAAGGCGATGTTTCACGTGAAACATGAGGCTTGGGGTGCGTTGGCCGAACTTCTGGGTCTGGACATCACCGCCGAGCAGGCCGGCGCTCTGGACGAGTACCAAGCTCTCCTCGCCGATCGGGCGGTCCCCATGGGGATGGTCGCCGGGGGAGATCGTGACCGGCTCCGCGAGCGGCACCTCGTCGATTCCCTCCGGGCCGCCCCCTTGCTGGGGCGCCCGCCGACGGATGTGGTGGACCTCGGCTCAGGGGCCGGCCTCCCTGGGATCCCTCTCGCGGTCGTTCGCCCCGACCTGAGATTCCGTCTCGTGGAGATCCGTCACCGTCGGGCCGCGTTCCTCGAGTTCGTGGTGGACGCACTTGGGATCCAGAACGCGGCGGTCGTCCCAGGACCGGTCGAGCGGGTCACTCCCCCTGCAGACGTCTGTCTTGCCCGCGCACTGGCCGATCCGATCCGCGCCTGGGGGATGGCGGAACCGCTGCTCCGGCCCCATGGACGGCTGTTCTACTGGGGAGGACGAGGATTCGTCGCATCCTCGGGGACGCCTCAGCGAGCTCGCATCACCCTTTCGCTCTCCCCCGGTCTTGCGGATGCTGGGCCCATCGTTATCATGACCCGGCAGTGAGCAAGCCTTCTCCCAGCGCTCCTTCCGCGTCCACACGTTCGGCGAAAGACGCGGCTCGTCCGGCTCGCAACAAGGCCGAGCGGCCGGTCCAGCGAACCCCCGTCGCACCCGCATCCGCGGGAACCGCTCGGATCGTCGCCATCGCCAACCAGAAGGGCGGCGTCGGGAAGTCGACCACCGCGGTCAGCCTCGGGGCGGCCCTCGCCGAAGACGGGTTCCGCGTCCTCGTCGTCGACCTCGATCCCCAGGGGAACGCGTCGACGGGGATGGGGATCCGGCACGACGCTCGCGGCGTCACGGTGTATGACGTCGTCGTCGCCGAGGCTTCGATCGACACCGCGATCGTCCGTACGACGGTCAAGGGCCTCGACGCGGTTCCGTCCACGATCGACCTCGCGGGCGCGGAGATCGAGCTCGTCAGTCAGTTCTCCCGGGAGAACCGTCTCAAGAAGGCGTTGGCGCCCGTCGCCGGAGACCGCTACGACTTCATCTTCCTCGATTGTCCACCCTCGCTCGGCTTGCTCACGATCAACGCGCTCACCGCGGCGGAGGAGCTCATCGTGCCGATCCAGTGCGAGTACTACGCACTCGAGGGTCTCGGGCAGCTCCTGCGGAACGTCAACCTCGTTCAGCAGAACATCAACCCGGAGCTCCGGCTGACGGGGATCGTGATGACGATGTTCGACCCGCGCACCAAGCTCTCGGAGCAGGTCGTCGACGAGGTCCGGCGGTTCTTCGGTGAGGTCGTGTACGACGTCATCATCCCGAGGACGGTTCGTCTCTCCGAAGCCCCGGGGTTCGGTCAACCGATCACCGTGTACGACCCACGGTCGAAGGGAGCGGACTCCTACCGGAAACTCGCCAAGGAGGTCGCCGAACGCCCCCGCCCGGAAGCTCCGATGCCGGTCTTCGACGAGCTCCCGACGGTGGTGGTGTCGAAGCCCACCACGGACGAGACGGACCCGGTCCCGGCCGCCGCCGATGCGACCCCCGCCGAGCCCCCCGCGGAAGGGTCGCCCGATCTCCGGGTCGAGACGCCTGCGCCGCAACCCGAACCGGAGGCCCCGATCGTCGAGACCGAGGCCGGGCCCGAGCATCCGTCGGCTGCCTCCCAGCCGTCGGTCCAGGCGGAGACACCCACCGAGGCGGCCGTCGCAACCGATGCCCTCCCCGCGCCTCCCGCGCCCGACGTGGCCCACGCGGAGGCCGACGCGGAGGACGGTCTGTGGGAAGACGCCGCCCGGACCGAGCGGAAGGTTCGTCCGCCTCGGGCCGCCGTGGCCCCGGGCCAGCTCCCGGAGCGCCGGGTCGTGGTGATCGCGGAGGATTCCGAGATCGACATCGAAGCCGCGAAGGAGCCGCTCGTGCAGGTTCCCAACGGGAGCGTCTCGGTCGAGGAGGGGCGAGCCGCGGCGGACATCGGCGGAACCCTGCAGGACGAGGGGGGGAGCCCGAAGCGACGGTGGCGGCTGTTCCGCAAGGGAGGCGGATGATGTCCAAACGCGGTGGGCTGGGGCGGGGGTTGTCGGCGCTGATCCCCGGCGCGCCCGAGGCGGGCGAGGCGCCGGCCGGTCTGATGGAGGTGCCCGTCAACGCCGTCGCGCCGAACCCGAAGCAACCACGCACCCGCTTCGATGACGAGACGATCGCCGCTCTCGCGGCCTCGATCCGCGAGGTCGGGATCCTCCAACCGCTCGTCGTCCGTCGCGCGGGGGACGGTCGCTACGAGCTGATCGCCGGAGAGCGACGGCTCCGCGCTGCGAAGGCGGCCGGCCTCGCGAGCGTCCCGATCGTCCTGCGGGATTCGGAAGATTCGGAGCTGTTGCGAGAGGCGCTGATCGAGAACATCCACCGTGAGGATCTGAACCCCATCGAGCAGGCCGAGGCGTTCAAGGCCCTCCTTGGGGAATTGGGTCTCAAGCAGGAGGAGCTCGCCGACCGCGTCGGTGTGTCGCGGTCACACATCGCGAACACGATCCGCCTGTTGGCGCTCCCGCTCGACGTTCAGCAGTTCCTCGCCGACGACAAGATCACCGCCGGTCACGCGCGCGCGGTGCTCTCCCTAGGCGACAAGGACGCCATGTCGTCTCTCGCGACCAGGATCGCCGCCGAGGACCTCTCGGTCCGACAGACCGAGGACATCGTCCGCCGCTTCGTGGAAGCGCCGAGGGATGCCGCGGAGAAGCGGCGTGTCGCGGAGGCCATCACCGAGCAGTCCGACGCGAACCTCGCCGAGGTCGAGGAGATCCTGTCCGAACAGCTCGCGACGCGGGTCTCGATCCAGATGGGCGCGAAGCGGGGGAAGGTCGTGATCGAGTTCGGGTCCCCGGACGACCTGGAGCGGATCGTGTCCGAGATCATCGGCTCGGGGCCCGGCTTGGCGCCCGACTAGGGCCGTGCGGCAGCCGAGCGTAGGATAACGTCACACAGATCCTTGAGAGCCATCCCACGAGCCTGGGCGGCCATGGGGACGAGGGAGGTCTCGGTCATCCCCGGTGACACGTTCACCTCCAGGACCCAGGGTCGATCTTGATCGTCGATGATCAGGTCGACGCGCGTCAGGTTGGGGACCGCACCGGGCGGGTCGTGAGCGAGGCGCGCCGGCCAGAACTAAACCGTGGGGGCGGCCCGGTAGCGAGCGGGGGAGTAGTA
>JBKOUM010000057.1:0-2761 GCA_046723385.1 Actinomycetota bacterium
TGCACCGGAGGCGGCGATGACGGCTCCTCGACTGCGCTGCGCCCCGGCTCGGGCGGCACGCTGACCGTCGGGATGACCAGTCAGGTCTTCTTCGACATGGATCCGCAGAACGAGTGGAACTTCTCGCCGTGGGAGCTGTTCCGCTGTTGCCTGCTCCGCACGTTGATGTCGTACGACGGCACGAGCGGGGTCACCGGCACCGAGCCGAAGCCGGATCTCGCCGCCGCGTCTCCGGACGTCTCCACGGACGGGTCGACGTGGACCTTCCATCTGCGCCCGGGCCTCCATTACGGTCCACCGCTCCAGGACGTTCAGATCACGGCTCCCGACTTGGTCCGAGCCTTCCTCCGGGCGGGTGATCCCGACACATCCAACTTCGGCCTGGGGGCCACGTATCTCGCCAACATCCAGGGCTTCACCGAGTACCAGAACGGCAAGGCGGATTCGATCTCGGGCATCGAGGTCCCCGACCCTCTGACGCTCGTGATCCATCAGGTCCGGCCGGACGCCAACCTCCTGTACGACCTGACGCTCGCGACCACCGCCCCGATCCCCCCGTCGCCGAGTGATCCGTCGGCTCGGTACGGCGTCGCGACGGGTCACGACAGGAGCGCCGATCCGAGCAAGCGCGACGGCTACGGCAGGGTCCTCGTGTCCTCGGGGCCGTACATGATCGAAGGCGAAGGAAGCGTGGACTTCTCCATGCCGGCCGACGAGCAGGAGCCGGCGTCGGGTTTCGAGCCGTGGGGCTACGACCAGGACTACCAGTCGACGGGGTACGGGCAGATCACCCTTGTCCGGAATCCATCGTGGGATCCCCGCAGCGATCCCTTGCGCGCCGCACTTCCGGATCGGATCGTGCTCGAGGGTGGACCACCCGGCGCCCTGTTCCAACGGTTCGTCGCGGGTCAGCTCGACCTGGTCATGGACGCGATGCCGCCTCCCAACGTGCTCCGCCGCTACCTCGACGACCCGTCCTTGCGCCCGTTCGTGCAGAGCATCGACACCGGGAACCTCGTGATGGCCGACTTCAACCTCGCGCAGCCGCCCTTCGACGATCTGGCCGTTCGGCGCGCGGTCGCGTTCGCCCTGGACCGCGCGGCGATGCTCGACCCCATCAGCCAGGCGTACCCGTTCGGATCGACGGTGCTGGCCAACCACTACGCGCCGGACAGCAGCGAGGAGTTGCTCGCCGCCGGGTGGGATCCGTTCCCGGGTCCCGAGGGCACCTCCGACATCGCAGCCGCGCAGCGCGAGATGGCCCGCTCGCGGTACGCCGATAGGGGCGGTCACTGCGTCGATCCGGTGTGCCGGTCCGTGAACATCGTCATCCATGGGGGCCTGGATCCGATCGCGAAGGGAGTCGCTCGAAGCCTCGCCGCGGTCGGCATCGACGGCACGATCCAGGTGCGCGACGACTTCTATGACATCTGCAACGACCCGACGTCGAACACGGGCATGTGCATCGGTGATGGCTGGCTTCCCGACTATCCGAGCATCGGCAACCTCATCGTCACCAACTTCGGCGGCCCGTCCGTGGCCGGCCTGGAGGGGCCGACCCACATGGGTCTCTCGACCGCCCGGCTGGCCAAGATCGGGTCTCCCGTGCGGTCCGTCCCGAGCATCGTCCCGGAGATCCAGGCGTGCAACCAGCAGGTCGGATCCCGCGGCATCGCCTGCTGGACGCGGCTGGATCAGTACCTGATCACCCAGGTGCTGCCGGCTGTTCCGCTGGCGTTCGGACGGTCGATCAGGATCTCCTCGGCGTCGATCGGCACCTTCTCCTGGGATCTGGCGAACCAACAGCCGGCGCTCGATCGCCTGACCGTCGCGGCGTCCTGAGCCTTAGCGGGGTTGCACGGCGACCCAGACCGATCCGTCCTGCGCGGTCGTCATCGCGATCGGGGCGGCCCCGACGGGAAGGGTCTCGGTGATCGTGCCGTGCTGCGGGTCGAGCCGGATCACTTGCTGCGAGAGGGAGCACGCCACCCACACGCCGTCGCGACCGACCGCGAGCGACACGGGCCCGTTGCACCCCTGCCCGCCGACGTCGGTCGACGTCCTGATCGATCCCGACGCCGGATCGAACGCGTAGACCGCATCGCGCTCTTCGCTCGCGACCCAGACCGCATCCGATCCAACGGCGATCGCCGTCGGCGTCCCGCCTAGCGTGTACGTGCGGGCCCCCTTGGTCGCGTCGGGGCTCAACCGATACAGGTTCGGCGACAGCGAATCCGCCACCCAGATCGAGGCACCCGCGAGATCGCCGAACGCGATCGCGTCGGGTCGGGCCGCGCGCGGCAGCGCGATCGTCTCGGTCTCACGCGACACCGGGTCGTATCGGGCGACCGTTCCCGTGTTGGGGTCGGAGACCCACACCGCGTTGCCCCCGTAGGCGATCGCCTGCGAGCCGATTGGCGTCACGAACGCCGCGGAGATCTGCCCGGCGGCGGGGTCGAGGCGGCCGACGGTCGAATCGGGGGTTCCCGCGACCCCGAACCCATAGGTGATCCAGAGGGATCCGGCGCCGACGGCCGCGTCCGTCGGCACGCCGTCGGAACCCCGCGACCCGCTCGAGCCGTCGGTCTCCTCCACCCAGTAGATCTGCGACTGTCGATCCAGCACCCACACGCGCCCATCGCCCTCGGTCAACGCGATCGGGAACTGCCCGACGGTGACGGGCGCATCGAAGCGGTCGCCGTCGATACGGGCGACGGTGCCGGCCCCCGGGACGTGGTTCGGTTCGGGCTTCGCGATGAGG
>JBKOUM010000191.1:0-4305 GCA_046723385.1 Actinomycetota bacterium
CGTCGCTCCCGCGCGCGCATCCGCGGCGGCGAGGACCCGCTCGTCGAGCGCGTCGAGCCGTTCGCGCGCCTTCGCGCGCTCCTCGAGCCCCTCGTCCCAGCCGCTGCGGCGGCGCTCTTGCTCGCGCTGCAGCGCGCGCAGCCGCGCCGCCGCCAGCATCCGCGCGAGGCGGTCGGCGTCCGCGGTCAGCGCTTCGTGCTTCTTGGCCATCTCCGCCTGCTGCTGCAGCGGCTTCAGCTGGCGCCGGAGCTCGCTGAGGACATCGGCGAGCCGCAACAGGTCTTGGTCCAGCGAGGCCAGCTTGCGCTCGGCGCGCTCCTTCCGGCGGCGGTGCTTCGCGACGCCAGCGGCCTCCTCGATGTACTTCCTGCGGTCCTCCGGGCGGGAGAGGAGCACCTCCTCGAGCTGCCCCTGACCGACGACCGTGTGGAGCGCCCGGCCTATCCCCGACTCCGACAGCAGCTCCTGCACGTCCATCAGCCGGACGGTCTGCCCGCCGATCCGGTACTCGGAATCGCCGCTGCGGAAGATCGTGCGAGAGATCTCGATCTCGGACATCGGCACCGGGATCTTGCCCGCCGTGTTGTCGATCACGAGCTTGACCTCGGCCATGCCGAGCGCAGGCCGAGAAGGGGTGCCGGCGAAGATCACATCGGCCATCTGCCCGCCCCGCAGCGCTCGGGGCCCCTGCTCGCCGAGGGCCCAACTGATCGCATCGACGAGGTTCGATTTGCCCGATCCGTTGGGGCCCACGATCACGGACACGCCGGGGACGAACTCCAGGACCGTCTTGTCCGCGAAGCTCTTGAAACCCCGGATCTGGATCTGCCGGAGGAACATCGCGCGGATGCTAACAGCCGTGTGATTCGTGGGGTGGGAGGAGCCCTTCACGACCGATCTACCCCATCACCCGGAAGCCGCGCTCACCCGTCGGCGCCTCGTCGCGAACGTCGATATCGGTGACCGATGCTCCCGAAGGACCTCGCCTGCACCAGGAGACCACGGCGGCCACCGCGCCGGCGTCTCCTTCGAACGAGGCTTCCACGGATCCGTCACCCCGGTTCCGTACCCACCCCGCCACGCCCCGGGCCTTCGCCTCCCGCGCGCACGTCGTTCGGAAGAACACGCCCTGCACGTGGCCCGAGACCACGACGTGGACCCGCCGCGGAAGCGCCATGACGTGCCAGGGTACGCTGACCGTGCAGTCGACGAACGCGATCGGAGACCCGCGGTGCCTGCGTACGACCCACGAACGGCGCTCGTGATCGTGGACCTGCAGAACGACTTCGCGGACCCGGCGGGATCGCTCTACATCCGCGGTGGCGAGGACGTGGTCCCGGTGGCGAACACCGAGCAGATGCGGGCGCGTTCGGAGGGCGCGCTGGTGATCTACACCCAGGATTGGCACCCGGCGCACACCCCCCACTTCGCCGTCGACGGAGGGATCTGGCCGGTCCACTGCGTCCAGGGGACGTGGGGCGCTGCGTTCCATCCCGAGCTCGCCGTCGATGGGGACGTCCTGCGGAAGGGCACCGACGGGAAGGACGGGTACTCGGCGTTCAGCGTCCGGGATCCGTTGAGCGGGGCCGTCGAGGCCACCGAGCTCGAACGCATCCTCCGCGCGGCGACCGTCGAACGCCTGATCGTCACCGGTCTCGCGACCGACTATTGCGTCGTCGAGACCGTGTCCGACGCCCGCATGCTCGGTTTCGACGTCGGTGTGGTCGCGGACGGGATCAGAGCGGTCGACCTGCACGACGGCGACGGTGACCGCGCGATCCGCCGGATGCGGGACGCCGGCGCGGACATCGCTTGATGATCCGCTCGGGACGACGGCTCAACTCTGGCACTGTGGACAGAAGTAGCTCGTCCGCTGCATCACCCTGACGGTCTGGATCGGGGTCCGGCACCGCCTGCAGGGTTGGCCTTCCCGCCCGTACACCTTCAGCTCGTGCTGGTACTCGCCGGGCTTGCCGAACAGATCCAGATACGCCTCGTCATCGAGCGTCGTCCCGCGAGCCTTGATCGCATCCTGCAGGATCTCCTGGATCGCTCGGTAGAGCCTTCGGACCTCCTGGGACGATAGGGAGTCGCTCATCCGGTCGTACCGGATCCCCGCCGCGAAGAGCACCTCGTCGGAATAGATGTTGCCCAGGCCGCTGATGAACTTCTGATCCATCATCAGCTGCTTCATCTTCGTCGCGCGCTGGGCCAGCAGGTACTGGAACGTCGGCCAGGTGAACACCTGATCGAGCGGGTCGATCGCGATGTGCTGGAGCTCCTTCACCTTGCCGAGCTCGTCGGGACTCGCGACGAACATCTCACCGAACGTGCGCGGGTCGACGAACCGGAGATCACCGCCCTGTTGGAAGGTGACGATCACGTGGGTGTGCGGAGCGAGCGCGACCCGGCCGTTCGCCCGGACGAACTGCCCGCTCATCCCGAAGTGCACGACCCAGACGTCGCCGCCGTCCAGGGAGAGCAACACGTACTTCCCGCGGCGCTCCGTCTTCGTGACCTTGTGCCCGGTGAGCCTCGACGTGAAGTCCTTCCGCGTCTTGTGCCTGCGCACCACGCGGAGCGCGTTCTTCGACCCCTTGACCTCAACGTCCTTGATCTTCTTGCCGACGACGTCACGCTCGAGGTCGCGGCGCATCACCTCGACCTCAGGAAGTTCCATCCCCGTTCCCCTCCGCACCCGGCGACCGTGCGAGCCGGGCGTGCGCCTCACGCGCGGCCTGCTGTTCGGCCTCCTTCTTCGACCGCCCGACGCCCGTGCCGAGCGTCTCCCCGCCGATCACCACCGTCGCCGTGAACTCCTTCTGGTGGTCCGGACCGCGTTCCTCGATGTGGTACACGGGAAGCGCCCGGAGCTGCTGCGAGGCCAGCTCCTGGAGGATCGTCTTGTAGTCGCGGTCGCCCTCCCCGCGGACGTACGCCTCCATCCGAGGCGCGAAGAGACGCTCGATCAACGCTCGCGCCGCATCGAGGCCCAGATCCAGGTAGACGGCCCCGAACACGGCCTCGAGCGCGTCCGCGAGGATGCTCGCCTTGTCACGGCCGCCCGAGCCCTCCTCGCCCTTCCCGAGGAGCACGACCGAACCCAGGTCGAGGTCACGCGCCACGTCGGCGAGCGCGGTCATGTTCACGATCGCGGCACGGAGCTTGGCGAGCTGCCCCTCGGGCATCTCGGGATAGGTCCGATACGCGAGGTCGGTCACGACGAGCCCGAGGACGGAGTCGCCGAGGAACTCGAGCCGTTCGTTCGTGATCGTCAGGTCGTGCTCGAAGGCGAACGAGCGGTGCGTCAGTGACGCCTCGCGGAGCTCCGCGTCGCGGAACGACAGGCCGAGCGCGCGGTCCAGAGCTTCGAGCCCGTGTTCGACGGACGCCTCGCTCACGCGCTACTCGACCTCGACCGCCTGCCGCCCCGCGTAGTAGCCGCAGTTCCCGCACACGCGGTGCGGAAGCTTGGGCTGCTTGCACTGAGGACACGCGTTGTACGCGGGCGCCGACGACTTCCAGGTCGCGCGGCGCTTCGCGGTTCGGGTCTTGCTCTGCTTCTTCTTGGGAACGGCCATCCGTCAGTTCTCCTGATTCTCTCGATCGAGGTCGGGCAGGTCTGGGAACAGGTCGGCGAGGACCGCGAAGCGTGGATCGACGTCCTGATGGCCCGGGCACTCGCCCAGGTTGCGGTCGCCGCCGCAGACCTCACAGAGGCCCTTGCAGTCGGGTCGGCACAGAGGGGAGAACGGCATCTCGACGCCGACCGCGTCGCGGACCATCTGGTCGGGGTCGAGCTCGCCGTCCGGGCCGAGCGGGTAGGCATCCGCGTCGTCGTCGGGCGACCGGACGAAGAGCTCGCTCACGGGGACGTCGAACGGTTGATCGAACTCCGTCAGGCACCGGGCACAGCGCAGCCGCCACGTCCCCCCGACGCGCCCCGAGACGACGATCCCCTCGATCACCGATTCCAGGAGGAGATCGGCGACCACCGGCGCATCGTCCGGGACGCGCGCGAGCTCGGTGGCGAGCCCGTCGACCGTCCCTCGGACCGGCTCCTCGCGGAACGACCCGGGATGACCCAACAGTTCATGAACGTCGATCACGTGCAGCATCACCGGCCACCAGCCCCGTTCGCCGCATCCTGCTCGTCGTAGAGGTCGGTCGACGTGGCGTCCTGGTCGGTGGGGTGGGGCGCGAGCGCCTGCACGGCGGCGGGTCCCGGCGTGCGCAGGCGCACGCCCCCAACCGCCACCCGGTCCCGGGTCGTCGCGACGCTGCCGGCCGTCCCCGGGGTGTCCT
>JBKOUM010000003.1:0-10780 GCA_046723385.1 Actinomycetota bacterium
TCTCGGACATGTCGGTGGTTCCCCCTAGCATGCTCGCATGCAGCTGACGGACCCGCAGCGCCGGACGCTCCAGCAGCTGATCGGCACCGGGGACCGTCCGGTGTTCCCCGCGGATCTCGCCCAGCGGCTGCGCGACCGGATCGAGGAAGCGGTCCGCAGCCTCGACCTTCCCGAGCCTCTGTGGCTCGGCAAGGAGAAGCTCAACGACCTCGGGCGGTGCGAGGGGACGTTCCTGTCGCGACTGTCCGGCGAGGCACCCCCCTTCGAGCACGGCCGCGCGAGCGCCACCGGCGTCTTGCAGCATCGCGCGATCGAGGTCGTGGTCGGTGCGCGCGATCCGCTCGATCCGCACACGGCGGCCGAGCTCGCCGCAAAGCGCACGGTCGACAAGGAGGAGCGGTTCGCGGAGTTCTGGCACGGGCTCCTCGAGCCGGACCGCGACGAGATCCTGATGGAGGTCGTCCGCCGCACGATCCTGTTCGAGGCCTCGTTCCCGCCGCTCAGGGAGCTCCGTCGCGAGCTTTCGCCCGCGACCGAGCTCCCGATCCGCGCGGAGCTCCTGGGGGGAGCCCTCGTGGTCTCGGGCAAGCTCGACCTCCTCTTGGGCACGCCGGATCGCCTCGAACCGATGCGCGCCACACGGATCGCGATCGACCTGAAGACCGGCAGCGCCTATCCGCAGTACGCGGAGGACAATCGGCTGTACGCGCTCGTCCTCGCGCTGCGCTTCGGGGTCCCGCCGTTCCGCGTCGCCTCCTTCTTCCTGGAAGGCGGGACCTGGCAGGCGGAGGACGTCGCCGAGGACACGCTCTTCCACGCGGCCGACCGCGTGATCGAGGCCGCGCGCTCCGCCGCGTCGATGCGGAGCGGCCGAGACCCGTCGCTCACCCCGGGACCGTGGTGCGGCTGGTGTCCGCGCGCGGCGGGGTGTCCCGCGGCGGATCCCGAGGCCCGCATGGCCCCGGTCGGGGCCGTCGGGTAGAGGTCCCGGTCGGCGACCCGCCCGTCCTCACGCGTAGCGGGCCGCGACGCGCCCCGCGAACCCCTCGAACGTCACCGCGACCTCCTCGCTCCTGAGGTGCACCACGTTCTCGGCGTTGCCCTCTCCGTGCCGGGAGAAGTTGAAGCTTCCGGTCAGGACCTGGTCGTCGACCACCAGGAACTTCGCGTGCATGTAATCGTGGACCGCCCCCGGCGCATACCGCGTCGAGACCTTCCCGGACAGGTGCGCGGCGATCGTGTCCCAGGCGGCGAGCTTCCAGCGGTTGTGCGCCACGGCCAGCCATTGCCGTTGGACGTCCTCCATCTGCGTCCGGTCGTAGGCGCCGCCGAGCTCGATCGACGGTCGCTCCGCGTGCTCCGCGAGCAAGGCGAGCACCGCGCCGGAGGTCACGACCGGTGAGCAGATCCGCACGCGGCGATCCGCGGCCGCGATCATGCGGGCGGCCTCGAGCGAGAGCCAGGGCGGCGCGGGGGAGAACGCGACGCTGACGTCGACGCCTCGTGCGAGCGTCGCCCCCGGCCCGTCGGAGCCGGATCGCCGGAGGTGACCGTGCCGCCAGATCCGCTCGAAGTTGGACCGGTACGCCGTTGCGAGCTCCGGGACGTCCGTCAGCTCGACGATCACGTTCTCCTCACGCGTGAGGGCGTCCGGGGTCCAGTTCGTCGACCCGGTCCACACGTCGCGTCCGTCGCGGACGGCGTACTTGTGATGGAGCAACGAACCCTCGTCGCTCACGGGTCTCGTCGGCACGCGCAGCGCGTCGACCGCCGCGGGGTCGGACCGCATCGGCCTCGGGTCGCTGGGCGCCTCGCTCGGCTCGCGGTTGAAGGCGACCCGCACGTCGACGCCGCGTCGCGTCGCGGACTCCAGCGCGTGAGCGATCGGGGCGGTGGCGGGATCCTCCACGTCGAAGTCGTAGATCGCCACCCACAGGGACTCGGTCGCCGCGTCGATCCAGCGCGTCAGCACGTCGACCGTCGCCGAGGCCGGTTGTCCCGCGTCCTCGAGGAACGTCGTGCGGAGTTCACCCATCGGGGAACGCTATCGCGACGCTTCAGGGCTCCGTTGTCGGGTCTCCGCGGGCATCGCTAGGGTGCGGTGCCATGGTCCAGGACGTCTACGAGGTCGGCGAGCTCCCTCCCGTCGGTGAGGTTCCCCCGCGGATGCACGCGATGCTCGTCCGGCCGGACCGGTTCGGCGAGCCGAGCGAGGCGATCCGCGACGAGGTGATCGACGTCCCCGACCTCGGACCCCACGACGTGCTGGTGGCGACGATGGCCGCGGGCGTGAACTTCAACAACGTGTGGGCGGCGCGCGGCGTCCCGATCGACGTCACGAAGGGCCAGGCTCGATGGGGCGAGCCGACCGAGTTCCACATCGTCGGCTCGGACGCGAGCGGGATCGTCTACGCGGTCGGCTCCGACGTGCGCGAGGTCCAGGTCGGCGACGCGGTCGTGGTGCACCCCGGGCAGTGGGACCTGGACGATCCATGGGTTCGAGCCGGGAGCGACCCGGGGCTCGCGGAGACCTTCCGTGTGTGGGGGTACGACACCTGTTGGGGGTCGATGGCCCAGTTCACCAAGGTCCAGGAGCATCAGTGCCTCCCCAAGGCGGACCACCTGACGTGGGAGGAGGCCGCCGCGCCCACGCTCACCGGCGGCACCGCCTATCGGATGCTCTTCGGGTGGCCGCCCCACACCGTGCAGCCGGGCGACGTCGTGCTCGTCTGGGGCGGTTCCGGAGGTCTCGGGTCGCTCGCCATCCAGCTCGTGACGAACGCGGGCGGTCGGGCCGTCGCGGTCGTCGGGTCGGACGAGCGGGGCGAGTACAGCACCAAGCTCGGCGCCGTCGGCTTCGTGAACCGCAAGCTGTTCGACCACTGGGGCGTCCCGCCCAGATGGGACTCGCCAGAGTGGAAGGGCTGGTTCGACGGCGCCAAGGCCTTCGGCAAGGCGATCTGGGACGTCCTGGGGGAGAAGGCGAACCCGCGTATCGTGTTCGAACATCCCGGCCAGGACACGATCCCGACGTCGAACTTCGTGTGCGACCGCGGTGGGATGGTGGTGATCTGCGCCGGGACGACGGGCTACGACACCATGATCGACGTCCGCTACCTGTGGTACCAGCAGAAGCGCTACCAAGGCTCGCACCTGATGAACACCGAGCAGGCGTCCGCGTTCAACGACCTCGTCCGGACCGGGACGATCGTAACCACCCTCGGAGCGGCGTTCCCGTACGACGAGATCCCGAAGGTCCATCAGATGATGGGGGACGGCGCGTTGCCCGAAGGCAACGTGAGCTGCCTCGTGAACGCGCCCACGACCGGGCTCACCGGTCTGCCGTAGCCTCAGCGCGGCTGGACGAGCTCGACCAGGACGCCGTCCATCGAACGCGGGTGGACGAAGGCGATCAGCGTGTTCCGGGACCCTTCTCGCGGCGTATCGTCGATCAGCCTGATCCCCTCGGCTCGCAGATGCTCGAGCGCGTCGGCCACGTCACGAACCCGGTACGCGACGTGATGGATCCCGGGTCCGCGGGTGGCGAGCGAGCGCCCGACCGGTGAGTCGGGGCCGACCGCGCCCAGCAGCTGGATGAAGGAGGACCCCACCGGGAACAGCACCTCCTCCACGCCTTGATCCTCGACCCGCTCGCGGTGCGCGGGCTCGACGCCGAGCACGGCGCGGTAGTGCTCGACCGCCGCCTCCAGGTCCTCGACCGAGATCCCGACGTGGTCGATGTCGGTGAGCTCGATCGCCATCCGGAGACCCTACCGGTCTACCGGGTCCGGCAAACCCACGGTTGCTCGCGCCGAACGCCGGGTACGTTCGGCGCGGACCTCCGGTCCCCCGAGGGAGCCGAAGGTCCGATGGCCGGGTGAGGCCATCCGATGTACGGTGGCTCGGCCGGTCCATCACGAACGAGGAGCCTCCCTGTGAGCGACAAGACGCCAGCGAGTCCCGCGGCTCTGCTCCACGGCTCCCACCTGATGCAGCAGGGGACCGCCGACGTCTTCCGCCAGCGCGAGCGGAGCCGGCTGAAGAAGGTTCTTCGCGCGATCACCGTGGTGTTCGTGATCGACGCGTTCCTCTACTACTGGTACTCGACCGGCCATCGGATCGGCCTGCCGACGTTCGGCCCCGAGTTCATCTATTTCCTGCCGGTGATCGGGATCTTCATCGCGATCGCCCTGATGGCGTTCATGCCGTTCATGTTCGGGCGCTCGCCGCACCTGACGGTGTACCCGGAGCAGGTGGAGATCGGCCTCACGGAGATCAAGGGACTCGACACCCAGGTCGACGAGGTGATCCGGACCCTCGACGTGTTCCTCGGATACGTCACGTTCCGAGACGAGCTTGGCGGAACGCCTCGCCGCGGGATCCTCTTCGAGGGGCCACCCGGCACGGGCAAGACGTTCCTGGCCAAGGCGATGGCGAAACAGGCGGGGGTTCCGTTCATGTTCATCCCCGCGCCCTCGTTCGTGTCGATGTGGCAGGGGATGACGGCGTGGCGGATCCGCTCGTTCTTCAAGAAGCTCCGCAAAGCCGCGCGCAAGGAAGGGGGCGCGATCGGCTTCATCGAGGAGATCGATGCGGTGGCGATGGCACGCGGGGACGTGTCCAGCGCGACGGCCGGGCCGGTGGATCAGGCCCGGACGAAGGCGGCGTTCTTCGGCTCCGGCGAGGGCAGCATGGTCAACGAGCTGCTGATCCAGCTGCAATCGTTCGACACGCCGCCGTGGCGCGACCGGATCCGCGGCAAGCTGGCAGCGTGGATCAACGGGTACCTGCCGCCGAACCGGCAGATGCACACGCTGCGGCCCGAGTACCACAATATCCTGCTGATCGCGGCGACGAACCGCGGCGACTCGCTCGACCCGGCGCTCCTTCGCCCCGGGCGGTTCGATCGCCGCTTGTACTTCGACCTGCCGACGAAGCAGGAGCGGCGCGACCTGATCGACTTCTTCATGAACCGCAAGTCCCACGACGACCGGTTGGACGAGGACGCCGACCGCGAGCGGATCGCGCACGAGACGTTCGGCTACACGCCGGTGATGATCGAGCACCTCTTCGATGAGGCGCTGCTCGTCGCGCTCAGGGAGGGCCGCAAGCGGATGACCTTCGCGGACGTGATGGAGGCCAAGTTCACCGAGGAGATCGGCACGAAGCAGTCCACGGCGTACACCGAGACGGATCGTGAGTCGGTCGCGACGCACGAGGCCGGTCACGCGACGGTCGCCTACCTGCTGGGCAAGGGGCGCCGCCTCGAGGTGCTGTCGATCATCAAGCGCCGAGGCGCCCTCGGCCTGCTCGCACACAGCGACGAGGAGGAGCGCTTCACCCGGACCAAGTCGGAGATCGAGGCGGGGATCGCGATCGCGCTCGGCGGGCTCGCGGCCGAGGAGCTGTGTTTCGGCGAGTCGGGGACCGGGCCGGGCGCCGATCTCGCCCAGGCGACGTCGCTCGCCGCCCAGATGGTCGGATCGTTCGGGATGGCGGGCTCCCTGATCAGCTACGAAGCGGTGGCCGACGGCCCGCTGTCCCGGTCGAACCTGGTCGGCAAGGTCCTCGGCACGCCGGAGACGAAGCAACGCGTCGAGGACATCCTCGAGGCGCAGCGCGAGCGGGTCCGGGAGGTCCTCGCGGAGAACCGCGACGTCCACGGCGCCTTGCGGGACGCGCTGATGGAGCGGGACGAGCTCGTCCGCGACGAGATCCTCGAGGTCATCGAGAAGGCGCTCGCGAACCGCCCTTGACGTCGCCGTTCCGGCGCGGTTCGGCCCGATCGCGGTCTGCTCGTAGACTCGACGCATGACCCGTTCGTTCCTCGTGGCAGGCGCCCGCACGCCGATCGGGAAGTTCCGCGGCGGGTTGGCGCGGTTGCGTGCGGTGGACCTGGGCGCGGTCGCGATCCGCGCCGCGCTCGAGCGCGCCCGGATCGCGCCCGACCTCGTCGAGTACACGATCATGGGACATGTGATCCAGGCCGGGCAGGGCCAGATCACGTCCCGGCAGGCTGCCATCGCCGGCGGGATCCCCAAAGAGATCCCGGCCGTGACGATCAACAAGGTCTGCCTTTCGGGGACCTCCGCGATCGCGACGGCCGACCAGATGATCCGCGCCGGCGACCTGGAGATCGCGGTCGCGGGCGGCATGGAGTCGATGACGAACGCGCCCTACGTTGCCCCGACGATGCGGGAGGGAACGCGGCTCGGCGACGCGCCCCTGATCGACGCGATGATCCACGATGGCCTGTGGTGCGCGTTCGACGACCGGCACATGGGCTCCGGGACGGACGAGATGAATGCCGAGTACGGCGTGACGCGCGAGGAGCAGGACGCGTGGGCGGCCCGCTCCCACGCGCGCGCCGCGCGCGCGTGGGAGGCGGGTCGCATGGGCGAGGAGGTGGTCGCGGTCTCCGTGCCGCAGCGCCGCGGCGATCCCGTGGACGTTCCGCGGGACGAGGGGATCCGCGCCGACACCACCGTGGACGCGCTCGCCAAGCTTCCCCCGGCCTTCACGGAGGGTGGCACGGTCACCGCGGGGAACGCCTCGCAGATCAGCGACGGCGCGTGCGCGGTGGTCGTGGCCTCGGAGGCCGCCGTCGAGCGGCTTTCGCTCGAGCCGCTCGCCGAGATCGTGGCCTACGGCATGTCGGCGGACCGGTACGCGTCGCTGCACACGGTCCCCGCGATCGCGATGGAGCGGGCGCTCAAGAAGGCCGGCAGGTCCGCGACGGACCTCGAGGTCGTCGAGATCAACGAGGCGTTCGCAGGGGTGGCCTCCTACGCGACGAAGCTGCTCGAGCTCGACGACGAGATCGTGAACGTGAACGGTGGGGCCGTCGCGCTCGGGCATCCGATCGGGGCGAGCGGTGCGCGGATCGTCCTGACGCTGGGGCTCGAGATGCGCCGCCGGGGTGCGCAGCTCGGTGGCGCGGCGATCTGTGGCGGCGGCGGCCAGGGCGATGCGCTGATCCTTCGGCGCGTCTAGCGACGCGACCCGGTCACTGCAGCTCGGCGATCCGACGGAGCTCCGCGGCCAGCTGCTTGTGCGCGGCCTCGGCTTCCCAGGGTTCGTCCTGCGGTGCCGGAGCCGCGGCGGGCGCTTCCGGGCCCGTCTCGGCGTCGACCATGATCTGGACGTCGGGCGGAACGGCCGACGTCGTCCGGACGCCGGGCTCGCCGTCCGGGAGGAACACACGGAAGGCCGAGCCGCCTCCGTCGCGGCTCTCGGCCTTGATCGTCCCGCCCAGGACCTCGACGAGCCGACGGACCATCGGGGAGATGGACCCGTCGGACGACGGCTCCGGGTCCTCGACCGACAGCTGCGCGCCACCCTCGACCTGCTGGAGCCGCACGACGATCGTCTTCCCGCTCTGGGTCCGCTCGCCGGAGGTTCGGAGCATCCCGTTGAGGATCTGCTCGACCCGGAGCGCATCCACCCGCGCTCTCACCGGCTCCGTGACGACCCGGACATCGTGCTCCGAGTCCGCCGACGCCTCCTCGACCACCCTCGCCACGAGCGACTCGAGGTCGGTGCGGCGTACGTTCAGCTCGATCGATCCGGCGACCAGCCGCTCGGCGTCGGCGATGTCCGCGACCGTGTGGTCCAGCCTGCGGGCGTAGCTCGTCAGCTGCTTGATCAGCTGGGCCTGGTCCTTGCCGTCCTTCTTGTGCTTCAGCAGCTGTGTGATGCCGTTGATCTTGGCCACCGAGCGCTTCGCGTCCACGGACAGCTCCTTCATGAACGGCGTGGTCGCCCGGCGATCGTCCACCGGCACGTCCACCTCGGCTCCCTGGGTCTCGCGGACGACCGCATCCGCGGCGTCCGGCTCGCGCGTCTCGCGGAGCGCGTCGGACATCTGGTGCATCCGGAGATCGCCCTCGACGACCTCCATCCGGTCCCTCGCGGCCTTGAGGTCCGTCTCCAGCTCCTTCACCCGGTCCTCCGCCGTGATCAGCTTCTCGGTCTGACCCGCCAGCCGTTCCTGGGTGACGCGCAGGAGCTGGTCGATCTGCGCGCGTCCCTGGTCGTCCGCGAGCTCGAGCTGGCGCCGGGCCTCGAAGTCCTGGAGGCGGCGGTTGAGCTCGGCGTTCTCGGCCGCCGCGTCCTCGAGCTGACGGACGAGCTTCTCGGCGCGCGCCTGCTGCGCCGCCCGCTCGCGCTCGGCCTTGAGCGCGACGTCCTCCTTGTCGGTGTTCCGCAGCCGCTCGGTCTCGAGCTCGTCCCGCATCTGCTCGATCGTCGAGTCCGCGCGAGCCAGGTCCTCCTGCAGGGCCGTGAGCGATCGGCGCATGTCGTCCGATTCCTTGCGCGCCTGACCGACCGCGACCGTCCGCTCCTTGACCTCGGATTCGTGACCCTTCAGCTCGCCGCGGAGGCGGGCGATCTCGTCGTGCGCGTCCAGGAGCTGCTGTTCGCGGCTCGCGGCCTCGGCGCGCGCGGCCATGACCTCGTCGCGCGCCGTCGCGACCTCTTCGCCGGCCGCGCGCGCCGTCGACTCGGCATCGGCGATCCGCCCGCCCAGATCGGCCTCGCGCTTGGTGAGCTCGTCGCGGTAGGAGGCCTCGATCTCGTCGAGCTGACGCTGGAACTCCTCCCGGGTGCTCCGCACCTTCTCCTCGAGGTCCGCTTCACGCTCGACCAGATCCGCCCTGTGCGACGCCTGGATGCTCTCGACCTCGGCCTTCGCGGCGCGGAGCTCGTCCTCGAGCATGGCCGCGCGCTGCTCTTCGTTGCGGAGGGCGCGGAGCTCGGTGTGAGCGTCGTCGAGCTCCACCTGGGCCCGAGCGAGCTGTGACTGCGTTCCGGTCAAGGTGTCGCGGACCTGCAAGACCTCGATCGCCGCCGCATCGAGCTCCTCCTGCACCTTTGACGAGCGGCCGGCGTTCGCCCGAAGCGAGGCGAGCTCTCGCCGTGTCGCGTCCAGCTGCTCCTTCGTCACGTCGAGCTCGGCGTTCAGACCGATCGCCTCGAGCTCCGCCTCGCGGAGCCGGAGGTCCTGATCGCCGTCGTCGGATGTCGAGGCGATCGCGGCCTCGTGGATCGTCTCCTGGAGCTCGGTCGCCAGCTGCTCCCGTTCCTTGGTGAGGGTCCGGAGCTGCTGCTCGAGCTCCTGCACCTGGCCCTCGGCCCGGAGGGCCCGCTCCTCCATCCGCGCGTCCGCCTTCGTCGAGGACCGGGGTTCGCGCGCCAGTTCCTGGAAGCCCTGGAGCTCCTCGAGGGTCGCGCGGTACTGCTCCTGCAGGAGCGTCAGCCGCTCCTCGGCCGCGCGCGCCCGCTCCTCGGCGCGTCGCCGTGCCTCGCCCTCTTCGCGGAGCCCGGGGTGCTGCGCCGTCTGGCGAGCGGGTGTGGGGATCATCACGGGTCGAGCCGCCTCGACCGGCCGAACCTCGCCCGCGGTCGTGACGACCGACAGGAGCCGCGCGACGCCGAAGACCGCCACGCCGAGCAGGACGAGCAGCGCGAACAGGAACATCGCGTTCGTCCGCCACGGGCCCGCAGCGGCGGCGATCGGTCCGTCCGGATGCGTGAGCTGGACGACCGCGGGACCGCCGACGCCGGACCGGAACCGGAGCGGTAGCTCGACGGAGAGGGTCCCGTTGAAGTCCGTGGTCACGGGGACACCCCGGAGCGCGTCCTTCAGCGCGTCCTTCTCGCCCGGCAGCTCGGTGCCGATCCGGCTGGTCGCCGTCGAGTAGAGGATCGTGCCCTCGGGCGAGAACAAGGTGACGGAGTCGAAGTCGCTGGGGTCGATCACGATCGCCTGGATCTGCGAGCTCAACTGGCTCGCTCGGGCACCGGACACCGGACCCGTCAGATCCGCCGGCGTGAACGCCAGCGTGAGCGAGCTGTCCGTGATCGTCTGGGCCTGGCGGACGATCTGATCCTGCGCCGAATGGCGAGCGTGCACGCTCATCAGGAGCGATCCCGCGATGCCCAGGATCAGCAGCGCGCCGAGCGCGGCGAGTAGCGCCCGGGCGATCCTCCCGTATCCCTTCAGCGACGCGATCATCCCAAACCCCTCACTGCCACCCATCGGTGCCCGGCCACCCCCGCCGGACGCTCCGAACCACCTGAACGAACTGGTCTCCGAGGATGGTTATCGGCAGGGTCCCGGGTGGGCTTCAGTCGTAGAACGACGTAGGGCCTCCGCCCTGCAGGGGCCGATCGGGGCGGTTGGTCCTAGGCCGGCGAGGCGCCCGCGAGGACCGCGGTGGTGCCCGTGCGGGCGTCCTTGTCCAGGACGATCAGGTCCTCGAGCATCTGTCGCATCTGCTCGACGTGGGAGACGACGACGACGAGCCGGTCGGCGTCCCCGGCCACGAGGCGGCCGATGCCGTCCATCGCGCGGTCGAGATGCTCGGCGTCGAGGCTGCCGAACCCTTCATCGAGCAGGAAGCTGTCCAGCCGGCCGCCGCCGCGCGCGACCATCTCGGCGAGCGCGAGCGCAAGGGCGAGCGACGCGAGGAAGGTCTCGCCGCCCGACAGCGACTCGGCCGTTCGGTCGGAGGCGCCGGCGTTCATGTCGAGGACGTGGAACGCGTCGTCCTCGCTGAACCGGTAGGCGCCGTCCGTGAGCTCCTCGAGGTGCACGCTGCCCAGGTCGGCGAGCGCGGCGCGCTCCTCTTCCAGGAGGTACGCGAGGAACCGCGATGGCTGGAGATCGCTCGCCAGCCGCCGCGCGACGTCGCGCGCGCCGGCCGCTGCCAGGAGGCGCGACTCCAGGTCCGCCCCCTCGGCCAGGGTCTCCTCGATCGCGTGGAGGGTCGTGGCC
>JBKOUM010000137.1:0-13492 GCA_046723385.1 Actinomycetota bacterium
GGGTGTCGCCCCGGCGGCGCGGGCGCGCGGCGCCGGCCGCCGGCTGAGGGCCGAGTGCGCGGCGCGCGCCCGCGCCGCCGGCAAGACGTTCGTGACGCTCCACACCACGACGAACATGCAGGCCGCGCAGCGGATGTACGCGCGACTGGGCTACGAGCACACCCAGGACCACGTGTTCCCGGACGGGTTCGTGCTGCTGGGCTATCGCAAGGAGCTGTCGGGTTCGATCAGCTGATCCTGGAACTGCTGTTCGTAGAGGCGGGCGTAGAGGCCGCTTTCGGTCAACAGCTCTTCGTGTGTGCCCCGCTCCACGACGCGGCCCCGGTCGAGCACGAAGATCACGTCGGCCTGGAGGATCGTCGAGAGACGGTGCGCGATCGCGATCGTGGTGCGTCCGTGCATCAACGGCTCCAGCGCTGCCTGGACGAGTCGCTCCGACGTGGTGTCGAGGGAGGAGGTGGCTTCGTCGAGGATGAGGATCGACGGATCCTTGAGGATCACCCGCGCGATCGCGAGCCGCTGCTTCTCGCCGCCGGAGAGCTTGTAGCCGCGCTCCCCCACGACCGTGTCGTAGGCGTCGGGCAGCTCCGAGATGCGTTCGTGGATGTTGGCGGCCCGCGCGGCCGCCTCCAGCTCCTCCTGCGACGCTCCTGGCTTCCCGTACAGGAGGTTCCGCCGGATCGTGTCGTGGAACAGGTACGTCTCCTGGGTGACGATCCCGATCGTCTCTCCGAGCGACTCCAGGGTGACCTTCCGCACGTCGTGGCCGTCGATCCGGACGGCGCCGCTCTGGACGTCGTACAGGCGCGGGACCAGGTACGTGATCGTGGTCTTGCCCGCACCGCTCGGCCCGACGAGCGCCGCGAGTTGGCCTGGCTCGATCCGGATCGAGACGTCGTCGAGGGTCCAGACGCGTCGCTGTGCCGCGGTGTCGCCGTCGCCCGCGGGGGAGACCGCCACGGCGCCGTCCGGTGGCTCCTCGTACCGGAACCGCACGTGATCCAACTCGACGGCGCCCCGCACGTTCACCAGCGGCTCTGCATCCGGCGCGTCCACGATCTCGTGCTCCATGTCCAGGTACTCGTAGACGCGATCGAACAGCGCCATCGACGATTGGACCTCGGTCGAGACCTGGAGCATCGACCCGATCGGGAAGAAGAGCCGAGACTGCAGCGTGGTGAACCCGACGAGCATCCCCGACTGGATCGGGGAGGGGGTTCCGTGACTCGAGTTGACCCAACCGGCGACGAGGTACACGAGCGCGGGCGTGATCGAGAAGAAGAAGCCGATCAGGGCGAAGAACGACCGACCGATCATCGTCTGGCGGATCAACAGGCCGGTCAGTCGCTCGTTCTCGCCCTGGTACCGGTCCACCTCGTAGCCCCGCCGGCCGAACGACTTGGACAGGAGCATCCCGGAGACGGAGAGCGTCTCCTCGGTGATCGCGGTCAGATCGGCGAGGGTCCTCTGCGTGTTGGTCGCGACCTCACGCCTCGCCTTCCCAACCCTGACCGTCAGCCAGAGGAACAACGGCATCAGCAGCAGCGAGAGCACGGTGAGGGGCACCGACAGCAGGAGCATCGCGACGATCGTGCTGATGATCGTCACCACGTTCGACAACACGGTCGACGCGGTGTCCGTGACCACCGACTGCACGCCTCCGACGTCGTTCGCCAGGCGTGACTGGATCTCGCCGGTGCGGGTGGTCGTGAAGAAGCGGAGCGGCATCCTCTGGAGGTGCTGGTAGAGCGAGTTGCGGAGGTCCTGCATCACGTGCAGCCCGACGTCGTTCGCCACGTAGGTCTGACCGATGCCGATGACGCTCGTCACGAGCGGGACGGCGATCATGAGCGCGACGTAGAGGTAGAGCAGCTGCAGGTTGGGACACGGCTGCCCGGCACAGTCGTTGCTCGGGGCGAACAATGCCTTGTCGAAGACCTGGACGATCAAGAGCGGGTTCACCACGCCGAGGCCGGCCGTGATCACGATCAGCAGCCCGACGAGCGACACCTTGCGCCGGTACGGCCGGAACGTGGCGACGACCCGGCGGACGGTCGCGGGCTTGATCGGGCGGGGATCCTCGTCCACCGAGGCTCCGCCCATGCCGAACATGCGTCCGTGCCGTCCCATGCATCAACGATACGACCGCGCGCAGACAGCGATCCCGGGAAGCCCTCCGGGCCGGGCTATTCCGCGAAGCAGACGATCTTCTTCTCGACGCGGCTCACGTCGTCTCCGGCATCCGCGTACCAGACGTCGGTGCCATCGCCCCCCACGATCGTGTCGTTCGGGTGGCCGTCGTACGTCGCGAGGCACGGGTCGTTCCCGGAACCCCCGTGGATCGCGTCGATCCCCCGGAAGTCGATCAACGAATCAGGACCCGCTCCCCCGAACCAGCTGTCGTCGCCTCGGCCGCCGAAGTTGTAGTCCCGGCCGCGGCCGCCCTTGATCACGTCGTCACCCGTCCCGTCGGAGAAGAAGTCGCCGCCGGCGGCGCCGATCAGTCGATCGGCGCCGCCGCCGGCGATCAGGCTGTCGTCGCCCGCTCCACCCCGCAGGACGTCGTTGCCCCCTCCGCCGAAGAGGTCGTCGTTCCCTCCCTTGCCGCAGATCTCGTCGTCGCCGGGCGTCCCGTGGATCTCGTCGTGGCCGGCGCTGCCGAGGAGGGTGCAGGCGGTGCCTGCGGCGACGGCGGACCCGCCCGACGCGGGAGCGAGGAGCAGCGACGCGGCGATCGGGAGCAGAGCGAGGCGGTGCGGGCGAAGCATGGGGACCTCCTCGGCGGATGGTTCGTGGGACGCTCGCACAGCGGCGTCGGACGGTCAACGCGCCAGGGTGCGGGCCTTCCGGAAGACGGCGTCGAGCATCTCCGGCGTCAGCTTGCCGGTGAACGTGTTCTGTTGGCTCGGGTGGAAGCTCCCGATGAGCCGGTACGGCCCGATCCGCGTTTCGGCCCCATGGCCGAAGCGCGGCTTGGGCCGAGGCGCCTCGTGACCGAGCGCCACGATCGCCCGGATCACGCCCTCCCACGCGAAGGCTCCGAGCGGGACGATCACGCGCAGCTGGCGCAGCGCGGCGAGCTCGCGTTCGAGGAACGGCAGGCACGCGTCGCGCTCCTCGGGCGTCGGCCGGTTGCCCGGCGGAGCGCATCGGTTGACCGCCGCGACGTAGGCGCCCGTGAGGGTCAGCCCGTCGTCGATCGACGTGGATGTCGGTTGGTTCGCGAAGCCCGCCCGGTACAGCGAGGCGAACAGGAAGTCCCCCGAGCGATCGCCCGTGAAGATCCGGCCGGTCCGGTTGCCGCCGTGCGCGGCCGGCGCCAAGCCGAGGACCATGAGCCGGGCGTCCGGATCGCCGAACCCTGGGACGGGCTGGCCCCAGTACCGATCGTGGGCGAAACGCGCGACCTTCTCGCGGGCGACCCGCTCGCGCCACGCCACGAGACGCGGGCAGCGACGACACGCGATCACGTCCTCGCGGATCGCGTCGAGCGTCGAGCGGGTCACGGCGAGCCCGTCGCGACCCTGGAGAACACGTCCTCGTTCGAGCCGTTCGACGTGGAGGAGTTGTACTGCGCGTACACGTGATCGCCGGTGGCGAAGAGCGATGGCGCGTCGTTGATCCGCCGGCCAGGCGTGCCCGCGCCCGCGACGAGGATCGGGGCCGTGAACGTCACGCCGTCCGTCGAGGTCGCGGACAGGAGGTCGATCCGCGCTTCGCTCTTGCGGACGTTGCAGTCGCGCCGGAGCGACCTGTCCCGACACGCAGCCCACATCGCGACGAACCCGCCGGGCGCCGGCTCGACCGCGGCCGCGTATCCGCCCGTGTACGTGGCGCCGCCGGCCGTCCCTTCGTGCCAGACCATCACGGCGCCGGGCGCGATCGTCTCCGCCGTCACGGCGGCGTAGACGAGGCCCGTGTTCGTGTTCCATGCGATCGTGACGACGCCCGGAACCAGCCGCGACGCGGACGCCACCGGGTAGCCGTGCTGGGCGAGCGACACGTGCGGGGTCATCGTCGTTCTCGGCCCCCACTCGCCGGCCGTCGCGGCCGCGGTGGGTGACCCCGACCCGGAGAGGTCGATCGCCCGTGCCTTCAGCGTTCCGTCCTCGTCGGCGATCCAGGCGACGGCGATCAGGTCTCCGACGGCCGCGATGTTGGCGAACCCCGAAAATCCCGTCGAGAGCTTGCGGGTCGTCGCGCCGAGCGCGATCGGGGCCGACCACCCGGTCGTCCCCGAGCGCTCTCGGAACGTCACCTTGCCCGTGTCGGCGTCGACCCACACGGCGTAGAGGTTGATCGGACCGAAGCTCGTCTTGGCCGCCGCCACGACCGGGTAGTCGATCGCTCCCCCGCGGGGACTCAGGCCCTTCGGGCTCCCCCAGGTGGCCCCGCGATCCGAGCTGACGGTGACCTGGATCCTCCGTGGAGCGCCCGCCCGGTCGTACGGGCTGAACCCGGTCATCCACCCGGCGACCAGTCGCGATCCCGCCGCGGCGACCGTCGCGTTCTCCGCGTTCACGTCGCGCGTGGAGAGCCTCTTGGGGGTCGACCAGGCGACCCCGTCGTGGCTCGAGGTCGCGAACGCGGCCTGCGGCGTCGTCGCGTCCGACACGAAGACGTCGGTCAGCCTGAACCGCGCCGTCCCCGGCGCCCCGGTGGCGTCGAGCGCGTTGCCGTAGTTCCAGCTGTACGGACGTGGCAGGGCCGCCGGCGGACCCCACGTGATCGAGGCGAACGAGGGAACGGCGGTTGCGACGATCAGACCGAGGCCGAGCACGACGCCTCGACGCGATGCTCTGACGATCCGTCGTCTCACCCCGCCTCCTCCTCCTCCACGATCGACGGCACCGACGGCGGCCTCCTCCGGAGCTCCGCGAACCTCGCCTCGGCATCGGCGAAGGGCTCGAGCCGGTCCAGCAGCCGCTCGACGATCGCCAGGAGGTCTCCGAACCCGGCCGCCTCGGTCCCGTCCGCGAGGAGCGCGGCGGCGTCCGCCCGCGCCTCGGCGAGACTGTCGGCGCACGCCGACCATAGCGTCTCGAGCTCCGGCCGCCGCCAGGCCGCCATGAAGGCCGATGCGCGATCCACGCTCGCGACGAACCCCACGAGGGCACCGCCGACGGGCCGCCCCGGCAACCTGCTCCCCGGCACGATGTCCGCGAGGTCCGCCTTCGCCGGCTCGAGCTCGTCCAGGACCAGCTGGAACGCGTCGAAGGCCAGCGCGAGCTCGGCGGGGAGCTGCTTCCTCCGGAACATCACGGTCGCGAGGCCTCTCGGGCGGCGACGATCGCGCCGGGATCGTTCGTGGCCACCGCGTCGACCCCGGAGCGCATCAGCGCGATGGCCTCGTCGGGATCGTCGCTCACCCAGGTCCCGAGACGGAGCCCGCCTCCGTGGACGCGATCGGCGAAGCCCGACGGGGCGCGCAGGACGGCCCCGGCGAACGGCAGCAGCCACGCGTGCCCTTGCTCCTTCGCGAACACGAGCCCGGCCTCGGCGTCGACCGACGGATCTGTCAGCAGACCCGTCGGGATCCGCGGCGCCAGCTCGTGGGACCGCGCGATCGACCACGGGTTGAAGCTCGACACGATCACGGGCCCGTCGAAGCCGGTCGCGTCGATCGCGGCGAGCGTGGCCTCGACGGCGTCCTCCCGGTCGGGATCGAACTCGGGATCGCCGGGGACGTTCTTGATCTCGATGTCGACGGCGGCGCGGCCGGCGAGCGACCGCAGCGTGTCCTCGAGCGTCGGCACGCCGGCCGCGCCACCCCCGGGCAGCGCGATCCGGAGCCCCCGGAGCTGCTCGAGGGTCATCGAGCTCACCAAGCCGGATCCGTCCGTCGTGCGATCGACGTACGCGTCGTGGATCACCACGGGGATGCCGTCGGCGGTCATGCGGACGTCGAACTCGACCGCCTCCGCGCCGGCGTGGACCGCCGACTCGAACGCTTCGATCGTGTTCTCGGGGACGTTCGCCGAATCGCCACGATGGGCAACGACCGCCGCCCCCCACCCTTGACTGAACGCCCATTCAGACACTATCGTCGCCCCTACGCGGGAGGTTTGACCCAACATCGAGACCCGCACGCATCATGACTGAACGAAGATTCAGACACGACCCCGACGAGATGTGGTGGCTCTCCGGCGCGGCGTGTATCGGCGAGGACCCGGAGCTCTTCTTCCCGATCGGCACCTCGCCGCCCGCCGCCGAGCAGACCACCCGTGCGAAGAGGGTGTGTCGCTCCTGCCCCGTGCGCGCCGAATGCCTCGAGTGGTCGCTCGTGACGTTCCAGGACGCCGGGGTCTGGGGCGGACTGGACGAAGAGGAGCGTCGCGCGATCCGCCGGTCGCGGCGTCGCGCGCTCGAGGTCGGTCGCGAACTGGAGCCGGCCGTCTGAGGGCCGCTCAGGCCTGGCTCGCGGGACACAGTGGCTCGATCGGGCACTCGGTGCATCTGGGCTTCTTCGCATGGCAGATCGCCCGGCCGTGGTCGATCAGGACGTACGTGAAGGAGAACCACCGTTCGCGCGGGACCAGCCGCATCAGGTCTAGCTCGATCTTGTTCGGGTCGGACTCCTCGCTGAACCCGATCCGGTTCGCGAGCCGCTTCACGTGGGTGTCGACGGCGATCCCCTCGACCACCCCGAAGGAGTTCCCGAGCACGATGTTGGCGGTCTTGCGAGCGACCCCACGGAGCGTCAGCAGGTCCTCCATCGTCCCGGGGACCTCGCCTCCGTAGACCTCGACGATCCGTTGACAGGCGGCGCGGATCGAGGTCGCCTTCTGGTTGAAGAACCCGGTCGGCTTGATGTCAGCCCGGAGCTCGTCCTCGGGAACGGCCAGGTACGCCTCGGCGTTCGGATACTTCACGAACAGCGTCGACGTGACCTCGTTGACCTTCTCATCCGTGCACTGCGCCGACAGGATCGTCGCGACGAGGCACTCGAGCGGGTTGGTGAAATGCAGTGCCACCTTCGCGTCGGGATAGGCGTCGCTCAGGATCCGGATCACCTCCGGCGCCCGTTCCTCGGTCGGCGCACCCCGCGTGAGCTGGGCCACCCTCACACCAACGCGAGGTCGAAGGAGGCGCCGGCCGAGTGATCCATCCAGCTGCCGCCGCGGTAGACGTGGATCCCCTGGCGCCCGTAGACGGTCCATGCGCTCCCGTCGCCGACCATCGCCGTGTGCTCGTCGAGCGCGACGAGCACGCCGGCGGGCGGGGCGGCGGCCGTGATCGCAGCCTGTGCCCCGGGGATCCACGCGTCCACGATGTCCCAGTGCGGTGCGAACAGCGCGTTCCGGACGTAGCCCAGTCCCGGCTTGAAGACGTGCTCGAAGTCCTGCGTGGCGCTGTCGTAGGTCATCTCGGTCAGGCACGCGACGCCGGCGCTACACCCCGCGTACGCGAGACCGTCCATCATCCGTTCGCGCAGACGTGCCCACAGCCGCGTGTCGATCAGCACCGTGGCCAGGAACCAGGGGTTGCCGCCCGAGAAGAAGATCACCGAGGCCTCGTCGGCCATCGCGAGGACGTCGGCTCGCTCGGCGTCCTTGCGTGTCTTGACCGGGAGCACGCGCGCGGGAACCCCCAGCCGCTCGTAGTGCGCGAGGCCCTTGTCCGCCCAGGAGTCGAACACGCCGTCCCCCTCCGGCGCGGCCGCAGCCGGCGAGATCAGGACGCTCCCGTCCCCGTCGGCGCGCTCCAGGAGCCATCGGTCCACGTCGTCGTGCCACGTCTCGAACTCGCCCGCGCCGAGCAACGCGTAGGCGGCCGGGCTCACGACGTCGCTTCCTGCATCGCCTTCGCGAACGTCGGCACCGCACGCTCGCACATCTCGTCGCTCGCGGTGACGGAGAGCCGGAACCAACCGGGCATCTCGAAGACCGACCCCGGCAACACGTAGACCTCGTGGCCCGCGAGGATGTCGAAGAAGGCCTGGTCGTCCTCGATCGGGGACCTGGCGATGATGTAGAACGTCCCCTCCGGCTCGACGACGTGGTACCCCTGCTCATGGAGCGCGCCGACCAACAGGTCACGCCGCCGTTGGAGCCGCCCGACGTCGCTCCCGATCCGGTCGAGGTCGCCGATCGAGTGCTGGAGCGGCGCGACCGGGAACGCCCAGCCGCGTGCCACCTGCGCCAGCAGCATCGGGTCTCGCAACTCGCCGCGGCGCGGCATCGACGGCGGCAGAGCAACGTACCCGAGTCGCAGCCCGGGAGCCAGGTGAGTCTTCCCGTACGTGTAGATGTAGAACGACCACGGATACCGTCCGACGGGCGTGTCGTAGTCGCGACCGTCGAAGACGATCCGGTTGTAGGCCTCGTCGGAGAGCAGGTAGATCGGCCGGCCGTTCCGCTCGCTGGCCTCGGTCAGGAGGCTCGCCAAGGCGTCGAGCGTCTCGGGCGGGTAGATCCGTCCCGTCGGGTTGTTCGGCGAGTTCACGATGATCGCGGCCGTCTTCGGTGTGATCGCGCTCGCGATCGCGTCCAGGTCGAGGTCCCAGGTGGTCTGGTCCGCGTACACGCGGACGGGCGTCGCGCCGGACTCCAGGATCAACGTCTCGTAGAAGAACCACGGCGGGGAGACGTACAGGACCTCGTCGCCGGGCCCGGCGGCCACGTGCAGGCAGATCGAGAGGCCGGAGAAGCTGCCGTTCGTCATGACGACGTCCTCGGGCTCGAACGCCATCCCGAACCGTTCGGCGAGGCTCGCGGCGACGATCTCGACCGGCTGCTCCTCGTTCATCTTGTAGGCGAACCAGTCCGCCGCCTTCGGCGTCGATCCAGAGATGAGCGCGTCCACGTAGGCCTGTGGAGCCATGTCGTGCGGGTTGCCGAACATGAAGTTCGACACGCCCGGTCCGGTGGCCGCACGGACGTCCGGCCGGCTGGCCCAGCTCACGAACGTGCCGATCGCGTCGAAGAGGACGCCGATCCGTGGCGAGACGTAGGGGCGGTCGACCGTCATCGACACATCACCTACGCCTTCACCGCGCCGGGCCGGAAGTTCTCTTCGCCGAGCGCTTGCATCAGGTCACGACCGAAGACCTCCATCAGCCCCTCGACCTGGCTCTCATGCGCGGCGATCGCCTCGAACTTGACGTTGCGGAGGTCGTCCGGCAACACGAAGTGGATCGCGAGCTCGTCCACGGGCGTCTCGGGGGGCGAGCCGGGCAGGAACATCTCGAACGGCTCCAGCTTGGGAACCCATTCGGCCGTCCACTCCGGCGTCTGCGTCGCGTAGAGCAGCCGGGCGCCGGGTTTCGCGACCGCCTCGAAGGCGTCGGTGGTCCACCGGCTGACGTCCTTGTGCCCCTGGTGGCCAGTCATGCCGTCGGGGCCGAACGTGACCACCGTGTCCGGGTCGACGTCCGCCATGATCGCCTTGACCTGCTCGGCGCCCGACTCGTCCAGGTGCGCCTGCATGTCCACGTCGACCGGACCCTCGAGGAAGCGGTGCTCCCCGACACCGAGGATCTCCAGGGAGCGCAGCAGCTCCGCGGTCCGAACCTCCGCCATCGACTCCGGTGGCCACCGTTCCTCGTCCATCGAGCCGCCCTCACCGCGGGTCGCCGTGACGTCGACGACACGGTCGCCGGCACGCGCGGCCGCGGCCATGATGCCGGCGCTCGTGTAGATGTCGTCGTCCGGATGCGCCCAGACGAGCAAGAGGGTCCCGAGTCGTTCCATCGTGTCTCTCCCACCTCCGTCCGTCTCCGGGGGTGGAGTCTGGCGCAAGTCGCCGGCCGTTGCACCCGCCGAGGAGTCGTCGCTCAGCCGGGCTCGGCGCCGCCCTCGAACGTGGTCAGCACCCGCCGGACCCGCTCCTCGAGGCCGGCGGGGAGCTCGCGTTCGGAGCACTTGGTCTGGACCAGAGCCTTGAGATAGACCCGGAACTCGAGTTTGTCGGTGCACGGGTCGCACCCGGAGAGGTGCCGCTCCACCTTCATGCGGATCGCGTCGTCAAGCTCGCGATCCAGGAAACGCTCGAGCTCTCTGAGCGCTTCCTGACACTCGGGCCCGCAATCAACCATCGACAAGTCCCCGTTCCTTGGCTGTTTCCCACAACGCGCGCTCCAGCGCTTTCCTTCCCCGATGGAGCCGGCTCATGACGGTTCCGATCGGGGTATCCATGATCTCGGCGATCTCCTTGTAGGAGAAGCCCTCCACGTCGGCGAGCAGGACGGGCATCCGGAAGTTCTCGGGGAGCGACTCCAGCGCCGCCTTCACGGCCTCGTCGGGGATCCGATCGAGCACCTCTTCCTCCGCGGACCCCTCGACGTTCTGCCCGCCGAGCCGGTCGAAGAGGTACCACTCGTCGGCGTCGTCGGGGCCCTCGACGGTTTGCGGCTCCCGCTGCTTCTTCCGATACGTGTTGATGAAGCTGTTGGTCAGGATGCGATAGAGCCACGCCTTCAGGTTGGTCCCCTCCTTGAACCCCGCGAACCCGCGATATGCACGGAGGTAGGTCTCCTGGACCAGGTCCTCGGCGTCGGCCGGGTTTCGCGTGAGGCGGAGCGCGGCGCCGTAGAGCGACGGCAGCAGCGGGAGCACGTCGCGTTCGAACCGTTCCCGGAGGGCGGGATCGTCTTGGGCCGTCTGCGCCATGGACCCTCAGGGTAGCGTCCCTGCATGTCGATAGAGCAGGTCGATGCCATGATGTGACCATGCCCGACAACGACAGGATGCCTCCGCGCCGCCCCGGTTCCGATGGACCGGGACCGATCGCGCCCCGGACCCGGTTGACGCCCTGGATCCTGATCGCCCTGGTCGTGCTCGCGTTGCTGGCCTTCAATCAGTGGTTCTCGTCGGCATCCAAGCAGCCGATCTCCTACACGCAGTACCGCTCGCTCGTCACCGACGGCAAGGTCACGTCGGTCACCATCTCCGACAACTCGATCACGGGCACCTATGTCGACACGAACAACCAAGAGGTCGCGTTCTCGACCACGCTCGCGAACAACTTCCAGACGCAAGACGAGGTCACCTTCCTGACCGACAAGGGCGTCGACGTCAAGATGACGACGCCGAGCCCGTGGTTCTCGTTGCTCGCGAGCATCCTCCCGCTCGTGGTCCTGATGGGCCTCGCCTACTACTTCCTGTTCCGTCGCGTCGGCGGCGGAGCCGCGAACCCGCTGAACATGGGCAAGAACAAGGTCAAGATCTACGACCGCAAGGAGATGAAGACGACGTTCTCCGACGTCGCGGGCGTGGACGAGGCCAAGGAGGAGCTCAAGGAGATCGTCGAGTTCCTGAAGAACCCCAAGAAGTACCAGCGGCTCGGTGGGCGCATCCCCAAGGGGGTGCTGCTGCTAGGACCCCCGGGCTGCGGGAAGACGCTGCTGGCCCGCGCCGTCGCCGGTGAGGCGAACGTCCCGTTCTTCTTCATGAGCGGGTCGGAGTTCGTCGAGATGTTCGTCGGGCTCGGGGCCGCGCGCGTCCGCGAGCTCTTCCAGCAGGCCAAGGAGAAGGCACCCGCGCTGGTGTTCCTGGACGAGATCGACACGATCGGCAAGGGACGGTCGGGCGTCATGGGCGCCGGCTTCGGCGCCCATGACGAGCGAGAGCAGACGCTGAACCAGCTGCTGGTCGAGATGGACGGGTTCGACTCGTCGAAGGGTGTCATCATCATGGCTGCCACGAACCGCCCCGACGTCTTGGACCCGGCGCTCGTCCGGCCGGGCCGGTTCGACCGTCAGGTCGTCGTCGACCCTCCGGACCTGCGCGGGCGCGAGGAGATCCTGCGTGTGCATGCGCGCGGCGTCGCCCTCGACCCCGTGGACGATCTACGGACGATCGCCCAACGCACACCTGGCTTCACGGGCGCCGACCTTGAGAACGTGGTCAACGAGGCCGCGCTGCTCGCGGCGCGCCGCGAGAAGAACGCGGTCACGATGGCCGAGCTCGAGGAGGCGATCGACCGCGCCTCCATGGGCCTCGAGCGCAAGTCCCGCGTGATCAGCGATCGCGAGAAGGTCCGCGTGTCGGCCCACGAGATGGGTCACGCGCTCGTCGCCCACTTCTGCGAGAACCTCGACCCGGTGCACCGCGTCACGATCATCGCCCGCGGGACGGCCGCGCTGGGCCTGACGATGACGCGGCCGCTCGAGGACCGGTACATGGCGACCGAGCCCGAGCTCAAGGACATGCTCGCGTTCGCGATGGGAGGCCGCGTCGCCGAGGAGCTCGTGTTCGGCGAGGTCTCGACCGGCGCCCAGAACGACCTGGAGAAGGCGACGCAGATCGCGCGGGCCATGGTCGCCGAGTACGGGATGAGCGAGAAGGTCGGTCCCCTGTCGCTCGGCCGGGACGATCCCAACACCTTCTGGCAGCAGCCCAAGATCTCGGGCGATACGGCGCAGATGATCGATCAGGAGACGCGCCGGTTGCTGGACGAAGCCCACGATAAGGCCGACCGGATCCTCAAGGACCGGCGCGACCTCCTGGACGGGCTGCGTGAGCTCCTGCTCGTCGTCGAGACGATCGACGGCGACGACCTGGAGGCCTACGCGACCGGCACCAAGCCGATCCCCGATCCCGAGGCCGCGCGGCGCGACCTGGACGACCAGGCGGCGGCAGCGGTGGCGGCGAAGCCGGCGCCGCTGCACGCACCCCGGCCGGCACCTGCGCCCCTGATCCCGCCGGCGCCCCCGATCCCCGCGGACTGACCCAGGGATCATGCCTCGGCGCTCGGCGCGGCCGGGCGTCCGCTGAGGACCAGGTCCCAGCGATCGCGCCACCGGTCCAGGAAACGGTAGAAGTTGCGCTTCGACCATCGTGCGCGATCCTCGGGTGACGTCTCGAACCACATACGGTGCTCGTGCTTGGCGACGGGGACCTCGACGACCTCGCACCGATAGCCGGCGTCTTTCACGCGGAACGACCACTCGATGTCGGCGGTGCGGTACCACGTGAACCTCTCGTCGAAGGCGCCGGCCTCGGACAGGACCTCTCTCCGGAACGCCATCAGGTACCCCTCGACCGCGTCGCACGGACCAGGCCCCGGCGCCTCGTCGAACTCACGGAGGTCCGTCGTGACGATCCCGAAGGGCCCGCAGATGCCGACCCCATGATCGGTGAGGGCGGCCGCGAGTGGCGACACCACGTCGCCGGTCGCCTCGATCGAGCCATCCATCGCGAAGACGAGGCGGCCGCGAGCACGTCGGAGACCGGCGTTGCGCGCGGCCGCCCACCCGGTGTCGTCTGGGAGACGAACGACCTCGACGTCCGCGCCCCAGCGGTCCGCCGGCTCCCCGGTCACGTCCGCGACGACGAACTGCAGCGCCCGATCGTCCGCGTGCGTCCGGAACGAGGAGATCCCCCGCTCGATGTCCTCCGGCCAGCCCTCGCACACCCACTGGAGGCTGACGTCGGCCGTCGCCGGCTCGTCAAGGACGCTCGGCACGTCGCCGGACGGGACCCTCGCGTCTTGCTGCTCGACGGGAACGAGCGAGAATCCGCCGCCGGAGGGTCCTCGACCGTCCAGCCGG
>JBKOUM010000185.1:0-4160 GCA_046723385.1 Actinomycetota bacterium
GCCCAGACCGCCGCCGACCACATCGTCACGGGTTCGTGGGGAGCCAAGGCCGTCGCCGAGGCGAGGAAGGAGGGCGGCGTTCGGATCGCGTGGACCGGCGCCGAGGACCGATTCGTCCGCGTCCCCGACCCCCAGGAGCTCCTGGAGGCGACCGCACCGTCGGCCGCGTACGTCCACGTCACTTTGAACGAGACGATCCAGGGCGTGGAGTTCCCCGGGACGCCGCTCGTCCCCGATGACGTGCCGTTGGTCGCGGACGCGTCGTCGGATTTCCTGTCGCGACCGATCGAGATCGACCGCTTCGGGCTGCTCTACGCGGGCGCGCAGAAGAACGCCGGTCCGGCCGGCGTCACGATCGTGATCGTCCGCGACGACCTGCTCGAGCGCATCCCCGACGGGCTCCCTTCGACCCTGGACTACCGGACGTACGTCGAGCACCGTTCGCTCTTCAACACGCCGCCCGTGTTCGCGATCTACGTCCTGATGCTCGTGACGCGCTGGCTCCGGGACGATGTCGGCGGGTTGGCCGAGATGGCGGCCCGCAACCGCGAGAAGGCGACGACGCTGTACGACGTGATCGATGCCGAACCCGGGTTCTACCGCGGTCACGCAGAGCCCGGCTCGCGGTCCCTGATGAACGTGACGTTCCGGCTCCCGTCGGAGGACCTCGACGCGGCCTTCGTGGCCGAGGCGGCCGAGCGCGGGATGGTCGAGCTCCGAGGCCACCGCAGCGTGGGCGGCGTCCGCGCGTCGATCTACAACGCGATGCCGCTCGAAGGCGTCCGGTCCCTCGCGGCGTTCATGGACGAGTTCCGGGTCCGCGCGATCGCGCGCTAGGTTCGCGTCCGGATCACGTCGAACTCGTGGCCTTCAGGATCGCTCAGCGTCCGCCACACGGAGTCGTCGAGCACGCGATCCTCGCCGTCCCAGGAGCCGCCGAGCGCCACGATCCGTTCGGTGGCCGCCTCCAGATACTTGGCGCCGAGGTCTAGGTGGATCCGGACCTTCCCCTGCTTCGGTTCGGGCACGCGCTGGACACAGATCGTCGGCAGGTCGTCGCGATCCTTCAGCACCAGGTACCGCCCCTCGTCCAGCTCTTCCTCGAGCTCCGTCCCGAGCACGGCCGCCCAGAACTCCGCAACGCGGCGCCCGTCCTGCGCGTCGATCGTGATGAACAGGAACCGCGCGATCGCCGCCACGTCAGGCTCCGACGAGCTCGTCCGCAACCTGCGCGAAGACCTCGGTGTGCCGGTCGACGTCGTCGGCCGTCGTCGCGGGCGACATCAAGGCCATGTTGTGGAAGGGCGTCATCAGGATCCCGCGGTTCAGCAGGTACAGGTGGATGAACGGGTCGAGCTCCTCGTCCTGCCCCGCCGCCGCCTCGCTCCCGGTGCGCGCCCGGTCCGGCCGGAACAGGTACTCGACCCGGCAGCCGAGCCGCACGACGTGCCACGGCAGCTCGTGGGCCGTGATCACATCCTGGACGCCTCCCTCGAACCGCTCGCCGAGCCCGATCATCCGCTCGAACGCCTCGTCGATCAGGACCTCGCCCAGGGTCGCGCGCATCGCCGCGAGCGAGAGCGCGTTGCCGGCCAGCGTCCCGCCGATCCCGCCGACGTCCGCGTTCTTCCAATCCGTGTGGTCGTAGACACGCCGGGAGAGCTCCTCGCTCAGCCCGTACGCCGCGCTGGGGATGCCCGCTCCGAGGGTCTTGCCGATCGTCACGATGTCGGGCTGAAGGCCCCACGCGCCGGTGCACCCGCCCGGTCCCGCGCTGATCGTGTGCGTCTCGTCGATCAGGAGCAGGGTGCCGTATCGCGTGCAGAGCTCGCGGACCGCCTCGTGATAGCCGGCATCCGGCAGCACGATCCCGATGTTCGTGAGCGCGGGCTCGAAGAGGCAGACCGCGACGTCACCCTCGGCGAGCTCCCGCTCGATCGCCGCCAGGTCGTTGATCTCCACGACGCGGGTGGTCTCCGCGAGCGGCACGGGCGGGCCCACGTTGCCCTCACGCGGGACGACGTCGCCCGCCGCATCGAGCGTCGCGAACGTCTCGTCGACCGATCCGTGATAGTTCCAGTTGTGCACGACGATCTTGGGGCGGCCGGTGACCTGCCGGGCCCACCGGATCACGAACCGGTTGGCGTCCGTGGCCGTCAGGCAGAACTGCCAGAACGGCAGCCCGAAGCGACGAGCCATCTCCCGGCCGACCCACGCCGCGTCCTCGGTCGGGAGCATGAGGGTGATGCCTCTCCCGGCCTGCTCGGCGATCGCGTCGACCGAAACTTTGGGGGCGTGGCCCGCCATGCCTCCCGTGTCTCCGAGGCAGAAGTCGACGAACGCGTTGCCATCGGCGTCCCAGAAGTGAGCCCCCTCGGCACGATCCACGAAGACGGGGTGGTCTCCCGGCCACCGGATCATCCAGTTCATCGGGACTCCGAACAGGAGCGATGCCTTCGCGTCCTCCGCGAGCTCCTTCGACCGCGGATGGCGCTCGCGGAACAGGACGAGCTCGCGGTCCATCAGCTCGTGCAGCCGTGATCGATCGATCGTCCTCACCCGCGACCCCCTCTGTCGGTCCGCGGAGTCTACGGCCGGGTACCATCCGGCGATGGCCCGCGCCCGCCGGCTCGCCTTCCTGCTCGTCCCCGCGCTCGCCCTGACCGCGGGGGCGGCGAGCCCCACCGCCGCGGCTCCCGCGACCGCCGAGCCCGTCCAGATCCGAGCGGCCGCTCGACCTGCGTGGATGAAGGACATCGACGCCGCCATCGGCAACCGGCCGGTCTCGGTGGCGGTGGGCAGGAACGGCGAGCAGTGGTACGGACACCTCGGGTGGGTCGGGCGGCCGCCGGCGTCCAACGAGAAGCTCTTGCTGTCGATGGCGTTGTACGACCGCTACGCACCGTGGAAGACGATCCTCACCGAGGCGCGAGCGCCATCGAAGCCCGGGCGGCGTGGCGTGATCCACGGGAACCTGTGGATCGTCGGCCACGGCGATCCCGAGATCGATCGGCCGCAGATCGGACACCTCGCACGCGCGATCGTGAAGGCCGGGGTGCGCTCGATCCGCGGCTCGGTGATCGGGAGCACCGGCCCGTTCTCGCGCGACTGGTGGGCGAAGGGATGGAAGGACTATTTCCCGCGGGACTACGTCCCGATGCCCACGGCCCTGACCTTCCGGCAGAACAGCGTGAACGGCGTCCACGTCCGGGACGCGGAACGGCGGGCGGCGGTCCGGCTCACCGCGCAGCTGGAGAAGCGCGGGGTCGGCGTGCGTGGGAAGCCGCGGATGGACCGACCTTCCGCCGGACTCGTCCGGGTCGCGGCGATCCACTCGGACCACCTCCGATCGGTGATCCGACGGATGGACGTACGGTCACGGAACTTCTACGCCGAGGTGCTCGGCAAGCGCCTCGGGTTCGACGAGTCGGGGCGCGGGACCATCGCCGGAGGCGCACGCGCGATCGACCGGTTCACGGACCGACACGCACAGGACTTCACTCTCCACGACGCGTCGGGGTTGAGCTACGCGAACCGGGCCACGGCGAACGGGATCCTCGACCTGCTGTGGGTGACGGCAGATTCCCCCTGGGGGACGATCCTGCGCGGATCCCTTCCCATGGGCGGGCAGGGGACGCTCGAGGGTCGTTTCGGTTCGCTCGCGATCCGCGCGAAGACCGGCACGCTCGACGATGCCTCGGCCCTGTCCGGATGGGTGCGTCTCAAAGCCTCAGGTCGCTGGGTCGAGTTCTCGATCCTGTCGAGCGGGTTCAGCGAATGGACCGCGAAGACGATCGAGGACAAGATCGTGCGGATCGTGAGCACCGAAGCGAGGGATCCGACGCCCTAGTCGAGGTCGCGCGCGTACCGGACGATCGGGCGGTTCGCGCACTCGAACTGGTGGTCGCTGACGGTGCCGTCCCACGTCCACCCGTTGCGCTCGTAGAAGCGCCTCCCGAGGTCGTTCGTCTCGAGGACCCAGAGGGTCACCCGCGCGTACGCCGCGACGCGGAGGCGGTCGAGCGTTGCGTCCAACAGCGCTCGACCGACGCCGCTTCCCTGGACGTCCTGGAGCACGTAGATCGCGCGCAGCTCGCCCGTGTCGGGTGTGGCGTCCTCGTCGCGGGACCGTCCGGCGTTCGCGAACCCGATCACACGGC
>JBKOUM010000032.1:0-8194 GCA_046723385.1 Actinomycetota bacterium
CACTCGGACCGGGAGAGTCGATCTCCTTCCTCGCGTCCGACCGCCTGGTCGTGTCGGTGAGCGACGGTGGCGCCGTGACCCTCGTCGTGGACGGCGACGACATCGGCGTTCCGGGAACGGCCGGCCAGCCGTGGTCGAGGACGTTCGTCGCTCCCGGTTCCGCGGCGCCGCCGTCCCCGTGAGAGCGGAGCTCGTGTCGGTCGGGACCGAGCTCCTGCTCGGCCAGATCGAGGACACGAACGCTCGGTGGATCTCCGAGCAGCTCGCGGCGATCGGGGTCGACGTCCTGCGGCGTCAAACGGTCGGTGACAACCTGGACCGGATCGCGGAGGTGGTCGGTCAGGCGGCGGCTCGGGCCGACGTCGTGCTGGTCACGGGCGGGCTCGGGCCGACGCAGGACGACCTGACGCGCAACGCGATCGCCCGGGTCGCGCGGCTCGAGCTCGAGCGGCACCCCGAGATCGAGGAGATGCTCCGGGAGAAGTTCCGCGGGTTCTCGGCGCAACCCATGCCCCTCAGCAACCTTCGGCAGGCGGACGTCCCGGCCGGCGCACGCACGATCATCCCCGGGCGCGGGACGGCGCCGGGGCTGATCGTCCCGCTGCCGTCGGGAACGCGCATCTACGCGATGCCGGGGGTCCCTGATGAGATGGTCGAGATGATGACGGGGACGATCCTCCCCGAGCTCGCGAGCCGAGCGGGGGACGGCGTGATCGCGTCCCGTGTGCTCCGCATCACCGGGATGGGGGAGTCGGCCGTCGGGGAGCGCCTGACCGATCTGTTCGACGGATCGACGAACCCCACCGTCGCCTACCTCGCGTCGATGGGCGAGGTCAAGGTGCGGCTCACGGCGAAGGCGGCAACCACGTCCGCCGCGAACGACCTGCTCCAACCGGTCGTCGATGAGGTCGTTGCGCGGATCGGCGATGTGATCTTCAGCAAGGAGGACGAGTCGCTCGAGGCCACGGTCCTTCGACTCCTCAGCCGGGATGGCCTCACCATCGCGGTCGCCGAGTCACTCACGGGGGGAAGCGTCTCGGCCCGTCTCGCGAGCGTCGCCGGTGCCTCGGCGGCGTTCGCGGGAGCGGTCGTTGCGTACACCGCGACGGCCAAGCGAGACGTGCTGGGCGTCTCGCAGGAGACGCTGGACGGTCCGGGGCCGGTCAGCGAAGCATCCGCGCTCGAGATGGCGGCCGGTGCCCGCCGCGTCCTCGACGCCGATGTGGGCCTGTCGACGACGGGTGTCGCCGGCCCGGAACCGCACGCCGGTCATGAGCCTGGCACCGTCTGGGTCGCGCTCGACACGGGGTCGCGGTCGCACGCTCGCGGGTTCCACGTTGCGGGCGAGCGCGACCGGGTGATCAGGTGGTCGCAGCAGGCCGCGCTCGATCTGGTCCGCCGCTTCCTCGAGGGCCGGTCACTGCCGGTGTCGGACCTCACGGTCTGACGATGGCGCGCGATCGTGCCGGCCGGACGGACGCGAGGTCGCTCCGTCTCTTCGTCGCTTTCGACGTGTCTGTCGACGCCGCCGACGCCGTCGAGCGAGCGATCGAGCCCTGGAGAAGCGTGTTCGATCGCGCCCGCTGGGTGCCCCGCGAGAACTGGCACGTCACGCTGAAGTTCCTCGGGCAGACGTGGCCACGACTCGAGCGTTGGGTCCGTGAGCGCGTCGGTGCGTCCGCCGCGGCGAGCGGACCGGTCTCGACCCGCCTGACCGGGCTCGGCTCCTTCCCGTCGAAGGCGCGGGGGCGGGCGTTGTGGGCGGGCATCGAAGATCGCGATGGGAGGCTCGCAGGGATCGTCGCGGCGCTCGACGGAGAGCTCGAGACCGAGTTCCGACCCGAGTCGCGCGCCTTCTCCCCCCACCTCACGGTCGCACGGAGCGAGCCTCCGCTCCGGGTTCCTGCGACCTTCGCCACGACCCCCCTGGAGCCGGTCTCTTTCACGGTCGACCGGATCGTCGTGTTCCGCAGCCATCTCGGCCGCCCCGCGCCCCGTTACGAGCCGCTGGATTCGTTCCCGCTCACCGGGCGCTGACCTGCTTGCATCCGAACACACGTTCGGGTACGTTCAGCACGACCGACCCAGTCGCCACACACGTCGAATGACAGGGGTGTAACTTATGTCGGACCCGGTCGCTAGGGTGCTCGAACGTTCGTCTGGCGCGCTCACCCGCCCCTCCTCCGGGGTGGGCCGGGATCGGAAGGGGGATCGCGTGGATCGCGACAAGATGTTGGAGGTCACGCTCCAGCAGATCGAGAAGCAGCACGGCAAGGGTGCCGTGATGAAGCTGGGTGAGCACCCGATCGCGGGCGGATTCGGCACGATCCCCACGGGGGCGTTGGCGCTCGACATCGCGCTCGGCGTCGGCGGCATCCCGCGCGGCCGGGTCGTCGAGGTCTTCGGGCCGGAGGGCTCGGGCAAGACGACCGTGTGTCTGCACATCATCGCGGAGGCGCAGCGCCAGGGCGGCATCGCGGCGTTCATCGACGCCGAGCACGCCCTCGATCCGACGTACGCGCGGGAGCTCGGGGTCAACATCGACGAACTGCTCGTCTCGCAGCCCGACTCGGGGGAGCAGGCGCTCGAGATCGCGGACATGCTCGTTCGCTCCGGGGCATTGCATCTGGTCGTTATCGACTCGGTGGCCGCGCTCGTGCCACGCGCCGAGATCGAGGGCGAGATGGGCGACACGCACGTGGGGCTGCAGGCGCGGCTCATGTCGCAGGCCATGCGGAAGCTCTCCGGCTCGCTGTCCAAGTTCGACACCACCGCGATCTTCATCAACCAACTCCGCGAGAAGATCGGCGTGATGTTCGGCTCGCCCGAAACCACCCCGGGTGGACGCGCGCTCAAGTTCTACTCGTCGGTCCGGCTGGACGTGCGCAAGATCGAGAACCTCAAGGACGGGACCGAGGTGGTGGGGTCGCGCACCCGCGTCAAGGTGGTCAAGAACAAGGTCGCCCCGCCGTTCCGTCAGTGCGAGTTCGACATCATGTACGGCAAGGGCGTCTCCAAGGAAGGGTCGCTCCTCGATGTCGGGGTGGATCTCGAGCTCGTCAAGAAGTCCGGCGCGTGGTTCACGTACGAAGGCGAACAGCTCGGTCAGGGACGCGAGAACGCCCGCGCTTTCCTCGCCGAACACATCGATCTGCGTGAAGAGATCGAGCAGAAGGTCCGGGAGGCCGTGGGCCTGACGGGGTTCTCGGAGGTGGACGACCAACCGATCCAGGTCGTTCCCGATCTGGCGCTCGACGAGGAGCCCATCGCCGAGCCCAAGGCGGCTGCGGCCAAGGGATAGGGCCGTGCCCAGATCCGGTGGCCGTGAGCGGTCGGCCGACCGGCCGGTCGACCAGCTGGTCGACCGGCCGGCCAAGCGGAAGGACCTCCACGAACGCGCGCTCGGACTCCTCGCCGTGCGCCAGCGGAGCCGTGCGGAGCTCGAGCGGCGGCTCGTCAGCGCCGGGTTCGGCGCCGACGAGGTCGCCGCCGAGCTCCGACGCTTGGAGCACGTGGGGCTGATCGACGACCGGGCGTTCGCGCGGGCGCTCGTCGAACGCTCCGTGATGAGGCGAGGAGAGGGTCGACGCGTCGTAGCGAGGCGGCTCGCCACCGCCGGCGTGGCTCGGGCGATCACGGACGAGGCGCTGCAGGATCTCTCCTCGGACGACGAGACCGAGCGAGCGCTTTCGCTCGCCGGATCGCGGGTGACCAGACTCGGTGGGGTCTCGGAGGACAAGGCCTTCTCCCGGCTGTCCGGGTTCCTCATGCGGCGGGGGTACTCGCCGGATGTGGCGCGCTGGGCTGCGCGCAGAGCTCTTGCGCTGGAAGCGTTCGAAGGCTGAACCCTTGCCTCGCGCGCCGGGCGGCCGTATCGTGGGAGCCAACCAGAAACCATCGAGAGGTCACCGAACGGCAACCCGACGTACACCGAATGGCCAGACAACGTGAGCACGCGGACATCGACCCCAGATCCTGATCCCCCGCACGGAGGACGCGGAACTTCGTAGCGTCCCCGCGTCGCTGCGTACTCGCTCGACACGACCGCCACGGGTGCGGCGGAACCGCAGGGTCCTCTCCCTGACGCCAGGGAGGAACCATGACGGCCGTCATCGTGGGCATCGTTGCCCTGATCGTGGGCGTGGGTGCCGGGTTCCTGATCCGGAACACGATCTCGCGGTCCAGCGCGAACACGCTCGAACGCCAAGCGGAGCAGAAGGTCGTGCAGGCCGATCAGAAGGTGGTCGCAGCTCAGGAGGAGGCCGCGCAGACCCTCCGGCGCGCCCTCGAGGAAGCCAAAGGAGACGCTGCCCAGGTCCGCCGGGATGCCGAAGACGATGTGAAGGCACGCCGGGACGAGATCTCTCGACTCGAGCGCAGGATCTCCGAGACCGAGGACGAGCTCCGCACGCGGATGCGCAAGCTCGACGAGCGGAACGCGGACCTGGACGGGCGCGACGAGAAGCTGGAGGAGGTCCGCGAGCGACTCGAGAGGGCGGCCGAGCAGCAGCGCGCTCGCCTCGAGCGGATCGCGGGGATGACCTCATCCGAGGCTCGCGACCAACTCCTCGCAGAGCTGATCGACGACGCGAAGCGGGCCGCGATGGCGCAGGTTCGCGAGATCGAGCAGTTCGCTCGCGAAGAGGGTGAGGAGCGCGCGCGCAAGATCGTGACGATCGCGATCCAACGCGTCGCGTCGGAGCAGACCGCCGAGTCGACGGTCAGCGTGTTCACGCTCCCCAGCGAGGACATGAAGGGCCGGATCATCGGCCGAGAGGGGAGGAACATCCGGGCCTTCGAGGCGACGACCGGCGTGAACCTGATCATCGACGACACCCCCGAGGCCGTCGTCCTGAGCAGCTTCGACCCCGTGCGCCGGGAGGCGGCCCGGCTCACCCTCGAGAAGCTCGTCCAGGACGGCCGGATCCATCCCGCTCGGATCGAAGAGGTGCACGAGCGGTCGCTCGCCGAGATCGATGAGCGCATCCGCCGCGCCGGCGAGGACGCCGTCGCCGACGTCGGGATCACCGACATCCATCCGGAGATGATCAAGCTGCTCGGCCGCCTCCAGTACCGGACGAGCTACGGGCAGAACGTCCTCAAGCACCTGGTTGAATCGGCCCACATCGCGGCGGCGCTCGCCGCCGAGCTCGGTGTGGACTCGGCGATCGCGAAGCGGGGCGCCTTCCTGCACGACATCGGCAAGGCGGTCACCCACGAGGTGGAGGGATCGCACGCGATCATCGGCGCGGAGATCGCGCGGCGGATGCGCGAAGATCCCGAGGTCGTCCACTGCATCGAGTCACACCACGGCGAGGTCGAACAGCGGACGATCCATGCCGTGCTCGCACAGATCGCGGACGGCATCAGCGGAGGGCGTCCGGGGGCGCGGAGGGAGTCGCTCGAGACGTACATCAAGCGCCTGGAGCGGCTCGAGGAGATCTGCAACGCGTTCGAAGGCGTCGAGAAGGTCTACGCGATGCAGGCCGGCCGCGAGGTCCGGGTCCTGGTGCAGCCGGAGGCGGTGGATGATCTCGCCGCGCAGGTGATCGCCCGCGACATCGCGAAGCAGGTCGAGGAGGAGCTCCAGTACCCGGGACAGATCAAGATCACCGTCGTCCGGGAGACGCGCGCGACCGAGTTCGCCCGTTGAGGCGGGGTAGCCTGAAGGCCCTGATGGAACCCAAGTTCCTGATCCGCACCTTCGGGTGCCAGATGAACGAGCACGATTCCGAGCGGATCGGCGGGCTGTTGATGGCCGACGGGATGGCGCCGACGGACGTGGCCGACGACGCTCGGGTGATCGTGCTGAACACCTGTGCCATCCGCGAGAACGCGGACAACAGGCTCTACGGCAACCTCGGGCACCTCAAGCCCCTCAAGGAGCGGCGACCGGACCTCCGGATCGTGGTCGCTGGCTGCCTCGCGCAGAAGGACCGGGGCCTGATCCAACGCAAGGCTCCGTGGGTGGACGTGGTGGTGGGGACCCACGCACTCCCGCATCTGCTCGACCTGCTCCGTCGCGCCGATACGGACGGCCCCCAGATGGACGTCCGCGAGTACACCGAGACCTTCCCGAGCGCGCTCCCCGCGGCGCGGCACGATCCCTTCCGCGCCTGGGTCTCGATCGCGGTCGGATGCGACAACGCCTGCACGTTCTGCATCGTGCCGCTCGTCCGCGGCGTCCAGCGATCCCGACCGATCGGCGAGATCCTCGCCGAGGTGCACGGCCTCGCCGAGCGTGGCGTCGTGGAGGTCACGCTCCTGGGTCAGAACGTGAACACGTACGGCCGTGACCTGTCCGTTCCGGGTTCCCCGCGTCGCCCGCTCTTCGCCCGGCTCCTGCGCGAGGTGAACGCGGTCGCAGGGATCCGCCGGATCCGGTTCACCTCACCGCACCCGCACGACTTCACGCCCGACGTGATCGACGCGATGGCCGACTCCGATCGCGTCTGCGAGCACATCCATTTCCCGCTGCAGTCGGGCTCCGACCGGATCCTCCGAGCGATGCAACGCTCGTACCGGCGGGAACGGTACCTGGATTGGCTCGGGCGGATCCGGCACGCGATCCCCGGCATCGCGGTGTCGACGGACATCATCGTCGGGTTCCCCGGCGAAACCGAAGAGGACTTCCTCCGGACGCTCGAGGTCGTGGAGCGCGCGGGGTTCGACAGCGCGTACCAGTTCCAGTACTCGCCGCGACCGGGGACGCGGGCGGCCACGCTGGACGAGCAGCTGCCCAAGGAGATCGTGCAGGAGCGCTTCGACCGACTCGTCGCCCTCCAGGAGTCGATCTCGCTCGCCAGGAACCGCGCGCAGGTCGGGCGGACGTTCGAGGTTCTGGCCGAAGGCGACGGGAAGCGACGGGGGTCGACCCAGGCGCGCACGCGTACGAACCGGATCGTCCACCTTCCCGAGCCGGTCGAGCCGGGGGCGTTCGTTCACGCCCTCGTGACGGACGCGGCGGCCCATCACCTCACCGGCCAGCTGGCTCCTCAACCGGCCACGGCCGGCGTCTGAGGCACCGCGATGCTCGCGGTGGTCGGTCCGACCGCATCCGGGAAGTCTGCGGCCGCGCTCGTCTTGGCCGAGGACCTGGGCTCGGAGATCGTCTCGGTGGACTCGATGCTCGTGTATCGAGGCTTGGACATCGGAACCGCGAAACCGACGGCGGAAGAACGCGCGCGCGTGCCCCATCACCTGCTCGATCTCGCCGAGCCGTCGGAGCGCTTCACCGTGGCGCGGTACCAGGAGTGTGCGCGAGGCGTGCTCGGGCGCGTCGGGCGCCCACTCCTGGTCGGCGGATCGGGGCTCTACTTCCGTGCGGTCGTGGACGATCTGTCGTTCCCCCCGGAGGACCCGGTCGTCCGGGCGTCGCTCGAGGCCGAGGCCGACGACCTGGGGGCGGAGGAGCTCTATCGCCGGCTCGCCGACACCGATCCGGTCGCGGCGGCGAGGATCGAGCCGGGGAACGTCCGCCGGATCATCCGGGCGCTCGAGGTCACGGCGATCAGCGGGGCGCCGTTCAGCTCGTTCGCCGCCGCCTGGGATCGCTACGACGCAGAGCGGGTCCGCGTCGCGGGGATCCGGATGGATCGGGAGGTGCTCACCCGGAGGATCGGCGAGCGCGTCCTCGCGATGCTCGGGAGTGGGTGGTTGGAGGAGGTTCGTGCGTTGGTCGAACGGGGGTTCGGCGCGTGGTTGACGGCGACACAGGCGATCGGGTACGCGGAGCTCGCGGAGCACCTCGACGATAGGCTCTCCCTCGATGAGGCCGCGGAGCGCACGGTGAGACGCACGAAGGAGCTGGCGCGACGGCAGGTGGCATGGTTCCGGCGCGACCCGCGCATCCGATGGTTCGACGCTGGGACGGGCGGCGCGCTCGAGGTCGTGGACCCCGTCCGGGCGTACCTGGCCGGGTGACCGAGGTGCTGCGGTTCGCCAAGTACGAAGCCACGGGGAACGACTTCGTGATCGTGGACGAGATCGACCGGCCCGCGCCCGCCGTCGACGCCGAGGCCGTGTGCGACCGGTGGACGGGGGTCGGCGCCGACGGCTTGATCCGTGTGACCCACGGGAGCGCCGCACCGTTCCGCTTCGACCTGACGAACGCGGACGGGTCGCCTGCGGAGATGTCGGGGAACGGCATGCGATGCCTCGGCGCGTACCTCCGCGAGGCGGGGCGTGGGGGCCG
>JBKOUM010000130.1:0-9791 GCA_046723385.1 Actinomycetota bacterium
ACCTTCCGGTCGTGCCGCGCGGCAGCGGGACCGGGCTCGCCGGAGCGGCGACGCCGCTCGGCGACCCCCTCCTCGTGGTCACCTCGAAGATGAACCGGATCCTCGAGATCCGCCCTGAGGACCGCCTCGCCTGGGTCGAACCCGGCGTGTTCAACCTCGACCTCGCGACGGCGCTGCGGCCCCTCGGCTTCACCTACGCGCCGGATCCGTCGTCGCAGCAGGTGAGCTCGATCGGCGGCAACGTGAACACGAACGCCGGCGGCCCGCATTGCCTCGCGTACGGCGTGACCTCCGCGCACGTCCTCGCCGTGGACGTCGTCCTGCCGAACGGTTCGGTCGAGCGCTTCGGGAGCGAGGCCCCCGCCGCGGCCGGGTACGACCTCCGCGGCTTCGTCGTCGGCTCCGAAGGGACGCTCGGGATCGTGACGGCGGTCTGCGTGCGGCTCACGCCCCTCCCGCCGGCGATCCGGACGATCCTGCTCGACTTCGCCGACGTCGACGACTGCGCGAAGACCGTCTCCGCGATCGTCGCGCGCGGCGTCGTCCCGGCGGCGCTCGAGATGATGGATCAGGGGATCGTTCGCGCGGTCGAGAGCTTCGCGCACGCCGGCTACCCGACCGAGGCGGCCGCCGTTCTGCTCGTCGAGATCGACGGCCTCGAGGCCGCCGTCGAGGCCCAGACGCGAGAGGTCGAGGCCGCCGCCCGCGACCACGCCGTCGGCTCGATCCGGATCGCGGCGGATGAGTCCGAGCGCGCGCTCCTGTGGAAGGGACGCAAGTCCGCCTTCGGCGCGATCGCGCAGATCGCTCCCCACTACCATCTGCACGACTGCGTCGTCCCGCGGACGAAGCTCGCGGAGGTCCTCGCGGGCGTGTACGCGATCGCGAACCGCCACGACCTGATCGTGACGAACGTGTTCCACGCCGGCGACGGGAACCTCCACCCGCTGTTCTCGTTCGACCGGACCGTTCCCGGGACGATCGAGCGGGTGCTCGCCGCGTCGGACGAGCTGGTTCGGCTCTGCGTCGATGCGGGCGGAGCGCTCTCCGGCGAGCACGGGATCGGGCTCGAGAAGCGCGACTTCATGCCGCTCGTCTTCACGCCCGACGATCTGGACGCGCAGGCGTGCGTTCGGGCGGCCTTCGATCCGGACGGCCGGATGAACCCGATGAAGGTCCTCCCCGACGGCGCCCGGTGCGGCGACTACGCGGCGGCTGCGCTCGCGCGCGAAGGCGCGTTGCCGGAGGGCACGTGGATCTGATCCACCCGCACGCGAAGCACGACGTCGCGGCGGCCCTCCGGTCGGCGAGCGCGGACGGGGTTCGCGTCCTCGTCGTCGGAGGGCGCCAGCACGTCGACAAGGGGAACCCGTCCGAGGTCGACGCCGAGCTCTGGACCACCCTGCTCGACGAGCGGGTGGCGTACGACCCGGCGGAGATGCTCTGCGTCGTCGAGGCGGGGATGCGGATCCGCGACCTCTCCCTCCTGCTCGCGGAAGGGGGCCAGGAATGGCCGATCGATGCACCCGGCGACGCGACGGTCGGCGGCGTGATCGCGACCGGTGGCCCGGCGATCCGGCACCTCAGGGTCGGGACGATGCGCGACTCCGTCGTCGAGATGGAGGTCGTGACGGGGGACGGCCGGATCGTTCGGAGCGGCGCGCGGACCGTGAAGAACGTGACCGGGTACGACGTCCACCGGCTGCTCACGGGGTCGCTCGGGACGCTAGGGGTGATCGTGCAGGTCGCGCTCAAGGTCCGGCCCTTGCCCAAGGCGACGCGCACGCTCGTGACGCGCGGAGGCGGGGTGGACCTCGGTCGACGCCTGTTGGAGTCGGTGCCCCTCCCGGCGGCGGTGCTCGCCGAACCCGACCGGATCGTGCTGCGGTTGGAGGGGTGGCCGGAGGAGATCGACGAACAGACCGACGCCGCACGGGCGATCGCGGCGCTCGACGAGGCCGACTCGGTGTTCCCGGAACCGCTGTTCCCCGAGGCGGCGATCGTGGCCGAGGCCGCCGTGACACCCTCGCGGCTGGCGGCGCTCCTCCAGGATTCGCCCACCTACCGCGCGATGATCGGCGTCGGCTTCGCGTGGGTGCCGTTGCCTGACAAGGGATCGCTCGGCGCGTTCCGCGAGCGAGTGGCCGAGCTCGGCGGCGTGGCCCCGGTGATCCGAGGCGCGGGAGGACTGGGGTGGGGTCCGGGGCCGGCACCAGCTGTGCAGCGACGGATCAGGTCGGCGCTGGATCCGGCGGGGATCCTAGCGCCGGGACGGACGGGCTGACGGTCTCGGTCCGTCAACCGCGCGATGACGCGGCCAGCAGACGCTCCCCGGCCGCTTCGAGCGTCTCCAACCTCTTGCAGAACGCGAAGCGAACCAGGTGGCGTCCGACCTCGGGTCGCGAGAAGAACGACGACCCCGGGACGGAGGCCACGCGCACGTCCTCGACCAGGTAGCGCGCGGTGGCCACGTCGTCCTCGAAGCCGAGCGAGGAGATGTCCGCCATGACGTAGTACGCGCCCTGCGGCACGTCGGCCGCGAACCCCACCTCGTCGAGCACGCGGAGCATCAGGTCGCGGCGCTCGGCGTACTCCTTCCGCATCACCTCGTAGTAGTCGTCGGGCAAGCCGAGCGCCACGATCCCCGCGATCTGCAGCGGCGCCGCCGCCGCCACGGTCAGGAAGTCGTGCGTCGAGCGGATCCCCGCCATCAGGGCTTCGGGCGCGACCGCCCAGCCGACGCGCCATCCCGTGACGGAGTAGGTCTTGGACAGCGCGCTGATCGTCACGGTCCGCTCGGCCATCCCGGGAAGCGTCGCGATCGGCACGTGCGGCAGACCGTCGTACGTGATGTGCTCGTAGATCTCGTCGGTGATCGCGATCGCGTCGTGCTCGACGCAGAGCGACGCGATCCGGCCGAGCTCCTCGGTGGAGAAGACCTTACCCGTGGGGTTGTGCGGCGAATTGATCACAACTGCCCGGGTGCGCGGACCGAACGCGCGCGCGAGCTCGTCCGGGTCGAACGTCCAGTGGGGCGGACGGAGCGTGACGTACCGGGGGATCGCCCCGGACATGATCGAGTCCGGGTTGTAGCTCTCGTAGAACGGCTCGAAGACCACCACCTCGTCGCCTTCGTCGAGGATGCCGAGGAACGCCGCCACCATCGCCTCCGTCGATCCGCACGTGACGCAGATCTCGGTCTCGGGATCGAACGTCAGCCCGTAGTTGCGCTCGTACGTCTGGGCGATCGCGCGCCGGAACCCGGGATCGCCCCACGTGATCGGGTATTGGTTGTGGTCCTCGAAGATCGCCCGACGCGCCGCTTCCTTGACCTCCACGGGCGCGGGGAAGTCCGGGTAGCCCTGCCCGAGGTTGATCGCGTCGTGGACGGCGGCGAGGCGCGTCATCTCGCGGATCACCGATTCGGTGAACGACGATGCCTTCGCGGACGCTCGGAGGTTCACGAGCGGGAAGCCTACCCCGAACGCGGGCGGCCCCGGCTCTTCGAGCCGGGGCCGCCCTCGCGGAACGGGACCGCGCGGGGCTACATCATGTTCGCCATGAGCTCCATGACCTTCGCGTTGTCGTCGGTCACCATGACCGCACGCGAGTTGGTCGCTAGGTAGACGGCGCGAACGTTGACGCCGGCGTCGGCGATCTGCCGCGCCATCACGCCCATCGTGCCGGGCTGATCCGCTCCTTGCACGGGCGGGCCGAGGATCGCGTCCGCCTCACCCTCCACCTTGATGCCCGCGCCCTCGAGCGCCGAGCGCGCGGCCGCGCCGTCCTGCACGCAGACGTGGATGATGCCGCGTCCCTCGAGCCCGATGCCCAGCAGGCCCTCGATGTTGATGCCCGCGGCTCCGAGCGCCTCGCCGATGCTGGCGAGTCCGCCCGGCCGGTCCTCGACCGTGATCGTGAGATCCGTCGCCACATTGCCTCCTTCCGGAAGGGTCCACCAGGGAATACGCCCCTCGTCCGGATCGGTCAAGTCGCACCACCGCTCGGGCGGTAGCGTTTGGTCGCCCGACCATCGAGGGAATCAGGCAACCGTGACGATCGACGTCAAGCGGACGGTCCGCCGCGCGGATGCGTACCAGCAACGCCATTCCTGGCTCGGGTTCCCCTTCGCGGTCGTCAAGAAGTTCGGCGACGACGAGGCAGGGAACCTCGCCGCGCTGGTCGCCTACTACGGGTTCTTCTCTCTGTTCCCCCTGCTCCTCGCGTTCGTGACGATCCTGGGCATGGTGCTGCACGGCGACACCGACCTCCAGCAGAGGATCGAGGGCACCGCGCTCGCCCGGCTGCCCGTCGTCGGCGAGGAGGTATCGCGCAACGTCCATGCGATCCAGGGCAGCGGGCTGACGCTCGCCGTCGCGCTCGCCCTTTCCCTGTGGGCGGGTCTCGGCGTCCTCCGCGTGATGCAGACGGGCATGAACACCGTCTGGAACGTGCCGTACCACCACCGGCCCGGATTCGTCCCGTCGGTGGTCCGCGCCTCGATCATGCTGATCGTGCTGGCGGTCATCCTCCTGACGTCGGCTGCGGCGGGGATCGCCGGGGCCGGCAGCCAGACGTGGTGGGGTGTCGCCCTGGGCATCGCCGCGTCGTTGACGTTCAACTCCGCTTTGTTCGCCCTCGCGTTCCGCGTCCTCACGAGCGAGGACCTCTCGTGGTCGGACGTCTGGCCGGGCGCCGTGTTCGCCGCGGTCGCCTGGACGATCCTGCAGACCCTCGGCGGTTACTACGTCTCCCACCAGCTCCAGGGCGCGAGCCAGACGTACGGGACGTTCGCGACGGTGATCGGGCTGATGGCGTGGCTCTACCTGGGCGCGCAGATGACGTTCTTCGCCGCCGAGATCAACGTCGTGCGGCGACGCAGGCTCTGGCCGCGCGCGATCGTCCAGCCACCACTCACCGACGCCGACCGCCGGGCACTCACCTACTACGCGAAGCAAGAGGAGCGGCGCCCCGAGGAAAAGGTCGACGTCCTCGTGGAGGACCGAGCCTCAGCCCAGTGACTCCGCGGTCACGAGCTGGCTTGTGACTCCGCGGTCACGAGCTGGCTCGTGCAGTTCGGACAGCGGACCGCCCTCTCCGGGATCTGGGTCTGGCAGTACTCACACGTCCTCGACGGGGGTTCCTCCTTGGGTGGGACCCATCGTTGGTAGAGCTTCACCAACAGGAACAGCGCAAGGGCGACGATCAGGAAGCTGATCAGCGCGGTCAGGAACGCTCCGTACGGGATCGGCGTGCCGTTCAAGACGAAGGTGAGCTCGTCGAAGCGCACGCTCGCTCCGAAGATCGCCGCGATCAGGCTCATCACGACGTTCACGAACGACGTGACGACGGTCGCGAACGCCACACCGAGGATGAAGGCGACCGCCAGCTCGACCAGGTTGCCCCGCGTGACGAACCGCTTGAACTCGTCGAACATCGCTCCTCCTCCTCCACCCGGGCATTCCGACGATGGTGCCCTGGCCGTGCGCGGCGGAAACCTCGCGGCCGGGGGTCGGTCAGCGCACGATCCGCCCGGCGACGTCGAAGGTCGCGCCCGATGCCACGCACCCCAGCTGCGGCGACTCGAACTGCCGCATCGTGCCCTCGATCTTTGTCGCGACCCAGTCCCCACGGAGGACGTCGGCGTCGGACACGCGCACGCTGATCGTGAAGCTCGACGACACGGTCGCCTTCCCGCACGTGACCCGGGCGTTCAGCGTGGCGTCCCCTTCATACGAGGTGCCCTCCTTGGCGAGCGTCAACCGGAAGTTCTTCAGGTGCAGATCGGCCAACTTGGTGTCGCACGGACCCTGGGCGCACGTCGGGGTGAAGCGCCAGCCCAGGTTCGCGTTGCCCGAGCCGAAGTCGGAGAAGCCGTAGTGCGACGTCGCATGGATGTGGACGTTGAACACGCCCTTGAGGGAAGCGGTGGCACGGGGTGCGGTCTGCGTTCGAGCGGTCACGTGGCTCGGGGCGCTCGAGCCGTCCGCACCGACCGCCGCGACGGTGTAGATGTACCGGCTCTCGGGCAGGACGTCGTCATCGACCCACCTCGTCTCCGCGGGATCAAGCGTCGCGGCGACCTTCCCGTCACGGCTCACCTGGTACCGCACCGCGGGTGTGCCCTCGCCGGCCGTCCACGTGAGGACGACCCGGAAAGCGGCCGCGTCGGCGACCAATCCGTCGGGGGAGGCGAGGGGGACCGGGGCGGGGCTCGCCGAGGGAGACGCGTCACTCGAGCCGCCGTCGCCGTTCGCGATGGCGATCACGGTCCCGAGGATGGCGATCACCGCGACGCTGGCCACGATCGCGAGGATCGTCGTCTTCGAGCTCGGGCCGGGGCCCGACGGCTCGAGGACGGGCGCCGAGGGAGGCGTGGGTTGGTCGGGCGGTGGGGGGACCGAGGCCATCGGGAGGCGTTGTATCACGATGCGCCGAAGCGCACATCGGCTGGATGGCAGGAGGAGCGTCGTGCTCCTCGGTGCGCGCGAGGACGTCGCGTAGCATCGAGCCGTGGTCGACATCTCGCACGGAGCGCCGCTCGGGTCGGAGCTGCCGGATGGCGCTCGCTTCATCGGCGAGCCCGCCGGCCCTTCCCGCTGGCGGGCCGGGCGAGCGGCGCCCGCCCCCGCGGACCTCAACGACTGCGTCGCGTGCGGTCTGTGTCTGCCCTATTGCCCGACCTACCGGTCGACCGGCGAGGAGTCGGCGTCGCCTCGAGGCCGGATCGCGGCGATGCGTTCGGTCCAGGACGGGATCGCGTCGCTCGATGCGACTTTCGAGGGATTCATGGACCTGTGCCTGGTCTGTCGCGCCTGCGAGGACGTCTGCCCCTCCCACGTCCCGTTCGGGCGGATGATGGAGGCCGCTCGCGAGCAGGTGGAGCCGCTCCGGACCCGGCGCGCGCGGTTCGCGCGATGGCTTGGGTTCCATTGGTTGCTCCCGCATCCGACCCTGATCCGCGCGGCGGCCTTCCTGCAGCCGGTCGCTCGCCCGTTCATGTCGCGATCGACGCGCCGCCTCGTGCCGCGGAACGGTCATCCGTTCGCGCGACTCCCGAAACTGACCGAACCTCCCTCCGGGGTCGAGGTCCGCGGCACCGTGGCGGTGCTCTCCGGGTGCGTCCAGGATCGCTGGTTCCACCGCGTGAACCAGGCGACGATCCGGGTCCTCGCTCGGAACGGGTGGCGGGTGGTGATCCCTCAAGGTCAGGCGTGCTGTGGCGCGCTCGCCGCGCACAACGGGCGCTTGTCGGTCGCGCGGAGGCTGGCGCGGCGAGCGCGCCACAGCTTCGCCGGCGCCGACGTCGTCATCGTGAACGCGGCCGGATGCGCCGCGCACATGGAGAGCTTCGATGAGCTCGAACCCGGCACCGCGCTCCCCGTCCGCGAGGTGACGTCGTTCCTGCAGGCCGAAGGACGGGTCGCCCCGGCCGGTCGGCTCGATGCGACCGTCGCGTACCACGACGCGTGCCATGCCCTCCGCGCGTTGAAGATCCACGACGAGCCGCGAGCGTTGCTCTCGGCGATCCCCGGGCTGACGGTCGTCGAGGTGCCGAACGGCGATCGGTGTTGCGGCGCGGCAGGGATCTACAACGTCACGCAGCCCGAAGCGGCCGACGCGCTGGGTCGCGAGAAGGCCGAGGCGGTCGCGTCGACCGGCGCGACGATCGTCGCGTCGGCGAACCCCGGCTGCTCGATGCAGCTCGCGGCCCAGCTCGGCGCGATCGGGAGCCCGGTGGAGGTCGTCCACCCGGTCGAGCTGCTGGACCGGGCCGCGTCCGGCTGATCCGGCGTCACCAACGAGGGTCCGTCGCGGTCAGCGCGACCTCACCGGTGCAGACGGTTCCGACGCCGTAGGAGACCTGACCCGCGTCGGTGATCCGGAGGTAGAAGCACGCCTCGGGTCGAGCCTCCACCGCGGCGGCCCACTCCCCCGGGCGCGTCGCGACGCTCACCTCGTCCAGGCCGGTGGAGGGCGCGACCGCTTCCCGATACGCGTGCGCGGGATCGGCCGCCGCCATCGCGCTCGCGTCGGCGTTCGCGTACGAACCCGACGCGTCGTGGACCCGAGCGGCCGCCACCTGCGCGTCGCGCAGCGTCGCCTCCGCGTGGGCGATCGTGTCCTTGATCGGGTCGTTGACGAAGATCTCCACGAGCACGAAGACGCACGTGACGCCGATCGCGCCGGTCACGAGCCAGAAGCCGCGGTTCGAGCGCCGTGCCGGCTCGGTTCCGGACGACCCTTCGTCGGCGCGGAGGATGTGGTCGTGGTCTTGCATCGAGCCCAGGGTACCGTCGGCGGCTCAGGCGCCGAGCGCCGCGGCCAACGTCTCCAGGCTCTCCAGGTTGTGGCCCGAAAGGAACACGTCGACGCTCGGGAGCGCGGCGGCCATGCCGCGCGCGAGCGGCTCGTACCGTGGTGAGCCCTTCAGCGGGTTCGCCCAGACCACCCGGTGCGCCAACCGGCGGAGCCGAGCCATCTGTGCGCGCAGGAGCGCGGGATCGCCACGTTCGAGCCCGTCGGAGCACAGGACCACGACGGCGCCGCGGAGCGCCGCGCGCTGGCTCCACCCGTCGAGCAACGTCATCAGGGACTCGCCGATCCGCGTGCCGCCTTCCCAGTCGCCGACGAGCGCGCCGACCTCGTGCATCGCACGGTCGGGATCCTTGGTCCGGAGCGTCCGGGTCACGCGCGTCAACCGTGTTCCGAAGCAGAAGACCTCGACCCGCCGGCCGGCCGCCATGGCCGCGAACCCGAACTGCAACAGCGCGCGGGCGTATGGAGCCATCGACCCGCTGATGTCCAGGATCAGCACGAGCGGGCGCGTCCGCGAACGCCTGGCTCGGTAGGAGCGGTCGAAGGGCTCACCCTGGGTGCGGAGCGAACGCCGGAGCGTTCGCCGCATGTCGAACACCGATCCCGTCGGGGAGGGACGGGTCCTCCGCATGCGCTCGGCCGGCGCCCGGACGGTGAGATCGTGGATCATCCTCGCGACCCGGTGGCGCTCGTCCTCCGTGAGGTCCGCGAACGACTTGGAGCGGAGCACCTCGACGGCGGAGGCGACGATCCTGATCGACGGCCCCTCGCCCGGCTCGATCTCGTCGTCGGCGGCGGCGCGCCCTGACTCCGCGGTGCGGCCGCCCTCCGTCGGATCGTCGCCGAGGCCGACCCTATCCACGTCCGGCAGCTCGGCGGGCAGCTCGGCGGGCAGCTCGAGGGCGATCGAGATCGGCGCGCGGTCTCCGAGCGAGGCGTACCAGGCCTCGAAGGTGTCGTCGTAGGTCGCGAGGTCGGCGTGGCTCGCGATCAGCGAGACGCGCCCGGCCCAGTAGAGGGAGTCGCGGTCGCCGAGCCCGAGCGAGGCGACCGCACGGATGAACGTCAGGATGCGGCCGGTGCCGATCGGCAGCCCGCGGGCGCGCAGGTCGCGGCCGAAGCCCACGAGCGGCGCGGTGGGATCAGCCATCCTCCCCGACCACCTCGGCGAGGCGCGCGGCGACGAGCTCCTGGTCCTCGTGGTCCTTCACGACGTTGCCCAACGTGTCGACGGCGAGAGGACCGTCGAGCCGGTCCGCGCCGAGGAACGCGAGCGCGTTGGCCCAGTCGATCGTCTCGGCCACGCCGGGACGCTTCGCGAGGTCGAGGTCGCGCAGGCGCGCCACCGCCTGCGCGACGTCGCGCGCGAGCGCCGCACCCACGTGCGGCGCTCGCGCTCGCACGATCTCGACCTCACGATCCAGATCCGGGTGGTCGATCCAGTGGTACAGGCACCGGCGCTTCAGCGCGTC
>JBKOUM010000205.1:0-4863 GCA_046723385.1 Actinomycetota bacterium
GTTCCCTTTCGCCGAGCAGCTCGATGAGTCTCTTCCTGGCTCGGTGCAGATGCACCTTGGCCGTCACTTCCGAACAGGCCAGAAGGTCGGCGACCTCCATGACGGGCCGGTCCTCGAGATAGAACAGAGCCACCGCGGCTCGCTGGTATCCAGACAATCGTGCGATCGCACGCACGACATCGACATCGACCGGTTCCGGCATGCTCCCCACATCAAGTTCGGCTTCGAGCCGCTGTCGAACATGTTCGCGGCGACGAGCTCGAACCGCCATCCGCACCGCGACCCGGCGCACCCAGGCGTCCGGGCGCTCGTAGCGCGAGACGCGCGTCCATCGCGGGTAGAGGTGGACGAACGCGTCTTGGGCGAGGTCGCGTGCGAGCTCACGCTCGTGGACGATGAGGAACAGCGTTCGGACCAGCGCGGGATACTCGCTCCGGAAGAACGCTGCGAACTCCTCGTCTCGATCGTGCACCGCATCGGCACCCTTCTGGTCGAGCCGTGCCGTGATCGGATTCATTCTTCGCCTCGGTAGAACCCGTGGGAACCCGCCGTGCAGGCCAAGGCAATGACACCCTCCATATGGTTAGAGGCGTGACTGGCCGGAGAGGTTTACGAGACCGGCTTCTTTCGAGGTTGGCTCTGACGTGAGGAGGCGCGTTTCACGGCAGGCGTAAACCTTCCTCGCTGCTGAGTCCCTCTTTCACAGGGTGGACCGTAGGGAGGGACTCTCATGAAGCGTGCCGTCGTCTCCGCGTCTGTAGCGCTCGCCGTTGCGATCAGTCTGACGCCTCCGCCGACTCATGCGACGCCCCCGAGCGAGAACGGGCGCATCGCGTATCGGCTGTACTTCAACGACGAACAGACGCGTGCTGCGATCTTCACGATCAACCCCGACGGATCCGATCGGCAGCAGGTCACCCACCCCCGACGGGGCGTCCTGAACCTGGTGCCAGATTGGTCGCCCGACGGACGATGGATCGTCTACGTGCGCGCGCCTGCTGATCGGCTCCATCCCCGCATCTGGAAGATCCATCCGAACGGCACGGACCCGCAACGGCTTTCGAGGTCGTGCAAGGACGGGAAGGGCTGCCTGATCGAAGACGACCCCGCGTGGTCGCCGGACGGTGCTCACATCGCGTACAGCCGCGTCTACAAGAAGTCCCTGGGCCGGGGGGTCGACCTGATGATCGTGCGCGCGGACGGGACGCACGTGCGCTACGCGACGGATCACCCAAGGGGGAATTTCTCGGACTGGAATGTCCAATGGTCCCCGAATGGCCGGCGGCTCGTCTTCTCTCGAAGCGACAACAGGGAAGGCATGAACGGCCGGGCGGCGATCTTCACGATCCGACCGAACGGCTCCGGCCTTCGGCGCATCACACCCTGGGACGACACCTGCTGCGGCGTGGGATGGCCGGACTGGTCCCCGGGCGGGCAGTGGATCGTGTTCACCTGGCCAATCTTCGCGGCAGACACGGACCTGTGGCTCGTTCGCCCGGACGGTTCAGATCTTCATCGGCTGACGGATACCACGGGAATCGGATGGCTGTCTTCGTCGTTCTCGCCGGACGGGACGAAGATCGTGACCGCGCATGCCGGAGGCGTGGGTGCCGCCGGTCATCCGGACGTGTACGTCATGAACGTGGACGGATCCGGGCTGCAGAACATCACCCGGTCCGCGAAGTACGACAGCGCGGCTGACTGGGGACCCTCGTAAGATGTCGCGAAACCGATCGGGGCCGGGCACATCGCCCGACCCCGATCAGATCCTGAAGTTACGAACTACTTCAGGTCAAACCTTACCTCGTTATTCGGCACGGTCGGGACCGGGTTGCCGTCAGGAATCTCGATCTCGACGTCGTACGTCCCCTTGCCGTCCAAGGACGGAATGGACAAAACGTACTGGTACTTGCAGTCAACCACCCGGAATTGATCCGAGCTGTCCGCCGCCGCTTGCGGATAGACCGTCGTTTCGTTGATCGTTCCGGACGGAAGTGGATCGATCTTGGTCACGTCGATGAACGCCTTCGGCAAGTCACACGTCGGTGCGAAAGCACCGGTCCCACCAGCGTTCCACTGGTACACGTTGTCGTTCACCGTTGCGTTGCTCACGGTGAGGATCTGGTCGCCCCCCGCGTAGGCTTCCTGCCAGCCAGAGCCGATCACGAGAGAAACATCGCACCAAGGATCGCGGCCGTCGTCGTAACGGGGTTCGTGCTCGTTGCGCTGACGAGCACCGCGGCCTTGGCGGCCAGTGTCCACTTCAAGAAGGGGTCGCCGCGCTTCACGGATAACGGGTCACCCTTACCGCGTCCGGCGCTCTAGCGGGGCTCGGGAACGGGGACGTGCTCATCACGTTGACCGCCACCGGGGACCCGACGACGACCTGCACCAACCAGGGCGGCAACCAGGCTCCCGGTCAGAACCCGGCAGCCGTGACGGTGACCGGCGGAGAGGCGATCCCAGCGAGTGAGATCAAGAACGGAACCCTCGCTTTCTCCGTGACGACGGAGCCGCCCGCGCAGCCCACCGCCGCGCAGGCCGGTTGCCCGAGCAACAACTGGACGGCCCAGATCACGGACATCGACTTCTCGAGTGCGACGATCACCGTGCAGCAAGGTGGCGTCACGGTCTTGACGCAGACGTTCACGCTCTGAGTTTCGACGACCGAACGACAGGAAGGGACCCGGCCTGACGCCGGGTCCCTTCCTCGTCCGAACCGCCGGCCGCTCGAAACGAACTACGACGGAGCGATCCTGTCCCAACATGCGGCTCGGGAGATTCGTGCACGCGCAGGAACGTAGTCCGTATCCCCGACTCTTCCTCTCACGAGCCCACCTCTACCGTGCGTCGGGGCGGGGTCCTAGGTGGTCGGGGGGTCGCCGAACGACGGGCAAGTCTCCCTCTCTGATTGCCCGTCCCGGGCCCCGCCCTTCATCCCAGATACGGGCCGAGGGATTTCGCGATGCGAGTAACGCTTCGGGGCGCTGGATCGATCGATACCTGTGCCCTCTGGGGCACGCTGAGGCTCGGGGTGGGGGCGATCCGGAAGGATCCGTCAACCCCCCGACCACCCTGAGCCTCGTTGCGCACACGTCCGTGGGCGTGGCCGGCAGACTTCTACTGCAGCGCGTCGATCGACGCGGCCGCGACGATCCCTTTCACGCTGCGTGCCAGCTTGGCGTCCCTGGTGACGAACGCGTCTGCCTGCAGCTGGGTGAGTGCTACGTACTCGGCGTTATAGGTGTCGTCCCATCCCATGCGCTCCGCCACCTCCCAGGCCCGGCGCCGGAGCACGGCGTCGCCGAGGAGCCGGATCCGCATCCGCCAGACGCGCTCGAGGCCGAGCGCGACGTCGGTGGCGAGCTCGCCGCGGTGGACGGCCTCGTGCAGGATCGACAACGTCTGGGAGCGCAGGAGGGTTGGCGCGAGGAGCTCGTGTTCGTCGGAGACCTTCAGCTGCTCGGCAGCGATGTGGAGCACGGGCGCCGGCATCAACGACGAACCTCGTCATCGGTCACCTCGATCGCCGTGGGAGTCAAGAGACGTACATGTGCATCCGAACGACCGATGAGTCGACGAACGTACGGATCTGCACCAGATCGCACACCTGGTGGATGATCCACACGCCGTGTCCCGACGTCGAGGCTCCACCAGGACGGCGCCTCCCGACGAGCGGATCGTCGAGCCGGCCGGCGTCCGCCACCTCGCACACGATGGTCGATGGGGTGCTCCACACGCGGACGGAACCTCTCCCTCCACCGTGTTGAACGCTGTTGGCGGTCGCTTCGCTCGCCGCGAGCACCAGGTCGTCGAGCCGCTGCGACCGCAAGCCCCGAACGAAGGCGGCGTCGCGAACGAAGCGCCGAACGTCCGACGGCGAAGGACCACCGACCGCACCCCCACCGAAGGTGGCCTCATCGACGGTTGCCGGAGGAGGCGAGAGCGGAGCGTCGAACGGTTCGACGAAGGATCGCGTCCCGAGGTACGATGGGTTCTGTCGGCGCCAGTGCCGGTCGAGGGCCGACGGATGGTTGTGCTCGGCCCCCTCGATGATCACGGGATCGAGGGAATCGAGGTCGTACGGGCATGCGAGCCACCACGCCGGCCCGCCACCGAATGCGACGTTCAACAGGGCTTCGTGCCGCTCGCACTCGACGAGCTCTTCGGGCGTGCGTCCCGCCCAGACCGGTTCGCCGACGCCTCGGAACATGCGTCCCGAGGAAGCCTGCTCGTCGACGAAGTCCGCCCACGCAGGGATGATCCGAGCCGGATTCCGGCCGACCGACCACATGTCGGCGAACCGGACGTTTCGGGCGTCATCGCCGACCGCGTCACGCAACAGGTCGATCTTGTTCCGACCGACCACAACCATGATCGGCTCGTCGTTGCTCAACGCGTCCAGGATGAAAGACCCGGTGCGATCGACGAAGTCCTCATCACCCCTGTAGGCCAGGACATCATGACGGAAGCTCTGCCCCGTCGGAGGCAGCCTAACCTGAGGAGAACTCACAGGTTGTCCCTACCCATCGGCGGGACACCCCACTCCTCGGGACACCCTCGGAGTCGGAGTAATGTCAAAGGATCGAGTGTCAGGAGGGTGCATGACGACGGGATGGAGGCCGATCAAACGCGAGGGTCACCCAGACGTGACAGGTATCGGTCCTGATGGGCGCGCCGACGTTGAGGTCCGGTTGTCCGAGGCACCGCCGGACGAATGGGCGCGACACCTCGTGGGTCTGTATCAAGGTTTCCTGGTCAGGACTCCCGACGATGACTGGCCCATCCCTGAGGTTCGTGGCGCGAGCATCTTCTCTCGTCCCGAGGAAGGGGATCTCAGTCGCTGGATCCACCTGATGGACG
>JBKOUM010000128.1:0-10823 GCA_046723385.1 Actinomycetota bacterium
TCCACGTGCTGACGGACTGGAACGGTCCTCTGTGGGTCTCGAACGCCGAGATCCTGAACAACCCCTACAACTGACGTTGTCAGGTGGAGGGGGCGGGCGCCTTCGGCGCCCGCCCCCTCCCCATCAGGGTCGATCGTCCACCATCCGCGACTGATCAGCAGGCGTCGACACCCGCTCGGTTCGATCGGGCTTCGACGGCGTCAACGACGCGCGGTACGGTCCGACGATGGAGGTTGGCGCCGCCGCCAGGGCGTGGGTCGATGCCTGGTCGGCGGGCTGGGCGACGCACGACCCGGACGTGAGAGCCGCACGGTACGCCGACGAGTGCGAATTCCGGTCCCATCCGTTCCGTGAAGCCCTGTCAGGTCGAGAGGGCGCGCGGAGGAGCGCCGAGGAGGCGTTCGCTGAAGAGCGCTCGGCGATCAGTTCGTTCGCGGACCCGATCGTCGCTGCGGACGGCCGGGCCGCGGTCGAGTACCGCGCAGCGATCACCGCGATCGACGGGCGAACGGCGACGCTCTCCGGCGTGACCGTCCTGCGCTTCGACGCGGACGGCCTGGTGCGCGCACACCGCGACTACTGGTCTATGGAACGAACCTGAGACGGCAGCACGCCGCCTAGACACGCGGCGGTCCTCAGGCATCCATGGTGCATGCACGCGGGGGGCGAGGTCGTGAAGTTCCAAAGCGTTCGGGTCGAAGCAGGGGGCGATTTCGACACGTTCGTGGCGGAGGAGAGCGATCGTCTTTTCAGGGCCCTCTACTTCGTCACGGGCAGCCGGGAAGACGCGGAGGATCTTGCGCAGGATGCCTTCCTGAGGTTGTGGGAGCGCTGGGACCGGATAGACGGGATCGACGACCCGACCGCGTACCTGTTTCGCGTCGCGCTCAACGGCTTCCGCATGCGACGGCGCCGTGCCTTGGCGGCGGTCCGGAAGCGCTTATCTCCTCCACAGGAACACGACCTATTCGCCGAAGCCGAGCTGCGAGCGGATCTACGGAGCATGCTTTTGAACCTGTCGCCGAGACAACGGGCAGCCCTGGTGCTGGTCGATCTGCTCGAGTACTCCTCCGACCAGGCGGCGGGCATCCTGCGGGTTCGACCGTCGACCGTTCGGAACCTCGCCAGTCAAGCTCGACGAGCGCTTCGCGCGACGGAAGGGAGTCGAGATGCCTGAGGTGCAGGAGATCTTCCGACTCACCACCCGATCGGTGCACCCCGAAGGGGGGTTCGTCGAGCGCCAACACCGCGCGCAACGGCGGCATGCACGGAACCGCCGGATCGGTGCTCTCGCCCTCGTGGTCGCATTCGGCGTCGTCGCGACGACCGTCGCCTGGGTCGAGGGGCCGGGTCGACCACACACGCCCGCGGGCGATGCTGGCTGGACACCTGATCTCGTGGAGCCCTACTTCATCGATCTCGGGAGCGGAGCCATGTCGCCCCTCCCCGAGACCATCGCCGGAAACGGCGTGACCTTCGCCGTTTCCCCCGACGGGAGCTCCTTCGCGTACGTCACATGCTGCTATCAGCCCGAGAGCTCAGTCTTCGTTTCGAAGGTCGACGGGACCGGCATCCGGCGGATCACCGCTCGGGGCATCGACGCATACGGAACTCGATGGTCGCCGGAAGGGTCCTCTCTGGTGTATCAATCGATCACCGAGAAAGAGTCCGCGGGATCGGTGGGTGGCCGTCCGCTCGGCAACCTCTTCGTCGCCGATGTTCGCAGCGGCGGGACGACGCAGGTCACCCATCTCGGTCGATCCGGCACGTGGGGATGGTGGTTCCTCGCGCCCAGTTTCGCCCCCGACGGCTCGATCCTATTCCACCGTCCACGGCAGACGGATGACGGGGCTGTGTGGGATCTCTGGTCGGTCTCGATCTCAGGGGGTGAGCCAACCCTCGAACGGAAGAACGCGGGGTTCGGCAGCTACTCGCCGGATGGCACGATGGCCTATCTCTCTCCGATCGACGAGACCACCTTCGACAGCACCGGCCTCTGGGTCGCTCCGGCCGATGGTGGCCCGCCCCGCGAGCTCGCGACCGGGGGACACATCCGGTGGCCGAAGTGGTCGCCTGACGGCACCCGGATCGCATACGGCGAGAGCGAAGACATCTACGTGATAGACGTGTCGAGCGGCACGACGACGAAGGTCGCCGACGGCGAGGACGTGGATTGGTTCGACGACGACACCTTGGTCGTCGCTCAAGACGCCTGTCCTGAGTGTTGAGACGAGGAAGGGGAATAAGATCATGCACGACTACGGGAGTCGTCCAACACGTCGCTCCGGTCTCCTCGCGTGCTTCCTTGGCGCCGTGCTCCTATCGACGAGCTTCAGCGGCACCGGAACCGCGGCTGTCTCGACGGAAGCGGATCCGGCCGTCATCACCGACTGGAACGCAACCGCCGTCGCGACGATCGTGATCGACGCCGGCAAGGCGAACGCGGAGGCGCTCCTCTGGTACGGGTTCACGCAAGCGGCGGTCTACAACGCCGTCGTCGGCATCACGCGTCGCTACGAGCTCTACGACTGGAACGTCCGCGGACCGCGGGCGGCGTCGCCGGAGGCCGCGGCGGCCGCCGCGGCACACCGGTTGCTGTTGCACTACTTCCCCGCGTCTCAGGCGAGGCTCGACGCGGCGCTCGAGGCGTCGCTCGCGAAGGTCTCCGACGGGTCCGGCGAGAAGCAGGGCGTGTCCTACGGTGAACGTGCGGCCGATCGGATCATCGAGCTCCGCGCGAACGACGGCCGCAACGCCCCGATCACGTTCGACGAGCCCCTCGCCGCAGGCGTGTGGCGTCCAACGCCGCCCACGTTCACGCCGTTCTTCAGCCCGTGGCTCTCCCAGGTGCGGCCGATGATGCTCACCTCGCCGAGCCAGCTCCGGCCTCCGCCGGAGCCGCCGATGACCTCCGAGACGTACACCCAGGAATTCAACGAGGTCAAGGAGCTCGGAGCCAAGGCGAGCGCCACTCGGACGGCGCAGCAGACGGAGACCGCGCTCTTCATCGCGAATACGGGCGTGGCGGCCTTCCAAGCGGCGTTGCGAGACCTCGCCGCACGGCACGCCCTGGACATCAGCGATAGCGCGCGACTGTTCGCGGCCGTGGACATGGGTTTCGCGGACTCCGTGATCGCGATCTGGGACGCGAAGTTCCACTACGGGTTCTGGCGACCGATCACGGCGATCCAGCTGGCCGATCAGGACGGGAACGCCGCCACGGTCAAGGACCCGACATGGGAGCCCCTGCTCGTCACGCCGCCGTACCCCGACTACCCGAGCGGCCTCTGCTCGATCGTGGGGGTCCTGTCGCGGGTGCTGTCCAGGACGCTGGGGGCCGGCCGTGTGGATCTGAACATCACCTCGATCGCCTCCGATCCTCCCGGCTCGCCGGTCACGCGCCACTACGAGCTCGCGGCCGACCTGAACCGGGACGCGATCGATGCTCGCGTCTGGGGAGGGATCCACTTCCGCACGGCCGACGTCGTCGCGAACGGCATCGGCACCCGGATCGGGGATTGGGCGCTCGATCACTACTTCGCGCCTCGATAGATCGCGAGAGATGCCGAGAAGGCCGGTCGCCGCGGGAGCGGGACCGGCCTTCGGCCTTGAACCGCACGTCTCTCGGGACGAGCGGAGCGAGGAGCTCGTCTACTCGGAGGAGCTGGCGAGCTCCACGGGTGGCACGTCCGGCGGCATGATCGCTGGACCGTGGTCGAAGATGATCTCGTCGCCCGCGCGATCGACGAACACCGTCTCGCCGGCGCGGAACTCCTTGTGCAGGAGCTTCTCGGAGAGCGGGTCCTCGACCAGGCGCTGGATCGTGCGGCGGAGCGGGCGCGCGCCGAGCGCCTGGTCGTAGCCCCTCTCGGCCAGGAGCGTCTTGGCGGCGTCCGTCAGCTCGATGTCGATGTCCTTCGACTTGAGCTGCTCCTCGACGCGCCGCATCAGCAGGTCGACGATCAGCTTGACGTCGTCCTGGGTCAGCTTGTGGAACACGATCACCTCGTCGATCCGGTTGAGGAACTCGGGGCGGAACTGCCGCTTGAGCTCCTCCTGGACCGTCTCCCGCATCTTCTCGTAGGTCACCGCGTCGTCTCTGGCCGCCGTGAACCCGATCCCGACGCCCTTGGAGATGTCCCGCGTCCCGAGGTTGGAGGTCATGATGATGATCGTGTTCTTGAAGTCGACGGTGTGACCCTGTGAGTCCGTCAGGCGCCCGTCCTCAAGGATCTGCAGGAGCGTGTTGAACACGTCCGGGTGGGCCTTCTCGATCTCGTCGAAGAGGATCACGCTGAACGGCTTGCGCCGAACGGCCTCGGTGAGTTGACCGCCCTCCTCGTATCCGACGTAGCCGGGCGGCGAACCGATCAGACGGCTGACCGTGTGCTTCTCCATGTACTCCGACATGTCGAGCTGGATCAGCGCGTCCTCGTCGCCGAACAGGAACTCCGCGAGGGCCTTGGAGAGCTCGGTCTTGCCCACGCCCGAAGGCCCCAGGAAGATGAACGATCCCGAAGGGCGACGCGGGTCCTTGAGCCCGCTCCGCGTGCGCCGGATCGCGCGCGAGACGGCCGAGATCGCCTCCTGCTGGCTGATGATCCGCTTGTGGATCTCGTCCTCCATGCGCAGGAGCTTCTCCGTCTCCTCCTCGGTGAGCTTGAACACCGGGATGCCCGTCCAGATCGACAGGACCTCGGCGATCTCCTCTTCGTCGATCTCCGACAGGATGTCCATCTCGGTCGAACGCCACGTCTGCTCGCGGCGGGCGCGCTCTTCCTGGAACTGGCGCTCTTCGTCGCGGAGACGCGCAGCGAGCTCGAAGTCCTGACCGTCGATCGCCGACTCCTTCTTGAGCCGGACCTCGGCGATCTTCTCGTCGATCTCACGCACGTCGGGCGGCGCGGTCATGCGCCGGATCCGCATGCGGCTGCCGGCCTCGTCGATCAGGTCGATCGCCTTGTCGGGCAGGAAGCGGTCGGAGATGTAGCGGTCGGCCAGGTTGGCCGCCGCGACGATCGCCTCGTCCGTGTACGTGACGCGGTGGTGGGCCTCGTAGCGGTCGCGGAGGCCCTTCAGGATCTCGATCGTGTGCGTCACGGTCGGCTCGGAGACCTCGATCGGCTGGAACCGGCGCTCGAGGGCCGCGTCCTTCTCGAGGTACTTGCGGTACTCGTCCCGCGTCGTGGCGCCGATCGTCTGCAGCTCGCCGCGGGCGAGCATCGGCTTGAGGATGCTGGCCGCGTCGATCGCGCCTTCCGCGGCGCCGGCGCCGACGAGCGTGTGCAGCTCGTCGATGAACAGGACGATGTCGCCGCGTGTCTTGATCTCCTTGAGGACCTTCTTCAGGCGCTCTTCGAAGTCGCCCCGGTACCGGGAGCCGGCGACGAGCGCACCCAGGTCGAGCGTGTAGATCTGCTTGCCTTTGAGCGTCTCGGGCACCTCGCCCTTGACGATGGACTGCGACAGACCCTCGACGACGGCGGTCTTGCCGACGCCGGGCTCGCCGATCAGCACCGGGTTGTTCTTGGTGCGGCGCGAGAGGACCTGCATCACGCGCTCGATCTCCTTCTCGCGGCCGATCACGGGATCGAGCTTGCTCTCCGAGGCGAGCTGCGTGAGGTTGCGGCCGAACTGATCGAGGACCGCGGATCCCTGTCCCGCGCTCTCGCTGCTCCCACCGGCGGACACCTGCTCCTTGCCGGTGTAGCCCGAGAGCAGCTGGATCACGGTCTGACGCACGCGGTTGAGGTCGGCGCCCAGCTTCTGCAGCACCTGCGCGGCGACACCCTCTCCCTCGCGGATCAGGCCGAGCAGGATGTGCTCGGTGCCGATGTAGTTGTGCCCGAGCTGCAGCGCTTCGCGGAGCGACAGCTCCAAGACCTTCTTGGCCCGCGGGGTGAACGGGATGTGCCCGGTCGGAGCCGCCTGCCCTTGGCCGATGATCTCCTCGACCTGCTGGCGCACCGCATCGAGATTGATGTTGAGGCTATCCAGGGCCTTGGCGGCAACGCCTTCGCCCTCGTGGATCAGCCCCAGGAGGATGTGCTCCGTGCCGATGTAGTTGTGGTTGAGCATCCTCGCTTCTTCTTGCGCGAGGACCACGACGCGTCTGGCGCGATCCGTGAACCGCTCGAACATCTCCACCCGTCCTTCGGACCGAAGCCCTCGTCTTCAGCGTTCCCCTCGGGGATCAGGGGAGCCACGTCCTCCCCCCGAGGTACATCGGGCGCCGAGGTTTGGCCCCAGCGCCCGCTCGTCCCCGAGTATACCCGGGGGTCCTCGAACGCTTGGAACCGCGCCCGCGCCGTTCGTGTTCCCTCATCCCTTCGGTCGCTTCCCCCTCGAGGATTAGTACGAAACGTCACGCATGCGAAGGCGTGCTCCGATGGGACCACGAAGAATCCCCCACGGTGGGTGATGCCAAGATCGCTGCAGCCCGGGAGACTTCAGCCGTGGACCCCGTGCGCGTGCTCGTCGTCGACGACCATCAGGCGTTCCGGCACGCGTTGTCGTCCGCGCTCGACATGCTCGAGGACATCGAGGTCGCAGGACAAGCCGGCGGCGGCGAGGCCGCGTGCGATGAGGCGGAGCAGCTCGATCCGGACGTCATCATCATGGACCTGTCGATGCCGGACCTGTCGGGGATCGACGCGATGCGCCGCATCCATCAGCGCCGGCCGGACCTCCCCGTCGTGATCCTGACGGCTCACGCGGACGACGGGACGGAGCGCGCCGCGCGTGAAGCCGGAGCCAGAGGCTTCCTCGCCAAGGGAACGGGGCTCCGCGATCTGGTGGTGGTGCTGCACGAGGCCGCCGGACCGGCAGCCTAGCGCCCGCGTCTAGCCGTCGCGCTCCCCGCGGGCGATCCTGCACAGGCCCAGGAGCAAGCCCTTCGCGAACGACGCGTTGTCCAACAGAGGGGTGAAGTCCCACCCCACGAGCGACACGGTGGTCAGATCCGTCGTGGCCGTCACGGTCGCCGAGCGCGGACCACCGTCGATCAGCCCGATCTCACCGAAGTACCCGCCACGGCCGAGATGCGCCAGGACGTCGCCGTCCCTCGAGACCTCGGCGGTGCCGTCCACCACCAGATGGAACCCGACGCCCGTCTCACCCTGCTTGGCGACCGAGGTCCCCGCGGAGAAGTTGACCTCCTTCATCCGGTCCGCGACCTGCGAGAGGTCGTGGTCGGGCAGGCTCGAGAACAGCGGGACGGAGCGCAGGAGCTCCACGATCATCTTCTGGTCCATCGTCACTCCTCAGGTCGTGCGGCCACGCTGCACCGGCCAAGATGCACGGAAGCCGCGTCGGGCGCAAGTCACCCGTCATCGGCCTCCCGAACCGGACGTTGGGACGGGAACATGATGAGGTCACGCAGGCTCGGCGCGTCGGTGAGCACGAGCAGCAGCCGGTCGACGCCCATCCCGAGACCGCCGGCCGGCGGCATCCCGTGCTCCAAGGCCCGGAGGAACTCCTCGTCCATGGGATGGATCTCATCCCCGAGGACGTCCTTGAGCTCCTGTTGCAGCTCGAACTTGGCGCGCTGCTCGAGCGGATCGGTGAGCTCGGAGAAGGCGGTCACGAGCTCGACGCCGCCGGCCACCAGGTCGAAGTGCTCCGTCAGACGCGGATCGTCGCGATGGGGCCGGGCGAGCGGCGAGACCTCACGCGGGAAGTCGCAGACGAACGTGGGACGCCAGATCGTCGGTTCGACGAGCTTCTCGAACAGCTCCTGGACGATCTTGCCGGGACCCCATGCCTCGTCGATCGGGACGCCGCGCGCCTCGGCGATCACCGGGAGGTCCGAGCGGTCGAGGGTCACGTCCTGCCCGGTGGCGTCGGACACGGCGCCGAGGATCGTGATCCGCTCGAACGGCGGCGTGAGGTCGAGCTCTCGTCCACGGTTCGCGACGACCAAGGAGGCGGGGTCGCGACCCATCGGACCGTTCACGGCGCGGCAGCATTCGACGACGAGCGTTTCGGAGAGCTCCATCATCGTGTGGTAGTCGCCGTAGGCCTGGTACGCCTCGAGCATCGTGAACTCCGGGTTGTGGTCCCGGTCGATGCCCTCGTTCCGGAAGTTCCGGCCCAACTCGTACACGCGTTCCAGTCCGCCGACGAGCATCCGCTTGAGGTACAGCTCCAGGGAGATCCGGAGCTTCATCTGGACGTCGAGCGCGTGGTGGTGGGTCGTGAAGGGACGAGCGTTCGCGCCACCGGCGACGAGCTGGAGGATCGGCCCCTCGAACTCCACGAACCCGCGCTCGTCCATGACGCGACGGATCGTCTTGAGGGTTTCGGCCCTCGACGCGAAATAGCGTCGCGGCGTCTCGTCGGAGATCAGATGGAGGTACCGGCGACGCTGCTGAAGATCGGGATCCTGCAGCCCGTGCCACTTCTCGGGGAGCGGCCGCAAGGCCTTGGTGAGCATGGCCCACCGCTCGACGAAGACGCTCAGCTCCCCGCGGCGCGTCGTCCCGACCGTCCCCTCCGCGCCGATGATGTCGCCGAGGTCGACCTCGTCCAGGAGGGCGAAGCGATCCTCCGGGATCGACGCGTGTGCGAAGACGAGCTGCAGATCGCCGTCGCGATCGCGGATCGTCGCGAACTTCAACTTGCCCAAGTCGCGCTTCAGGACGACGCGACCGGCGACGACCACCCGCTCCTCGGTCGTCGTGTCGGCCGCGAGGCCAGGATGCGCTGCCCGGATCCGCCCGGTCGGCGTCGGCTCGTCCACGCCCAGGACCGAGCGGAGGTCGAGCGCGAACGCCTGGTCCCGGCCGAGACGCTCGAGCGACGCACGGCGGGCGGCGAGAACCTCGGCCTCCCGACCGCGCTCCTCTGCAGGGGGATGCGGCTCGCCTCGGTCAGGCATCGCTCGGTTCCGCGTTCCTCTCGTGGACGAGCCGGAGCCCCTCCAGGGTGAGCCATGGCTCGTGGCGCTCGACCGAGCGGCAGTGGGGGATCACGAGCGGCGCGAGTCCGCCGGTGGCGACGATCGTCGGCGTGGCTCCGAGCTCACGGGACACGCGCGCGACGATGCCGTCGACCATGTCGGCCGTCCCGTAGATCAACGCGGACTGGATGCACTCCACGGTGTTCTTCCCGATCACCGACGGGGGCGCCATCAGCTCGACCCGCGGGAGGCGAGCGGTCCTGGACACGAGGCTCGCGGCCGCGACCTGGATCCCCGGACCGATCACACCGCCGATGAACTCTCCCCCTTCAGAGACGACGTCGAAGTTGGTGCTCGTCCCGAAGTCGACGACGACCGCGGGGCCGCCGAAGCGGGAGAACGCGGCGAGGGTGTTCATCACCCGGTCGGCACCGACCTCGCGTGGGTTGTCGGTCAACACGGACACCCCCGTCTTGGTGCCGGGACCGACGATCAACGGCGCGAAACTCAGGTAGCTCGCCGCCATCTCGCGGAACGCGGTCGTGAGGTCGGGGACGACGCTGGCGACGCAGAGACCCGTCAGGTCCCGTCGCAGATCGAGCCCGCGGTGCTCGAGGAGCCCGCCGAGCTGGAGGGCGAGCTCGTCGGACGTCTGCTCGGCCCTCGTCGAGAGACGCCACGTGAACCGGAGCTCCTTCCCCTCGAACACGCCCAGCATGATCTCGGTGTTGCCGACGTCGGCTGCGAGCAGCACTGGCCCTCCTCCTGGCCTCGGCCGACCCCGGCCGGGCACGTTTGGCCGGCGGGGGCGGGAGCGCGCCCCATCGTCGCGGACGGCGCCGCTGCGCGGCAACCTCAGCCGAGGGGCGCCGGGAGCAGGAGGTTGTCGATCAGCCGGGCGCTCGGGAAGCGGGCCGCCACCACGGCGCGCGAAGGCGCGTCGATCGTGGCGGCCCGCTCGAAGGTCCCCTCGTCGACCACCGCCGCGTAGTCGAGGCGGGCCAGTGGTGTCGCACCGACCTCGCGCGCCATCACCGCCACGATCACTCCCGGGTCCCGTTCCCCCGACCGCGCCCGCTCCGCGGCCTCGGTGAGCGCCAGGAACAGGCACGTCGCCTGGGCGCGCTCCTCCCCGCTCAGGAACGCGTTCCGTGACGACACCGCCAGCCCGTCGGGAGCCCGGACGGTCGGACAGGGGACGACCTCGACCCCGAGCCCCGGCTCGACCGCGACCATGCGCCCGACCAAGAAGAGCTGCTGCGCGTCCTTCTCTCCGAAGTACGCGCGGCACGGTCCGGCGACGTCGAACAGGCGATGCACCACCTTCAGCACGCCGTCGAAGTGGCCGGGGCGGGCTTCGCCTTCGAAGGTCTTCCCGACCGGGCCGGGGTCGGGCGCAGGGAGCTCGACACCAGGCGGGTACACCTCCTCGGCCGGGGGCGCCCACACGACGTCGACGCCTTCACGTTCGCAGACCGCAACGTCGGCGACTTCGTCACGCGGGTACCGCTCGAGGTCCTCCCCGGGCCCGAACTGAAGTGGATTCACGAAGATCGTGACGACGACGACGTCGTTCTCGGCGCGGGCGCGGCGGATCAACGAGCGATGGCCCTCGTGGAGAGCCCCCATCGTCGGCACCAGCCCGACGGTGGAGCCGGCCGCGCGCGACGCATCGGTCCGCGCACGGAGGATCGTGGTCGTCCGGAGGGTCTCCGTCACCGATCCCACCGCTCGAGCACCGCCTCGACCCCGCGGCGGCCCGAGGCACCGAGCCGGCCGGTCCCTTCGGCCAGGTCGAGCGCGACCCGGCACATCGCCACGTACGCGACGACGGTCTCGGGCGCGCTCGTGGCGAGCGCGTCGAGGTTCCGCTCGATGGTCGAGGCGTCGCCGCGGACCGCCGGGCCCGTGAGCGCCGCGCCGG
>JBKOUM010000109.1:0-13868 GCA_046723385.1 Actinomycetota bacterium
ACAGGGCTCGGGGAGTGGTTCGCCGCTCCGCGCGAGCGCGCCCCCGTGGAGCTCGAGCCGTTCGCCGTTCGGCCCGCGGAGGACGATCCGGCCGGCGGTCAGCCACCGGTCGACGCGGTGCCGCCAGAGCGACTCCGCAACGGATCGGAGACGGTCACGCGCGAGCGCGGCCTCTTCGAAGCGCTCGTCCGCCGACAAGGAGACCATCCGAGCCTCGAGCGCCGCGAGGAGCCCGCCGGGGGAGGAAAGGGAGCTCGCGAGCGACCCGACGAGCTCCTCGTACCGTTCGAGGCTGGTGCGGCCGATGCACGGAGCGAGGCAGCGCCCCATGTCGGCCAGTGCGCACGCGGCGAACCGCGTCCTGACCCCCATCGCCCGGGTGCACCTGCGCACCGGGAAGACGTCCTCGAGTGCGTCCTTGGCTTGCCGTGCGGTCGAGGACGAACCGAACGGGCCGAGGTAGACGCACCCATCGTCGACCGCGGCGGCGCGCACGACCTTCAGCCGAGGCCAGGCTTCGGTGGGATCGAGCTTGAGGTACGCGTAGCGCCGCCAGCGCTTCCCGTGGCTGTTGAACCGCGGCTCGTGGCGGGCGATCAGCCGGGCTTCCAGGACGAGCGCCTCCGCCTCGCCGCCGGTGGTAGGGATGCCGCGCACGCCGGTGACCACATCGAGCAGGTCCTGCACCTTCTTGCGCTCGTCGCCGTAGAAGTACGAGCGCACCCGAGCTCGGAGGTCGACGGCCTTCCCCACGTACAGGATCTTCCCGTCACGACCTCGGAACTCGTAGACGCCGGGCGACCGGGGGAGATCGTCGGCCATCCGGATCTTCCCGAAGTTGGGCCTTCCCCGCGCCGTGCACGCCTCTCGGAGATCCCCCAGGGTGGCGATCCCCAGCCGCTGACCGAGCTCCAGGAGACCGGCGAGCACCTCCGCGGTCGCCTCGGCGTCCGCGAGCGCGCGGTGGATCGGCACCGTTCGGGTCCGGAAGTACCGCGCGAGGGTCCGTAAGCGGACGTTGGGCACGTCCGGCCAGACCACTCGGCGCGCGAGCCGCGCGGTGCACACGGGCGGGCCCTCCAAGAGGTCGTACTCGAGCCGCAGCAGGTTGGCGTTGAGGAAGCCGAAGTCGAACGACGCGTTGTGCCCGACGAACACCGCCCCACGCGCGAACTCGAGGAAGGCGGGAAGGACGAGGTGGATCGACGGCGCGTCGCTGACCATGAGGTCGTCGATCCCCGTGAGGTGGGCCACGTAGGGTGGGATCGGCTGGCCGGGGGCGACCAACGACTGGAAGGAGCCGAGCCGCTCTCCGCCCCGCATCGCGACCGCCCCGATCTCCGTGATCGCGTGCTCGAGCGGCGAGCCTCCTGTCGTCTCGAGGTCGACCACGACGAAGGTCACCTCGTTCAGCGGGACACCCTCGGCGAGCGTCGTCTGCAGCGGCTCGAGGAGCATGGGTCCTCCGTCGGCAGGGGCCGAGCGCGGAGGCCGAGCCTATCGAACACGTGTTCGGTTCGTCAAGACCGAAGTGTGGGACGTATGACGGGGCCCGCCGCGGATCGCGCCGGGCCCCGTCGTGGTTCGGATCGAGCTTCTGGCTACAGGCGGAACAGCAGCCTGCGCTTGGCCGGCAACTGCGTCGCCGAGCCTGCGAACCGCGCGCGGAGCTTGTACCGGGCGCTCTCGGGACGGTTGAACGACGCGCGGTAGCGTCCGTCCGGCTTCCCGTCGCCGTCGCGGTCCTTGATGCGCTTGACCGCGACGATCTTGACGGAGAGCCGCACCCACGAGCCCTTGACCCGCTTGAACAGCGTGACCCGGACCTTGTCGCCCGTCGTTGCCCGCTCCAGCAGACCCTTCGCGATCAGCGTGCTCGTGGTCAGCCGGCGCTTGAGCGTGAGGCTTGTCCGCTCCACGTCGTCGTTCTTGATCGTGCCGGTCCCCGTGTCGTCGGAGATCGTGGCGTTCGTGGGCGTCGACAAGGTGACGTCGAACGCCTGGTCGGTCTCGAGCACCGTGTCGCCGTTGACGAGGACGGTGACCGTCTTCGTCGCGGTCCCGGCCGGGAAGTTGACGGTCCCGGTGTTGCCAAGGTAGTCGGAGCCCGGAGTGGCGTCGCCGCCTCCGGTTGCCCACGAGGCGCTCGCGGGGAGCGCCGTGGAGCCCGTCTTCGTCACGGTGAAGGTGAAGGCGGTCGTCCCGCTGTTCCCCTCGTCCTTCGACACGTCGCCGATCGCGAGCGCAGGTGGGGCGTCGTCGTTGGTGATCGTGCCGGCCGCGGTGTCGACGTCGATCGAGGCGCCGGTCGGGTCCGACAAGGCGAGCGTGAACGTCTCGTCGCTCTCGTAGGTGACGTCCCCGTGCACGGTCACGTCGACCTGCTTCGTGTCCTGGCCGGGATCGAAGGTGAGCGTGTCCGACGCGGCCTCGTAGTCGCCGTCCGCGACCGTCGCCGTGTCATCGACCAACCCGTAGGTCACCGTGGCGTCGATCGCCGAGATCTGCGACAAGGTCACGTCGAACGAAAGGGTCGTGTCACCCGCGTTCCCCTCGAGGACCGACGCGTCGCCGACGGAGATGGCCGGCACCGCGTCGTCGTTCGTGATCGTCCCGGTGCCCTGGCCGACCGCGAGGGTCGCGCCCGACTCGCCAGACAGGTCCACGGTGAACGCCTCATCGAGCTCCGGGGTGTCGTCGCCGTCGACCGTGACGTTCACGGTCTTCGCGGTGTCGCCCGGGTCGAACGTCACGGTCCCGGACGCGACCTCGTAGTCGCCGTCGAGGGTCGTGGCCGTGCCGTCGGTCGTCGTGAAGTCGACCGCGACGGTCTGTTCGCTCGGGTTCGACAGCGTGACGATGAAGGTGAGCACGGGCGTGTCGCCCGTGTTGCCTTCGTCGGTCGCCGGGTCATCGATGCTGATCGCGGGCACGGCGTCGTCGTTCGTGATCATCCCGGTGCCCTGGCCGACCGCGAGCGTCGCGCCCGACTCGCCGGACAGGTCCACGGTGAACGCCTCGTCCGATTCGTGGGTGTCGTCGCCGTCGACCGTGACGTTCACGGTCTTCGCGGTGTCGCCCGGGTCGAACGTCACGGTCCCGGACGCGGCCTCGTAGTCGCCGTCCAGGGTCGTGGCCGTACCGTCGGTCGTCGTGAAGTCGACCGTGACGGTCTGGTCGCTCGGGTTCGACAGCGTGACGTTGAAGGTGAGCACGGGCGAGTCGCCCGTGGTGCCCTCGTCGGTCGCCTGGCCGTCGATGCTGATCGCGGGCACGGCGTCGTCGTTCGTGATCGACCCGGTGGCCTGGTCGTCGCCGAGCCCCGCGTTCCCCGGGTTCGAGAGCGTGACGGTCAGATCCTCGTCCGCCTCGAAGGTGACGTCGCCGTTCACGGTCACGTCGACGGTCTTCGCGGTATCGCCCGGGTCGAACGTCACGGTCCCGGACGCGGCCTCGTAGTCGCCGTCACCGGTGGTTGCCGTGCCGTCGGCGGCGGCCCAATCGACCGTCACCGTATCCGTGCTCGTGTGGGAAAGGGTCACGTCGAACGAGAGGGTCGTCGTGCCCGAGTCGCCTTCCGAGACCGACGCGTCCGCGATGCTCGCGTCGGGGTTCACGTCGTCGTTCGTGATCGTGCCCTCGCCCTGTGCGTCCGCGAGCGTTGCGTTCGAGGCGTTCGAAAGGTCGAGCGTGAGGCCTTCGTCCGGCTCGACGCCATCGTCCCCGTTCACGGTCACGTCGACGGTCCTCGCCGTCTGTCCGGCCGTGAAGGTGAGCGTTCCCGTCGCCGCAACGTAGTCGCTGTCCGCGATCGTCGCGGTGCCGTCATTGGTCGCGTAGTCGACCGTCGCCGTCTGGTCGCTCGCGTTGGAGAGCGTGACGTTGAAGGTCATCGTCGTCGTGGCGGGGGTGTTCCCCTCGGCCACGACTTGGTCGTCGACGCTGATGCCGGGCACCGGGTCGTCGTTCGAGATCGTGCCCAGACCCTGGTCGTCCGTGATCGACGCGCCGACGGCGCCGCCCAGGTTCACCGTGAAGGTCTCGTCGGCCTCGCGCTTGGTGTCCCCGTGCACGGTGACGTCGACGGTCTTGGACGTGTCGCCGGGAAGGAAGCTGAGCGTCCCGGAGGTCGTCGCGTAGTCGGCGTCGGCGGCCGTCGCAGAGCCGTCCGCCGTCGCGAAATCGACGCTGGTCGTGAACGCGGTCGATCCGGTCTTGGTGACCGCGAACGAGAACGTGGAGTTGCCGGCGTCCCCTTCGGTCGCGGTGACATCCGCGATCGCGAACGAGGCGGCGCTGTCGTCGTCGTCGATCGTCTGCGTGGCGCTGGGGGTGTCGATGACGATGTTCGTGGAGGGGATCGGGTTGGAGATCGTGACGGTGAACGTCTCGTTCGATTCGACGTTCGTGTCGCCGTCGATCATGACCGTCGCGGTCTTCGTGCGGTCGGACGGGAGCCCGCTGAAGAGCACCGTTCCGCTCGCCGCGGCGTAGTCGCTCCCGGCGGACGCGGTTCCGTCGCTGGTCGCCCAGTCGATCGAGAACGCGGTGGGGTTCCCCGTGTAGGTGATCGCGAACGTCACCGGGGTCGTGCCGCTATTCCCCTCGACCTGCGACGGCGTGTTCGCGGTGATCGCCACGTGATCGAGCGGGGATGCCGACGCCGGGGGCGTCGGCATCCCGAGCGCGGCGATGGCCGCAGCCACCATCGTCCCGACCACGCGCAAAGAGAGAGACGTGCTCCGTTTCATCCAAGCCCTCCGTTCGGGGACGCCAGACCTTGTTTCCACCGGGACGTCTGCCCCAGAGATGTCCGTTCGAAGGGGGATATCGGCGGGCGGATGGAAGGGATGGATGGGGTCGGTGGGGGATATGTACCTACTCGATCCCGGGTACCGGGTCCGGGTGGATCGATCGCTCGACGAGCAGGGCGATGAGCTGCTCGGTCGCGAGATGAGCCTCCTGGATGTGGGCCGTGACGTCCGACGGGATCCGGATCGCGACGTCGGCCAGCGGCGCGAGCTTGCCCCCTGAGCTTCCCGTCAGGGCGAGCACGGTGAGACCCATCGCAGTGGCGCGCTCGGCCGCGCGAAGCACGTTGGGGGAGTTGCCGCTCGTCGAGATGCCCAGCAGGACGTCCCCAGGCCTGCCCAGCGCCTCGACCTGCCGCGCGAAGATGCCGTCGACGCCGAAGTCGTTCGCGATCGCCGTGAGGAGCGACGTGTCCGTCGTCAGCGCGATCGCACGCATCGCGGGACGGGGATGGTCGAGGGTCAAGGTGCTGACGAACTCGGTCGCGAGGTGCTGCGCGTCGGCGGCGCTTCCCCCGTTGCCGCAGATCAGCAACGTGCCGTCGGCTCGGAACGACGCCGTGATCCGCGCGGCTGCCTCGACGATGTCGTCGAGACAGGCGTCGACGACCGAGCGCATCAGATCGGACGTGTCCGTCAGGTACGTCCGCGCTCGACGGCCGGCGTCGTCGCGATCCAACGTCATCCTCCTGCGTCGGCTCCCTGCGTCGGCACGAGCGACGCGATGATATCCACCGCCCCGGCCAGGTCGGGAGCGACGTGGTCCGCGAGGGGAGCGGCGGCCTCTCGTTCCTCGACGCCGTGACCCGTCAGCACCTGGATCGTCGTCGCCCCGATCGCATGTCCCAGGCCCATGTCGCTCGCGTGGTCCCCGATCACGAAGGAGGACGTCGGCGCGAAGCCGAACCGCTCGGCGGCCCTGAGCGCCATGCCCGGCGCCGGCTTCCGGCAGGCGCATCCCTCCTCCGGTGCGTGTGGACAGACCTCGATCGCGTCCACACGGGCTCCGTGCCGGGCGAGCAGGTCCCGGAGCCGGTCGTGCATCCGGTCGAGGTCCTCGAGGGTGAGGAGCCCGCGGCCCACGTGCGCCTGATTGGTGACGACGACGATGCCCATCCCGAGCTCGTCGCGGAGCCGAACGAGCGCCTCCGAGGATCCCGGGATCAGCTCGATCTGGTCGGGATCGGTGATGTGGTTCCGCTCGACGTTGATCGTGCCGTCCCGGTCGACCAGTGCGAAACGACGCCTCATGCCCTCGGCGACCAGACCCTGTCCCGACGGGTGGCTCGGACCCCGGTCTGCGAGAACGCGAACGGGGCGAGCTGTCCGCCGAGCGCGGTGAGCGCTCGGCGGACGTCCGCGTGCGTCGCCGGGTCGGCGGCGATCAGGAGGTAGCCGCCGCCGCCGGCGCCGCAGATCTTGCCGCCCGCGGCGCCCGCCTCGACGGCTCCCCGCAGCATCCGGTCGATCGGCGAGTCGTCGGTGATGAACGGGTTCATCTGCTTCTTCGCCTGGAAGGCGTCGGTGAGGAGCGGACCGATCGTCGCGACATCCCCGGCTTCGATCGCGTGTCGCATCGCGAACGCCATCTCCTGGAGCCGCTTCATCCCGAGGATCGTGTCCTCGCGGCCCTCGCGGTGCATCGCGATCTGTCGCTCGATCAGGCCGACGTTGCGCCGGACCGCTCCGGTGTAGCAGAGCAGGAGGTTCCGGTTGAGCTCGGCGATCGCGTCGGCGTCCACACGGATCGGCCGGACCCGGACGCCGCCCCGAGAGAACTCGAGCAGGTTGAAGCCGCCGAACGCGGCCGCGTACTGATCCTGCCAGCCCCCGCTGATCCCGAGGTCCTCGCGTTCGATCCGGTAGGCGAGGTCGGCGACCTCCGCGGCCGTGAGGTCGCGGTCGGCGAGCATCGCGAGCGCGCCCACGACCGCGGTCACGAGGGCAGAGGAGCCGCCGAGACCGCTCCCGGGCGGGGCGTCGCTGTGGATCTCGACGTCGACGCCCGTGTCGGCGCCGATCCGAGCGATCGCCGCCTTCGGGAGATCCATCACCCCGTCGTAGTCGGGGCCTTCGTCGAGGTGGTACTCGACCAAGTGGCCGAGGTCGTGCGAGCGGACCGAGACCTGGCGATCGTCCCGAGGGACCACCCGGACCCGGACACGGTGGTCGATCGTCGCCGACAGCACGGCTCCGCCGTGCTCGTCGTACCAGTGCGGGAAGTCCGTGCCGCCGCCGACGAAGCTGATCCGGAGGGGCGCGACGGAATCGATCGGGGTCCGGTCGCCGTGCACCGCCTCAGTCTAGGGGGCGGCCGATCGCCCGCAGGTGGTCCTAGGCGACGTGTCGCTGCAGGCGGCGCCGTTGCTGTTCGGTCGTGGCCCCCCAGACGCCGTAGCGCTCTCCGTTCTTGAGCGCCCACGCGAGACACTCCTCGCGGATCGGGCAGGACAGGCAGAACGCGAGGGCCGGTCCCGCCTCCTCTTCGGAGATCGGGAAGAAGACGTCGGGGTCGACGCCGAAACACGCGGCTCGTTCTTGCCAGAGATCGGGAGGGGCGGGGTCGGGCGGGAGCGCATCGAGATCAACGTCGGGGAACCGGTCGATCCTCACCTCGTCGTACCCCCCCTTCGACCCGGCCGAGCTCGGCCGGGGGCCGATTCATAACAGAGGGCGAGAGGGCGAGGGAAGGGGTCGAAGGCCCCCATCACGGGGTCACCTGTTGAAGGGACAGGAAATGACCCGGACGGGCTAGACCGGCAGCGGGACGTCGATCAACGTAGTACCGTCGCGCAGCGCGAGCTGGCGCCGGGATCCCCACCGGACGCGGGCGAGCACGATCGTCCCCGCGTCACCGTCGGCCGCGCTCGTGATCTCTCCGACCGCGGTCGAGTCGGCGAAGACCGGGTCGCCCCGGCGGGGCGAACCGCTCGTCGTCAGGTGGCGGAGCACGCGGACGGGGTGACCGAGGTTGCGGACCTTGGCGACGGCCTCCTGACCGAGGAAACACCCTTTCCCGTACGCGATGACGTCGTCGAGGCCAGCCTCCGCCGGGAGCGAGCGGGCGTCGAAGTCGGGGCCCATCCGCGGCGTGCCGCGCCGGATGCGCCAGACCTCGAGGGCGTCGGGGCCGGCCTCTTCGAGGCCGGCCCCGATGCCCGACCGGACGAAGCTCCATGCCGGTTTCCCCGTCGGCGTCAGCACGTCGATCCCCGGGCCGATGCAGGATGGCTCCGTCGCGCCCGCGACGCCGACGAGGGAGGCCGCTCGTCCCGGGACCGCGAACAGGGCGACGTCGTTCGTGCGGTCCTCGAGGGAGACGTCGGAGGACAAGACGTAGGCATTCAGGGCCAGTCCTACGTGCTCCGGCTGGTCCGCCGGCTGGAGCAGCATCACGTCGTCATCGCGTCGCGCGACGTGGACGTCCGCCCGGATCCGACCCGTCGGCGTCAGCAGGAGGGAGCGGCACGCGTGTTCGGGGGCGAGCCCGACGATGTCGGCGGTGAGCAGGTCTCCGAGCCACGACAGGGCGTCGCCGCCGGAGACCCGCACCTTCCGCCAGGACGAGAGATCGACGAAGGCGCGCTCTTCCTCGAGCGCGCGGACCTGGCCGTCGTCCGTTCCGCCGTTCCCCATGCCTGCGATTATCGGCGTCGTGGACGTTCCGACCACCTTGCTCGTGACGAACGACTTCCCGCCTCGCGTCGGCGGCATCCAGCGGACCCTCGAAGCCCTCGTGCGGGAGTTGCCATCTGACCGCGTCGGGGTGTTCTGCCCGGCCGCCACGGCGGCGAGCGAGGCGTACGACGCCGGCGCGCCGTTCCGCGTGCTGCGCCAGCCCGAGTCCTTCCTGTGGCCGACCCGCGACGTCGCGTCGCGGGTTGGCCACGCCGCCCGCGAGCTGGGCGCCGAGGTCGTCTTGTTCGGGGCGACGTACCCCCTCGGTCTGCTCGGCCCACGACTCGCCGCCGGTGGCACGCCGTACCTGAGCGCCGCCCACGGGTTCGAGTACTGGCTCTCGATCGCGCCGGGCTCGCATGCGTTGATGCGGCGAGCCACCTCTCGCGCCGCGCGCGTCCCCGTGATGTGTTCCGAGTTCATCGCGAGGACGGTCCGCACGGCCGTCCCCGCCGACGTCCCCGTCTCGGTCCTGTACCCGGGCGCCGACGTCGAGCGGTTCCGGCCGGATCTGGAGACCGACGATGTCCGCCGATCGCTCGGGGTCGTGGATCGGCCGGTCGTCGTGTGCGTGAGCAGGCTCGTCCCACGGAAGGGTCAGGACGTCCTGATCCGAGCGATGCCGGCGATCAGACGACGCGTTCCCGAGGCGACGCTCGTGATCGTCGGCGGCGGTCCCTACGAAGCGAAGCTCCGGGCGATGGCCGACCGGGCACCGCCCGGATCGGTGCGGTTCGCGGGGGAGGTCGGGGAGCAGGACCTCCCGCGCTACTACGCGGCCGGTGACGTGTTCGCGATGCCGTGCCGCACGCGTGCGGCGGGTTTGGAGGTCGAGGGCTGGGGCAACGTGTTCGTGGAGGCGGCCGCCTGTGGCCGCCCCGTCGTGGTCGGCGACTCGGGAGGGGCGCGCGAGACCCTGGTCGACGGCGAGACCGGATTGCTCGTGGACGGTCGGAGCGTCGAGGAGGTGGCCGCGGCCGTCGCGACGCTGCTCGCCGAGCCCGCGCTCGCCGCGAAGATGGGCGACGCGGGACGGGACCGCGTGCTCCGCTCGCACACGTGGCCCGCGATCGCCCGGCGGTTGGCGGACTGGCTGCGTCTGGCGACGGGCTGAGGTCGTTCACCCCGATCCCCGCCGGGGGTACCCTGCGGCACGTGCCCGACGACGATCTCAGGTGCCCGTCGTGCGGCGCGTTGGTTTCGGCCGATGCCGAATGGTGCGGGCAGTGCTTCAGCTCGCTTCGCGCGGCACCAGAACCGGAGCCCGAGCCTGCGATGCGCTCGGCGACGGCGGACCTGGAGCGCCGGGCCGTGGCGCAACCGGCCGCGTCGGACCGGGCACCGGCCCGCGAACCCTTCTGGCCGTGCCCGGTCTGCGGCGCCGAGAATCCGATCGCGCTCGATATCTGCGCCGCGTGCGGGACCCCGTTCGCGCAGGTGATGCGGACCTCGGTCGGTGGCGTCTCCCACGTCGACCCGCGCGACGCGGTGGTCCGCTCCCTGATCTTCCCGGGTCTCGGCCATCGGGCGCTGGGACGCAACGTCGACGGCCTCGCCCGCGGCGTGCTGTTCGCGGTGACGTTCGGCCTCGGCGTGCTGCTCGCGATCGCCGCCGCGGGATCGGCGGCCCTCGTCGGCGCGTTCGTCCTGTTCCTCGCCGCAGGGATCGGCGTCTACGTGATGTCCGCGGTCGAGGCCCATCGACTCGCGAGCGGCGGGCAGCTCCTCATCCCGACGCACATCCTGATGTGGGTCCTCGTCGGGGTCGTCTTCGTGGGGATCACGCTGCTGGTGATCGGCGTCGTGACCGCGACCCATCGGTAGCATTGCACGCATGGAACACGCCGAGGGGTCGATCGTGATCGACGCGCCGATCGACGACGTCGTCGAGGTGATCGAGGACTACGAGGCGTACCCCGAATGGGCGGACGTTCGCTCCGTGAACGTCCGCGAGCGGGGCGAGGGCGGCCGTCCCACCCAGGTGGCGTTCGAGGTCGACGTGCCCGTCCTCGGCAAGGCGTCCTACACGCTCCGGTACCGCTACGCGCCGGGGGACACGGCGATCTCCTGGATATCGACCGAGGCGCACGGCGCCGTCCGCGACGTGCGCGGCGAATACCTGCTGGACGAGGTCGATCCGGACAGCACGCAGGTCACGTACCGGCTCGCGGTCGAGCTGGGCCCGCTCGTCCCCGGGTTCATCCGGACGGAGGGAGCCCGCCGCGTGATCGAGAACGCGCTCGAGCGTCTCAAGCGCCGCGTCGAGATGGGCTGATGGGCGTCGAGCCGCTCGTGACCCCCGCGATGCGGCCCGTCCCGCCGCCGATCCCGGCTCGCCCGGACGCCGAGGATCGCTGGCCGATGATCCCATGGAGCGCCCGGGAGTTCCTCCCCGTCGCACTCGCGCCGTTCGGATTGGTGCTGTTCGCCTACTACCTGGTGTTCGGCTTCCTCGGATGGGATTCGGACGCGGGGGGCGTCGTGGTGACCGCGAGCCAGCAGATGGCGCTCTTGCTCCCGATCGCGATCTACGTTCGGCGCACGCGAGGGTCGCTCGCACCGCTCGGGCTCCGTCGCGGCGGGTGGAGGGCGGCGGACGTGTTCGCGGGGATCGGCGCAGGGTTCGGGGCGGTCATCGCGGGGACGATCGTGATCGTGATCACGATCGCGATCGTCCACGCGATCACCGGGAACGAGCCCAGCAGCTCGACCGTCCTTGACGACACGACCGGACCGTGGCTGATCCTGAACGCGCTCATGGCGGTCCTGCTCGCACCCGTGAGCGAAGAGGTGTACTTCCGCGGCTTCCTGTTCCAGGGGCTGCGCGGCCGGATGCGGTTCGTCTGGGCGGCGCTGCTGTCGGGGTCCTTCTTCGCGTTCGTCCACGTCGAGCCGATCCGGTTCTTCGGCCTCGCGGTGATGGGGGTGATCCTCGCCTCCGTGTTCGAGCGACGCCGGACGCTCGTGTCGTCGATGGCCGCGCACGCCACCGTCAACGTCGTCGGGGTGGTCCTGTTGTTCGCGCTCCGCTGAGGCGTCGACGGCGGGGCCTGGTCCGTCGGACCGGCTAGGCTGGCCGGCATGCGGGTGATCCTGTTCACGGGTAAGGGTGGGGTCGGGAAGACCACGATCGCGGCCGCGACCGCCGTTCGCGCCGCGCGTGACGGCAAGCGGACGCTCGTGATGTCGACGGACCCCGCGCACTCGCTCGCGGACTCGTTCGAGGCAGAGATCGGCAGCCGCCCGACCCGGATCGTCCCCAACCTCTGGGGACAGCAGATCGACGCACAGGAACGGCTCGAGGACAACTGGCGAGAGATCCAGGACTACATGGTCCAGCTGATGAACTGGGCCGGCACCGAGACGATCCAGGCGGAGGAGCTGACCGTGATCCCGGGTCTCGATGAGATCTTCGCCTTGATCGACGTGAAGACCCACGTCGAGAGCGGGAAGTACGACTGCCTCGTCGTGGACTGCGCCCCGACGGCCGAGACGCTGCGGCTGCTCTCGCTCCCGGAGATCATGAGTTGGTACATCGAACGGATCTTCCCGGTCGAGCGGAAGGTGGTCAAAGCCGTCCGCCCGCTCGTGTCGCGGATGACCTCGCTCCCGATCGCCTCGGACCAGGTCTTCGAGGCCGTCGAGCGGCTCCACCGGAACCTCGACGCCGTGAAGGGGATCCTCACCGATGAGGAGGTCGCGTCCGTCCGGCTGGTGCTCAACCCGGAGAAGATGGTGATCAGCGAGGCGCGGCGGACCTACACCTATCTCGGGCTGTTCGGGTACCGCGTCGACGCCGTGGTCGTGAACCGCGTCCTGCCCGCCGACGTCACCGATCCGTACTTCGGCAAATGGAAGGACATCCAGGCCGAGCACCTGGCCACGGTGCACGAATCGTTCGAGCCGGTGCCGATCCTCCTGTCGCGTCTGTTCGACCGCGAGATGGTCGGGATCCCGCTCCTGGAGGAGATGGCGGGGGAGGTCTACGGGTCGAGCGACGCGATCTCGATCCTGTACCACGACGACCCGATCCGCGTTCGGAAGCGCGGCGACGGGTACGTCCTCCGGATGCGGCTCCCCTTCGTCTCGCGAGACGACATGGACATCCACCGGCGCGGCGAGGAGCTCGTGGTCCGCGTCGGGTCCTACAAGCGCAACCTGATCTTGCCGCAGAGCCTGAAGCGGATGACCGTCCGCGAGGCGAACTTCGCCGGCGATCACTTGGAGATCCTGTTCGCGCGGGCGTCGCCGTCGGCAGCTGGAGGGGCCGGAGCGCGACACGCGACGGAGAGGGAGGAGACTGACCGATGACCGAAGCTGCGAAGGACGAGGCGAAGCGGGCGCACACGCCTCGCGAAGGCGAGGAAGGGCCCGCGGAGCCGTCGGCGCATGCCGCGGCGGGATGCCCGGTCGCGTGGTGCCCGATCTGCACGGCGGTCACGGCGGTGGTGCCGCTCAAACCCGAGGTGATCGAGCATCTCCTCAAGGCGGGCACGGAGATGCTGCTCGCCTTCCGCGGCGTGATCGACGCGCGCGCCGACGAGGTCCATCCGCCCGACGACGAGGACCCGGGGCCGACTCGGCTCCAGAAGATCGACATCGGATGAGCGACGCGGCGGTCCACGCCGCCGGGGTCGACGTGGGCGGCACCAAGATCGTCGCCCTACGCGTGGACGCGGAGGGGAAGGAACTCGCTCGCTCGACCCACCCGACGCCCGCCGATGACATGGAGGCGACGCTCGACGAGCTGCTCGCCGCGCTCGCCGAGGTCACGACGCCGGAGATGGTCGCGGTGGGCGTCGGAGCCGCCGGCCTGGTGGAGGAGGGGACCGGGATCCTTCGGTTCGCTCCCAACCTGGCGTGGCGCGACGCCCCGATCGGCGAGGTGGTCGGACGGGCGACGGGCCTTCCCGTGGTCGTCGACAACGACTGCACTGCCGGGGCCTACGGCGAGTTCCGCGTCGGTGCCGCGCGCGGCGTCCGAGACACGCTCTACCTGGGCGTCGGGACGGGGATCGGGGGAGGTCTGATCCTCGGCGGGTCGGTCTACCGCGGCGCCCACGGGTTCGCCGCGGAGGTGGGCCACATCGTCGTCGAGCAAGACGGCGCGGTCTGCGGGTGCGGGAACCGGGGATGCTGGGAGACCGTCGCGAGCGGAACCGCGATCACGCGGGAGGGTCGCGCCGCGGCGCGCACGCACGCGCCGCTCGCGGCACGTGGGGGCGGCGACCCGGGGTCGGTGACCGGACGGATCGTGGTGGAGGCCGCGCTCGGGACCGACAGCGGAGCGATCGGCGCGGGGGTGGTCGCGGGCCACACCGTGAGGCCGCCGCCCGCCGGTAGCGCGGCTTGTCGCTCACCGTGTTATGCGAGGTGCCG
>JBKOUM010000133.1:0-4748 GCA_046723385.1 Actinomycetota bacterium
CGCCGGGGGCGCGACGTGATCGGAGCCGTGCGGTAGCCTGAAGGTCGAAGCTTGTGAAGTTTTTCACAAGCCCCGCCCGAGACCGTTCAGGACGGGGCCGGCCGCGGGGGGGATCCGTGAGCGCGGAGCATCCGATCGACACGGACGTCCTGGTCGTGGGCGCCGGGCCGGGCGGCTCGGCCGCCGCGTACCACCTGGCTCGACACGGCATCGACGTCATGGTCGTCGACAAGGCAACGTTCCCCCGCGAGAAGGTCTGCGGCGACGGCCTCACCCCCCGCGCCGTCGCGGCCCTCCGCGACATCGGGGTCGACACCGACGACCCCGCCTTCGAGAAGGTGATCGGCCTCCGGGTCCACGCGCGCTCCACCACGATCGACCTTCCTTGGCCCGAGCTGAGCTCGTTCCCGGGGGTCGGCCTCGTGATGCCGAGGGACCGGTTCGATCACCTGCTCGTGCAGCGCGCGGTCAAGGCCGGCGCGCGGTTGCTCGAGGCGACGGAGGCCGTCGCTCCGGTGATCGAGGAGGGGTGGGTGCAGGGCGCGGACGTCCGTCCGTCCGGCGAGCGCTCCGCGGATCCGACGCGGATCCGCGCACGGTTCGTCGTCGCGGCGGACGGCGCGGCCGGGCGGTTCGCCCGGCCCGCCGGCGTCCGCCGCGACGCCTCCCGCCCGCTGGGGATCGCGGCCCGCCGCTACTACCGCACGACGTACCACCCGGGGCCGTGGTTCGAGTCGTGGCTCGACCTATGGGACGGCGACATGCTCCTGCCCGGCTACGGCTGGCTGTTCCCGGTGGCCGGCGGGCGCATCAACCTCGGCGCCGGCCTGCTGAACACGTTCACGCACTTCGAGGAGGTCTCGGCGCAGCAGCTGTTCCAGGCGTTCGAACGGATGCTGCCGGCCTCGTGGGAGCTGGGTGAGGAGACGGCCGATGGCCGGCTGCTGTCGGGTCCGCTCCCGATGAGCTTCAACCGGGCTCCTCAGGCCGTCCCGGGGCTGCTCGTGGTCGGCGACGCCGCCGGTGCGGTCAACCCGTTCAACGGCGAGGGGATCGCGTACGCGATGGAGACCGCCAAGATCGCCGCCGAGCTCCTGACCGAGGCGCTCGTGAACGACCGGCCCGGTCTGACGATGCGCTACCCGCAGGTGCTGCGCGACACGTACGGCCGCTATTTCTTCATCGGACGGCAGTTCGCCAAGGTCATCGGCAACCCGGCCGTGATGGGGACCGCGACGAGATACCTGCTGCCCAACCGCCGGGTGATGGCGTTCGCGCTCCGCGTGATGGGGAACCTCACCGACGGTCGCGACGGCGATCTGCAGGACAAGCTCTTCTCCCTGATCCAGAAGGTCGCCCGGGCGGCGTGAGGATCCTCCGTAGGATGGCGCCCGCGTGCTGATCGATTACCTGCCGATCGTCGTGATGGCGGTGCTCGCGACCGTGTTCGCCGCCGCCTCGCTCGCGGCGTCGTCGCTCCTGCGTCCGAACCGCCCGAACCCCGTCAAGCTCTCGGCGTACGAATGCGGCAACGACCCCGTCCGTCTGCCTCGCGGCGAGCGGTTCAGCGTCAAGTTCTACGTCGTCGCGATGCTCTTCATCATCTTCGACATCGAGACGATCTTCCTGTTCCCGTGGGCCGTCTCGTTCCGCTCGCTCGGTCTGTTCGGGCTCGTGGAGATGGCGGTGTTCATCGGGCTCGTCTTCGTCGCCTACGTCTACATCTGGCGCAAGGGAGGTTTCGACTGGGTCTCGGAAGAGGTCTCGCCGAACGAGTCGGAGGAGGTCATCGAGCGGGAGCGGGAGCTCGAGGGGGCCGGCCGTGCCCGTTGAGCGGCTCGAGGGGATCCACACGGGCAGGACGCCCGAGGAGGTGGAGGAGGAGGTCGAGCGAGGCGTCCTGGTGACCACGCTCGACCGCGCGGTGGGCTGGGCCCGGAAGCAGTCGATGTGGCCGGCCACCTTCGGTCTCGCGTGCTGCGCGATCGAGATGATCGCCACCGGCGCCGGCCAGTACGACCTCGCCCGCTGGGGGATGGAGCTCTTCCGCGCGTCCCCGCGTCAGGCCGACCTGTTGATCGTGTCCGGCCGCGTCTCGCAGAAGATGGCGCCGCCGCTCCGGCGGATCTACGACCAGATGCCCGACCCCAAGTGGGTCATCTCGATGGGCGTGTGCGCGTCCGCGGGCGGCATGTTCACGAACTACGCGGTCGTCCAAGGCGTCGACACGATCGTCCCGGTCGACGTCTACGTCCCCGGCTGCCCGCCGAAGCCGGAGATGCTGATGTACGGGATCCTCAAGCTCCAGGAGCGCGTCCGGACGTCGGAGCCGTTCAAGTGAGGCGGCGCGGTGACCCCTGAGGAGCTCGCGGGCCGTGTCGGCGCACGGGTCCCCGACGTGCTCGTGGCGCGCGGCGAGGTCACCGCGATCGTCGGTCCCGACCAGCTGCTCGACACGCTGGCGTGGCTCCGCGATGAACCCGATCTGGGATTCGGCTTCCTCTCCTCCGTCACGGCGACGCACCGGCCCGACGCCGATCCGGCGTTCTGGGTCGACTACGAGCTGCGGTCGATCGCGCTCCGGCACCGTCTCCGCGTCAAGGTCGGCGTGTCGGCCGGGGACGAGCGCTTGCCGAGCGTCACCCCGCTGTTCCCGACGGCGAACTGGCATGAGCGCGAGACCTTCGACTTCTACGGGATCGTGTTCGACGGCCATCCCGACCTGACGCGGATCCTGCTGCCGGACGACTGGGAGGGGTTCCCGCTGCGGAAGGACGAGCCCCTGGGCGGTGTGCCGACGTGGTTCCACGGCGCCACGATGCCGCCGATCGACGAGCGAGGCATGGCGTGATGCCGGAGCCCCAGCCAGAGCTCCAGGAAGCCGCGCCCGAGATGGCCACGGCGCGTGACGGTGTCGGGGACGTCCCCGAGTTCCGCGAACCCGGCACGGGCGAGATCCGGCAGGAGACGATGATCATCAACATGGGTCCCCAGCATCCGTCGACCCATGGCGTGCTCCGGCTTCTCGTCGAACTCGACGGCGAGACCGTGATCCGGTGCAAGCCGATCATCGGGTACCTCCACACCGGCATCGAGAAGAACTGCGAGTACCGAACGTGGATCCAGGGGATCACGTACGTCACCCGCGCCGACTACCTGTCGCCGTTCTTCAACGAGCTCGGCTACTGCCTCGGCGTGGAGCGCTTGCTCGGCATCGAAGCACCCGAGCGCGCGCGCTTGATCCGGGTGCTCGTCTGCGAGCTGAACCGGGTGGCCTCCCACCTGGTGTGGCTCGGGACCGGGGCGCTCGAGCTCGGCGCGGTCTCGATGGCCCTCTACGGATTCCGCGAGCGCGAGATCATCCTCGACGTCTTCGAGGCCGTCACGGGACTCCGGATGAACCACGCGTACATCCGTATCGGTGGCGTCCTGATGGACCTGCCCGACGAGGGCCCTCCGAAGATCCGCGAGCTCCTGCGGGTCCTGCCACGGCGGATCGACGAGTACGAGACGCTGCTGGACGACAACCCGATCTGGCGGGAGAGGAACGAGGGGATCGGCGTGCTCTCCGCCGACGAGGCGCTCTCCTTCGGCGTGACGGGGCCGCTCCTGCGCGCGTCGGGCGTCGGCGCCGACCTCCGCAAGGACATGCCGTACGGCGGCTACGAGACGTTCGACTTCGACGTCCCGGTGCGCACGGAGGGTGATGCGTACGCCCGCTACCTCGTCCGACTGGCGGAGATGCGCGAGTCGCTCCGGATCGTCCAGCAGGCGATGGACCGGCTCGAGGAGACCCCGGGCCCCGTGATGGTCGAGGACCCCAAGGTCGGGTATCCGCCTCGCTTGTCCGTGGGTCCGGACGGCATCGGCAACGACCCTGGGTACCTGCGCCACATCATGGAGGAGTCGATGGAGGCTCTGATCCATCACTTCAAGATGGTCACGCAGGGCGTCCAGGTTCCGGCCGGAGAGGTGTACAGCGCGGTCGAGTCCCCACGGGGCGAGCTCGGGTTCTTCCTCCAGTCGGACGGGGGTAGTCGTCCCTCCCGCGTGAAGATCCGCGACCCGTCGTTCGCCAACCTTCAGGCGCTGCCGACGGCGATCGAGGGGTACCTGATCGCGGACTTGATCGCGGCGAACGCCTCGTTCGACCCCGTGATGGGAGGCGTCGACCGCTGATGGCCGTCTTCGAGGGATCGGTTCGAGCGGACGCGGAGTCGATCCTGGCCCGCTACCCCGAGGCCCATCGGCGGTCGGCGGTGATGCCGCTGCTCTACCTGGCGCAGTCGGTCGACGGCTGGATCACCCGCGACGCGCTCCGCGAGATCGGCGAGCTGCTCGGGATCACGACGGCCGAGGTGGAGGCCGTCGCCAGCTTCTACACGATGTACCGTCTCCACCCGACCGGCACGCACGTCGTCAGCGTCTGCACCAACCTGGCGTGCAAGCTGCGCGACGCCGGAGCGGTGTTCGAGGCCGCTCACCAGGCGGCGGGCGTCGCCCACGGCGCCGAGATGTCCGAGGACGGCCTGTTCACGCTCCACGAGGAGGAGTGCCTCGGCGTCTGCGACTTCGCGCCGGCCGTCCAGATCAACCTGTGCAACCACGACGCGGTCGACCCCGCGCGGATGCGCGAGCTGGTCGCGGGGCAGCGGGCCCGCGAGGTTCCCTCGCCGGCCCGCGGCCCCCCCTTCGGCAGCATCAAGGCCCCCTCGCGCGCGCTCGCAGGCCACGAAGAGGTCCCCTCC
>JBKOUM010000139.1:0-10704 GCA_046723385.1 Actinomycetota bacterium
AATGACAGACCTGTAACTACATGGTTCGCGTTCGTGTCGGATCGGAAGGAGGGGTATCGGTGGCGACTCGCGAGGGAGACGTCGAGGTGATCCGTGAGGGGCTGACCTTCACGCGGTTCTTCACCAAGGACGGGACGCATCCGTTCGACCAGATCGACTGGGAGACCCGGGATGCGGTGATCCCCAACTACAAGGAGGGCGGCAACGCCTTCGAGCAGCGCGACGTCGAGTTCCCACGCTCGTGGTCCCAGAACGCCACCAACATCGTCGCCCAGAAGTACTTCCGCGGCACCCTCGGCACGCCGCAGCGCGAGACGTCGGTCCGCCAGCTGATCGCCCGCGTCGTCGACACGATCACGGGGTGGGGGCGCAAGAACGCGTACTTCGCTACGGAGTCCGACGCTCAGGTCTTCGCCGAAGAGCTCACGCACCTGTTGGTGAATCAGCGCGCCGCCTTCAACTCTCCGGTCTGGTTCAACGTGGGCGTCGCCGACACGCCTCAACAGTGCTCGGCCTGCTTCATCCTCGCCGTCGACGACCACATGTCGTCGATCCTCAACTGGTACGTGGAGGAAGGGACGATCTTCAAGGGCGGTTCTGGGTCGGGGATCAACCTGTCGCGGCTCCGCTCGTCCAAGGAGGGACTGGCGGGCGGTGGAACGGCGTCCGGTCCCGTCAGCTTCATGCGGGGAGCCGACGCGTCGGCTGGCACGATCAAGTCGGGCGGGAAGACGCGCCGCGCGGCCAAGATGGTGATCCTGGACGTCGACCACCCGGACGTCCGCGACTTCATCTGGTGCAAGGCAACCGAGGAGCGCAAGGCGCGGGCGCTCCAGGACGCCGGATTCGACATGGATCTCGACGGCAGGGACAGCTACTCGATCCAGTATCAGAACGCCAACAACTCGGTCCGCGTCACGGATGAGTTCATGCAGGCGGTGCTCGAGGATCGCGACTGGAAGCTGAAGGCGGTCACGACCGGCGAGGCGCTCGAGACGACCCGCGCCCGGGACCTGATGCGGGACGTGGCGCTCGCGGCCTGGGAATGCGCCGACCCCGGCATGCAGTACGACACCACGATCAACGAATGGCACACCTGCCCGGCCAGCGGTCGGATCAACGCGTCCAACCCCTGCAGCGAGTACATGCACCTGGACAACAGCGCCTGCAACCTGGCGAGCCTCAACCTGATGACGTTCCTCGACGGCGAGGGCAACTTCGACGTCGTCGGCTTCAAGCACGCCGTGCAGATCATGTTCACCGCCCAGGAGATCCTGGTCGGGGAGTCGGACTACCCGACGGACAAGATCGGCGAGAACGCGCGGGCGTTCCGCCAGCTGGGTCTCGGCTACGCCAACCTGGGCGCTCTGCTGATGGCTCGGGGACTCCCGTACGATTCCGATCAGGGACGTGCCTGGGCCGGGGCCATCACGGCGATCATGACGGGCTGGGCCTACCGGACCAGCGCGCAGATCGCTCAGGTGACCGGACCGTTCGCCGGGTACGCGCCCAACGCCGACGCGATGCTCCGCGTGATGCGCAAGCACCGCGCCGCCGCGGAGCAGATCGATCCCGAGCTCGTGCCGGAGGGGCTCCTGTCGGCGGCCAAGCAGTCGTGGGACGAGGCGATCGCCCTCGGTCAGCTCCACGGCTATCGCAACGCCCAGGCGAGCGTCCTGGCACCGACCGGGACGATCGGCCTGATGATGGACTGCGACACGACGGGCATCGAGCCCGAGCTGGCGCTCGTCAAGACCAAGAAGCTCGTCGGCGGCGGGACGATGCAGTTCGTCAACCAGACCGTTCCCCGAGCCCTCGGGAAGCTCGGCTACGACGAGGCCCAGCGGGAAGACATCGTCGCGTTCATCGCCGAGCACAACTCGGTGCTCGACGCGCCGCACCTGCGCACCGAGCACTACCCGGTGTTCCACACGGCGATGGGCACCCAGCCGATCCACTACATGGGGCACGTGCGGATGATGGCGGCCGCGCAGCCGTTCATCTCCGGCGCCATCTCCAAGACCGTGAACATGCCGGAGGAGGTCACGGTGGAGGAGGTCGAGGAGCTCTTCGCGGAGAGCTGGCGTCTCGGCCTGAAGGCCGTGGCGATCTACCGCGACAACTGCAAGGTGGCGCAGCCGCTCTCGGCGGACAAGAAGAAGACCGCCGAACCTGAGGCCGAACCTGCCGCGCTCGCGTGGTCGGCCAAGAAGCGGCTGCCGCAGTCGCGCCCGGCGCTCACCACGTCGTTCCGTGTCGGGGACGCCGAGGGATACGTGACCGCCGGCTCCTACCCGGACAACGGGCTGGGCGAGATCTTCCTGAAGGCGTCCAAGCAGGGCTCGACCCTGTCCGGGATCATGGACGCGTTCTCGATCGCGGTCTCGGTCGGGCTCCAATACGGCGTCCCGCTCGAGGACTACGCGTCCAAGTTCATCAACATGAAGTTCGAACCGAGCGGCATGACGAACGATCCCGACATCCGGTTCGCCTCCTCCATCGTGGACTACGTCTTCCGCCGCCTCGCGCTCGACCACCTCACCTGGGAACAGCGCGAGGCGCTCGGGATCCGCTCGATCCAGGAGCGCACGACCGAGGCGGAGGAGAAGGTCGCCCAGCTGGGCTCCGGCACGGAGCCGGCCGCGCCGCCCGCGCCGCGGGTGGAAACCACGGACCGGCCTGCGCCCCGGATGCTCGACGCGCCGCTCTGCTACCAGTGCGGATCAACGATGCAACCGGCCGGCTCCTGCTACGTGTGCGGGACCTGCGGCAGCACCTCGGGCTGCTCGTAGACTCCGCCCGGGATGGGGGAGACGGAGGCGCGCCTCGTCGGGCTGCATCACGTCCAGCTGGCGATGCCGCCCGACGAAGAGGAGGATGCCGTGCGCTTCTACGGCACGGTGCTCGGGCTGACCCAGGTCGAGAAGCCGCCCGAGCTGGCGCCGCGCGGCGGGGTCTGGTTCCGCTCCGGAGGACTGGAGGTCCATCTGGGGATCGAGGAGCCGTTCACCCCGGCCCGGAAGGCCCACCCGGCGTTCCTCGTCCAGGATCTGGCCACGATCCGCGAGCGGATCGAGGCCGCCGGGTTCCGGGTCACGGACGACGTCCCGCTCGAGGGGTTCCACCGGTGCCACGTCCGCGACCCGTTCGGGAACCGGCTGGAGCTCGTCGAGCCGGCCTGAGCCGATGGAGCTGCGGTTCAAGCGCGTCCGGCCGGAGGGAGCACTCCCATCGACCCATCACAAGGGCGACGCCGGCCTCGATCTGCGCGCGGCGATCGACGCGACGGTGAAGCCGGGGGAGCGGGTCATGGTTCCGACCGGCGTGGCCGTCGCGATCCCCGACGGCCACGCCGGACTCGTGTTGCCCAGGTCGGGACTCGCGAGCAATCAGGGGCTCACGCTCGCGAACGCGCCTGGCTTGATCGACGCCGGGTACCGCGGCGAGGTGATCTGTTCGGTCGTCAACCTCGACCGCGAGGAAGCGGTCGACATCCGGACCGGCGACCGGATCGCGCAGCTCGTGATCGTGGCGATCCCGGCCGTGACGGCCGAGTGGGCCGACGAACTGCCGGAGACCGGTCGCGGGGAGGGCGGATTCGGGTCGACCGGGACGTCCTGAACCGGGCGGTTGAAGCCCTTCGGAGACGCTCCTAGGATGGAGGTCCACGCGGACGTGGCTCAGTTGGTAGAGCACCACCTTGCCAAGGTGGGGGTCGCGGGTTCGAATCCCGTCGTCCGCTCCAGGTCAGAGGCGGTTTCCGAGTGCGAGGCTTCCCCCGCGGGTGACACATTGGGTGACAGGAGGTCGGGACATGCCTGAGGACAGCGACAGCTTCGGCTTCCACGAGAGGGCCGTCGTCGTGAAGTTCAACGACGGCATCGTGCGTGGTCGTAAGAAGGCCGACGAAGAGATCAGGCAGGGCGACGACCTCTCGCGCGACGGGACCGGCTGGAAGGATCGTCGGATGCGGTTCGACGAAACCGGAGACCAGTACGAAGAGACCGTGATCGACCTGAAGACGGGCGGGCGCGTGCACCACGACGCGGAGCCGCTCAGCCAGAAGCGAGCCCGCCAGAAGCTCAATAGGGCCTAGACGCCCGAGCCTCCGAGCAACTGATCCATCCGGGTGGCCGCGTCGCGTTGCAGCTCGCTCACGACGTCCTGATACCTGGCCAGGATCCGCGTGTCGGCGTGGCCCATCGTCCGCATCGCCACCGTGTCCGGCACGCCTGCCGCGAGCAGGAGCGTCGCCGCGCCGTGTCGGAGCCCGTGGAACGAGATCCCGGCGAAACAGTGAGCCTCGGCCCAGTCCTTCCACATCCCAGAGAACGTGGCCGGCTGGAAGGGTTCGCCGATTGGGTTGCACACGACGAGTTCAGGGCGGATGCCGAGCGCGAGTAGCCGCTCGGACTGCTCCAGGCGGTGACGGTGGATCGAACGCGCGACGAACCCGGGCGTCGGGAGGTCCCGACGTCCTGCGGCCGACTTGGGCGGCCCGAAGTGGAACGCGCCATCTGCTGCCGTCAGGGTGCGGCGGACGTGGACGGCGTCATCGACGTCCTCCCACCGGAGCCCGAGCACTTCCTCGCGACGAAGCCCGAGCCCGAGCGCTAGGTGGACTGCCGCGTCCCACGGATCGGTTCCCGATGCCGCATCGAGGAGCTTCGAACCGAGGGCGGCGTCGATCACCGCGAAGCTGCTACGCTCGCCGATCGGACGGTGTACGAGGTCCGGCGCCGCGAGATTCCGACCAACCAGCCCGTGCGCCTCGGCGCGCGACAGCGCCTGAGAGAGCACGCGGAGGACGTCAGAGACGGTCTGAGGACCAAGACCGTCGGCGAGGAGCCGATCGCGGACCTTCTCGACGTGAGCAGGCCGGAGCTCGTCGAGCCGCACCTTGCCGATGATCTCGGCCACGTGTCGGCATGCATCGCGGTAGCGCTGTCTCGTCGTCGGAGCGAGGGCGCGGCCGCGTTTCGACACGGCGCTGGCGGCTGGGAGCCACTCGTCGAGCAAGTAGCGCTCGAGCGGCTGTCGGCCTTCCGCAAGGGTCCCGGCATCGAGATCGCCGAGCATCGTCGTAAGAGCCCGTTCGGCCGTGCGGCGCGAGCCCTTGACGGTACGGGTGACGCGCTGGCGATTGCCGGCGTCATCGAACCCCGCTGAGACGGTGAGCCGCCATACGCCGGGTCGTCGTTCTGTGATGTGGCCTCTCATCCCCCCTCCTCCTTGTCGGCGAAGTACGTTCGACCTCGAGCAACCCACGACTTGACCGTCCCGTGGGGACGTCCATGCGTTGGGCGATTTCCTTGAGTGGCGCCTTCACGCCCTCCGCGACGAGCGCGTCTTGCAAGGCGATGAGGCGTCGGTAGAACTCGGTGTCGAGCGGCCTTCCAGGCTCAGGGCGGGTGGTCGGAGCCTTGCGAAAGTCGCTCGGCGCGTTTCCCTCTGCGACATGGACAAGGAACGCTGTGAAGAACCGGACCATGTCCGGCCAGTCTGCGAGGGTGAGCTGCGCATCCGTGATGATGCGCGCGGACCGCGCGAGGTATTCCCTCCTCCCGCGGTCCCAGCTCCAGTAGAGCTCAACCCGGTAGTTCGAGTCGGGTAGACCCTCCGGATACGTTGCGGCTCGCACGGCCGTGGAACGAGGGGAGGGGACGAGCATGGCAGAGCCGAGCTTGTACGAACGGTTGGGCGGCGTTGTTCGCCATCGCTGCGGTGATCGACCAATTCAGCGACGCCGTAATCGAGAATCCGAGCGTCGGCCGAGGATCGAACAATCCGGCGCTCCGCGACTGGTCTACTAACTCGCTGGACAGACTCCCAGGGCTGAAGTTCATGCGCACCATGTGGGTATGCAACGTCGCCGGTGGGCCCTTCACGTTTGCTGCCACGAGGCCAGGGAGTACCGCTCTCGGGCTAGAAGAGGCCCACCGCGACCTCCACATCACGCCCGAGGAGTTCGATGAGGTTGCCGCCGAGTTGGGACGCTCGCTCGATCACTTCGAGGTCCCTGCGCGTGAGAAGGATGAAGTACTGGCGGCCTTCGCGGCGCACAAGGAGGAAGTGACCGAGGGATCGATGGCTTCGGCCTGAGAGAGTCCAGCACTCCACTCAAGGCATTCCCGAAGGCTCGTGCACGGCGGCGTCCCGTGCTTGGACCACTGGATCAGGCGAAATAGTCGGCGAAATCCCAAGCTCGCAGTGCGCCTGGCTCCAAGGCGGATGAGCAGGTCGTCGACTCCAACCTCTTCGTACCGTTTACCTTCCTCGGGGCCGAGGTAACGCGTGGCTATCCGGCGGACGATCGTTTGGTCTTCCAGCATGCTCAGGCGGGCCGTCGCGCGAAGCTCAAGGCCGCGGTTAGGAGGGCCGTCTTCACAAACGATGATGCTCGCCCGTGGACCTCGACGGAGGTGCCCCGCTTTCCCGTCACGAGACTCGGTCACGACGTTGAAGCTGTTATCGCGCCACTCGTGCCAGACTGGCGAAAGGAGAACCGTGCCGTCGCGCCGGTACGTCGCGAGGACGGCGAGGACTGGCAGCTCTAGCAGGTCTCCGAGGTCGTCCGCTTTCAGTCCTTTGCGCATCGTCGATCCTCCTACTGCGGTCGCTAGACAGGCAGGAAGCGTCGAGGAACATTCCCGAACACTCGCGCACCAGGGAGTGCTAATCCTGGACGAATTTCACCGAGTTCCGTCGCGATGCCGCCGATGAGGATCCACGCGCGGCCGCGATCCCGATCTGGCGCCGCTGCGGCCCCTCCACGACTCCCTGGTCGCCGCTTCTTCGAGCCACCAGCTGCCGAACCTCGGCGGCGATCCGTGGATCGTGCTGCGGCAGACGCTTGTTAGATTGAGCGCATGAGGGCGAGGGCCACCTCGGGATCGGAGCCCCCCGCCTTGCTGCGGCAGCTTTCGGACGAGGACCTGGTCCTCCTCGACGCGTACTGGCGCGCAGCCAACTACCTGTCCGTCGGGCAGATCTACCTGTTGGACAACCCGCTCCTTCGACAACCGCTCGAGCCGAAGCACGTGAAACCTCGGCTGCTCGGGCACTGGGGCACAACGCCGGGGCTGAACTTCGTGTACGCGCATATGAACCGGGCGATCCGCAACTTGGACCTGAACGCGATCTACGTGATGGGACCCGGGCATGGTGGCCCCGCCGCGGTGTCGAACGCCTACCTCGAGGGGACGTACACCGAGCTCTATCCGGCCATCGGACGGGACACCGAGGGACTGCGCCGCCTGTTCCGGCAGTTCTCGTTCCCCGGCGGGGTCCCCTCGCACGTCGCGCCCGAGACGCCCGGGTCGATCCACGAGGGGGGAGAGCTCGGCTACGCGCTGTCCCACGCGTACGGCGCGGCCTTCGACAATCCCGACCTCGTCGTCTGCTGCATCGTCGGTGACGGCGAGGCGGAGACCGGGCCCCTTGCCACCGGGTGGCACTCGAACAAGTTCCTGAACCCGGCGACCGACGGCGCGGTCCTGCCGATCCTGCACTTGAACGGCTACAAGATCGCGGGCCCCACCGTCCTCGCCCGGATCGGCGATGAAGAGCTGACCTCTCTGCTAGAGGGCTACGGCCATTCGGTCCACTGGGTCGACGGCCAGGATCCGGCGACGATGCACAGACAGATGGCGTCGACGATCGACGCGGTGGTCGAGGAGATCACCGGGATCCAGCAGGCGGCTCGCGCCGGCGACACCGTAGTCGGCGCTCCCTGGCCGATGATCGTGCTCCGCTCCCCGAAGGGCTGGACGGGCCCGGAGTCGGTGGACGGTCTCCCGACCGAGGGTACGTGGCGCTCGCACCAGGTGCCGCTGGCCGAGGTCCGCACCAACCCGGAACATCTCGCTGCGCTCGAGTCGTGGATGAAGAGCTATCGGCCAGAGGAGCTCTTCGACGAGGACGGCGCGCTGATCCCGGAGCTTGCCGAGTTGCCGCCGAAGGCGAACCGGCGCATGAGCGCAAACCCCCATGCGAACGGCGGCCTGCTGCTGCAGCCCCTTTCCCTTCCCGACTTTCGCACCTACGCGGTGGAGGTGGCGAAACCCGGCACTACCTTCAGCGAGGCGACGCGGGTGCTCGGTGGGTTCGTCCGCGACGTCATCCGCGCCAACCCCTCGCGGTTCCGGCTGTTCGGGCCCGACGAGACGGATTCCAACCGGCTGACGCCGGTCTTCGAGGCCACCGACCGGACGTGGGAGGCGCACACGCTCGCCACGGACGAACATCTCTCACCGGACGGGCGGGTCATGGAGGTGTTGTCCGAGCATCAGTGCCAGGGGTGGCTCGAGGGCTACCTTCTGACTGGTCGTCACGGGTTGTTCAACTGCTACGAGGCGTTCATCCACATCGTCGACTCGATGTTCAACCAGCACGCGAAGTGGCTGAAGACCACCCGGACCATCCCGTGGCGCCGTCCGGTGGCCTCGCTGAACTACCTGCTCTCGTCGCACGTCTGGCGCCAGGATCACAACGGCTTCAGTCATCAGGACCCGGGTTTCATCGACCACGTCGTGAACAAGAAGGCCGAGATCATCCGCGTGTACCTGCCGCCCGATGCGAACTGCCTGCTGTCCGTGGCCGACCACTGCCTCCGCAGCCGGCACTACGTGAACCTGATCGTGGCTGGGAAGCAACCGTCGCTGGACTACCTCTCGATGGAGGACGCGGTCCTGCACTGCACGCGCGGAATCGGCATCTGGGACTGGGCGTCCAACGACGAGGGTGATCCCGACGTCGTGATGGCGTGCTGCGGCGACGTCCCAACGCTGGAAACGCTGGCGGCCGTGGACATCCTTCGGCGCGAACTCCCACAGCTGAAGGTGCGGGTGATCAACGTGGTCGACCTGATGCGGTTGCAGCCGAACACCGAGCACCCGCACGGCCTGTCCGACCGCGAGTTCGACACGCTGTTCACCCTCGACCGACCCGTCGTGTTCGCCTACCACGGATACCCGTCGCTGGTCCACCGATTGACCTACCGGCGGAGCAACCACCCGAATATCCACGTCCGCGGGTACAAGGAGGAAGGGACGACCACCACGCCGTTCGACATGGTCATGCTGAACGATCTCGACCGGTTCCACCTGGTGATGGACGTGATCGACCGGGTGCCGGCGCTCGGATCGCGCGGGGCACATCTGCGCCAACGTATGGCCGACGAACGCGTCCGGTGCCGCGCCTATACGCGGCAGGAAGGCGAGGACCACCCCGACGTGCGGGCCTGGACCTGGCCGTACTAGGTCGTCGGCCCGTCGTGCGTATCCTCGTCGTGAACGCCGGCTCCAGCAGCCTGAAGCTGGCGGTCGTGGACGACGGCGACCGGGTCGCGGCCTCGGCGAACCTGCCTGCCCGGGGCCAGCTGGACGAGGCCGCGCTGCGGCAGATCATCGAGGGATACGCTCCGATCGAGGCCGTCGGTCATCGCGTCGTCCACGGCGGCACAGAGTTCGTGGGACCTGAGATCCTCGACCCCCGGGTCGCGCAACGCCTCCGATCGCTCACCGATCTCGCCCCCTTGCACCAGCCGACGTCGCTCCGCGGTATCGACGTGGTGACTCGTGTCCTCCCCGAGGTGCCTGCCGTAGCCTGCTTCGACACTGCGTTCCATGCTGCGATGCCCGCCGCGGCTTCGACGTACGCCCTGCCGCCCGAGTGGCGGGAACGTTGGCAGCTTCGGCGGTTTGGCTTCCACGGGCTCTCGCACGCGTGGGCGTCGCGGCGGGCGGCGGAGCTCATGGGTCGATCGGAAGACACCGTCCGGTTGGTGACCTCCCACCTGGGGGCGGGGGCCTCGCTGTGCGCGGTCGACCGGGGCCGCTCGGTGGACACCACCATGGGGTTCACGCCGCTCGAGGGCCTCGTCATGGCCACTCGGTCCGGCAGCGTCGACCCCGGGCTGCTCTTGTGGCTCGAAGAGCACGTTGGCATACCTCCGTCCGAGCTCGCGTCAACGCTCGAGCATCGTTCGGGCCTCCTAGGATTGACGGGAATGGCCGACATGCGTTCGATCCTCCGGGCCGAGCGCGACGGCGACCAGGCGGCCAGGGCCGCTATCGAGGTGTACCTCCACCGTCTTCGGAGCGCGATCGCGGCGATGGCCGCCGCCATGGACGGACTCGATGGTCTGGTGTTCACCGGCGGAGTGGGAGAGGGCTCCTCGGCGATCCGGGCGCGCGCTGCGAAGCGGCTCCGATTCCTCGGCGTGAGCCTCGACACCGAAGCCAACGACGCCCTCGAACCGGACACCGACATCGGCGCGGCCGGCGCCGCGGTTCGCGCCTTTGTGATCCGCGCACGTGAGGATCTGGAGATCGCGCGACAAGTGAGGACGGTCCTCGCAGAGGACCCCTGATGCCCGTATCTGGACCGACTCCCGAGATCGTTGCACGTCGAACAGCACGCGTTCACCCCCCCATGTGCGAAGCCTGTCAGGCCACCTCTGGTTCACGCGATGCGACACCAATTCAGTCGAGGCAATTTCCTGCGACCACCGGCTCACGTGAAAGTTCTCTACCCATTTCGGCAGACTCGACCCTCCTTCCGCGACGGCGGATCGCGGTCTTCCAAGAGGGACTAAGCCGTTGCCAAGGGGCTCTTTGCGTCCCCGACTGGGGGGGGAAGGTATCGGCTGGACGTCAAGAGGGCAGAGATGCCAGGACGAAAGGAGTAGGTATGTGTCTCACG
>JBKOUM010000221.1:0-27995 GCA_046723385.1 Actinomycetota bacterium
ACCGACGCCGCTTCCCTGGACGTCCTGGAGCACGTAGATCGCGCGCAGCTCGCCCGTGTCGGGTGTGGCGTCCTCGTCGCGGGACCGTCCGGCGTTCGCGAACCCGATCACACGGCCGTCCTCGTCGCTCGCGACGAGGACGGCCGCCCGCTCCTCGGGCCGCAGGAACCACGCGGTCCACATCGCCTCGCGATCGTCGACGGAGAGCCCGTCCAGGAGGTCGTCCGGCAGCTGTCCGCGGTAGGCCCAGCGCCACGACGCGACGTGCACCTCCGCGATGGCGCGAGCGTCGTCCACCGTCCCGTCGCGCACGATCGCCGGCACGGCGGTCAGCCTCCCCGATGAGCGGGGGTGGAGCAGCCCGTAGAGGTAGCCGTCGGTGAGGGCCTCCCACGACGCCTCGATGATGTTCTCGGAGACGCCGACGGTGGTCCACGCTTGCTCGCCGTCGGACATGTCGATCAGGACGCGGACGACGGCCCCGGTCCCCACGCTCTCGTCCAGGACGCGGACGCGGAAGTCCTCGAGCTCCATCGTGTCGAGCTGCGGGTAGTCGTTCGTGAGCGCCTTGCGCAGGGCGTTGTCCAGCGCGCCGACGGGACCCTGGCCCTCTGCCGACTCGATGTGGCGCGTCCCCTTGGTCCGGACCTTCACGGTCGCCTCGGCGAGCGGCGGCTCCTCGTCCGCGACCCGTTCCTCGACGTGGACGCGATAGCTGTCCACGTCGAAGAACGGCTGCGTCCAGCCGGAGGCGCGTCGCATCAGCAGATCGAGGGAGGCGTCGGCCACGTCGAAGGCGTAGCCCGATGCCTCCCGGCGCTTGAGCTCGTCGACGATCGTCGGGATGTGGATCTCGTCGAGTTCGATCCCCAGTTCTTGAGCCTTCATCCGGATCGTCGAGCCGCCCGCGTAGTCCGAGGCGACGACGCCGCGACGGTTCCCGACCGTTCCCGGATCGACGTGCTCGTACGCGCGCGAGAGCCGCGCCACGCCGCTCGTGTGCAGACCCGCCTTGTGCGTGAACGCGTGCCGTCCGGCGTACGGCTGATGGGAGTCGGGCGCGACGTTCGCGACCTCCGCGACGTAGTGCGCGAGCTCGGTGAGGTGCTCGACGGCGTCCGTGGGCAGCGCGTCGGTCGCGCCCATCTTCAGGATCAGGTCGGCGGCGATCGGGATCAGGTCAGCGTTCCCCGTGCGCTCGCCGTACCCGTTGATCGTGCCCTGCACCTGCAGGACGCCCGTATCGACCGCGATCAGCGAGTTCGCCACGGCGCAGCCGGCGTCGTTGTGGACGTGGATCCCGAGCGGGACGTCCGTGCGCTCGGCGACGGCGCGCACGATGCGCGCGACGTCGAACGGGAGCATGCCGCCGTTCGTGTCGCACAGCACCAGCCGCTCGGCGCCGCTCTCCTCCGCGGCCGCGAGCACCCGCATCGCGAACGCGGGATCGGCCGCGTACCCGTCGAAGAAGTGCTCGGCGTCGAAGAACACGCGCCGACCCTGTTCCCTGAGGAGCGCGACCGAATCGCGCACCATCGCCACGCCTTCGTCCAGGTCGGTCCGGAGCGCCTGCGTGACGTGGAGGTCCCAGGCCTTCCCGACGATGCACACGACCTCGGTCTCGGCCTCCAGGACGTCGCGAAGGATCTGCGACGATCCGGCGCGCTCGCCGGCCTTCCTGGTCATCCCGAACGCCGTCAGCCGGGCGTTCTTCAGTGGCTCCTTGACCGCGAGGCTGAAGAACTCGGTGTCGCGCGGGTTGGCGCCCGGCCACCCGCCCTCGACGTAGGGGAACCCGACTTGGTCGAGCTTGTGCAGGATGCGGAGCCTGTCGTCGATCGAGTAGCTCAGGTCGGCGCGCTGCGCGCCGTCGCGCAACGTCGTGTCGTAGAGCTCGACGGCGACCGTTGGCTCGCTCACGTCGTCGCTCCCTCGAGGACCAGATCGCCGACCTCCGACGTCGAGAAGCCCATCTCCCCCGCGCGCATGCTCTTCATGCGTTGCGTCGCGTAGCCGATCCCGGTCTGAACGCGATCGGCGGCCTTCTCCTCCCCCAAGAGCACGAGCAGCATCTGCACGGCGGCGATCGCGGCGAGCGGGTTGATCGTGCCCTTGCCCGTGTGATCCGGAGCGGTCCCGCCGATCGGCTCGAACATCGAGACACCGTCCGGGGCGATGTTCGCGCCGGACGCGACGCCCATCCCACCTTGGATCATGGCTCCGAGGTCCGTGATGATGTCGCCGAACATGTTGTCGGTGACGATCACGTCGAACCGGCTGGGCTGATCGAGGAAGTAGATGCACGCCGCGTCGACGTGGACGTAGTCCGTCTCGACGTCCGGGAACGCAGCCGCGACCTCGTCGACGACCCGCTGGTACAGGTCGCCGGCGAAGGTGAGCACGTTCGTCTTGTGGACGAGCGTCAGGTGCTTCCGGCGGTTCGCCGCGACCCCGAACGCGTACCGGACGATCCGCTCCACGCCGTGCCGGGTGTTGATCGACTCTTGGACGGCCACCTCCTGCGCCGTCCCCTTGCGATGGAACCCGCCCGCGCCCGAGTAGAGCCCCTCGGAGTTCTCACGCACCACGACGAAGTTCACGTCTCCTTCCGTGTGGGACGGCACGAGCGTCTGCACGCCCGGGTACCGGATCACCGGCCGGAGGTTCACGTACTGGTCGAGCTCGAAGCGGATCCTCAGGAGCAGGTCGCGTTCCAGGATCCCGGGCCTCACGCGCGGGTCGCCGACGGCGCCGAGCAGGATCGCGTCGCAGCCCTTCAGGCCCTCGAGCTCGGCGTCCGGGAGCACCTCGCCCGTCCGGAGGAACCGATCCGCGCCCAGGTCGAACTCGACGAGTTCGGTGTCGAAGCCGTCGCGAACCGCCTCGAGGACCCTCAGACCCTCCGCGACGACCTCGGGGCCTGTGCCGTCCCCCCGGATCACGCCGATCCGGTAGCTCACGCGCCGACCTCGCCACCCGGCGCGTCGTCCGTCGGACGCATCTGGAGCGCGCGGTTGATCGCCGCGAGGTAGGCCCGGCCGCTCGCCTCGACCACGTCGGTCGCCACGCCGCGTCCGGTCACCCGCCGCCCGTCGACGTCCAGCTGGACGACGACGTCCCCTAACGCGTCCGAGCCGCCGGTCACGCTCGAGACGTTGAACGCGACGAGCCGGGCATCCACGCCGGCGGCGCGCCCGATCGCCCCCATCACGGCGTCGATCATGCCGTCGCCCATGGCCGACTCCTCGATCACCTCGTCGTCCCTGCGGAGTCGTACCGTCGCCGTCGGCGACAGATGGGTTCCGCCGCCGACCTGGACCGCCTCGAGGACGAGAACCTCCTCCTTCCCGCTGCCGACCTCCTCGGAGACGATCGCCTCCAGGTCCTGGTCGGTCAGCGTGATCTTGCGGTCCGCCAGATCCTTGAACCGCGCGAACGCCCGGTTCAAAAGATCGGCGTCGAGCGTGATCCCGAGCTTGTCGAGCGCGTCGACGAACGCGTGCCGTCCGCTGTGCTTGCCAAGCACGAGGCGGTTCCCCTCGAGCCCGATCTCGACCGGGTCCATGATCTCGTAGGTCGCTCGGTTGGCGAGCACGCCATGCTGATGGATCCCGCTCTCGTGGGCGAACGCGCTCGACCCGACGACCGCCTTGTTCGGTTGGACGCCGTACCCGGTCGTCATGGATACGAGCCGCGACGTCCGCATAACCTCCTTCAGGTTGAGCCTGTGGCGAACGCCGAGGTGCTCGCCGCGCGTGCGGACGATCATGGCGACCTCCTCGAGCGAGCAGTTCCCCGCGCGCTCGCCGATGCCGTTCACCGCCACCTCGATCTGCCGCGCACCGTTCTCGATCCCCGCGAGGGCGTTGGCGACGGCGAGGCCGAGGTCGTTGTGGCAATGCGTCGAGATCACGACGTGGTCGGGCGTGGCCTCGCGGACGACGCGGACGAGCTCACCGAACTCGGTGGGCGTGGCGTACCCGACCGTGTCCGGCACGTTGATCGTGGTGGCGCCGTGCTCGACCGCCAGCCGGACGCACTCCAGCAGGAAATCGAGCTCCGTGCGCGTCGCGTCCTGCGCCGAGAACTCCACGTCCTCCGTGTAGCTCTTCGCGAGCTTCACGTTGTCCCGGATCGCGTCGAGGACCTGGCGATGGCTCATCCGCAGCATCGATTCGCGCTGGACGTCGGACGTGGAGATGAACGTGTGGATCCGCCACCGCTCGGCGCCCTTGAGCGCCTCGGCCGCGCGCTCGACGTCGCCGGTCGCCGTCCGCGCGAGCGCCGCGATCACCGGCCGGCGGACCGTGTCGGCGATCTGCCGGACCGCGTCGAACTCCCCCGGTGACGAGATCGGGAACCCGGCCTCGATGATGTCGACGTTCAGGCGCGCGAGCTGCTCCGCGATCTCGAGCTTCTCGGGTTGGGTGAGCGCGATGCCCGGCGCCTGCTCGCCGTCGCGCAGGGTCGTATCGAAGATCCGAACTACTTCGTCGCGGGCTACCGCTTCGCTGCTTGAGCCCGCTACTACGTCTGGGTCCTTCATCAGCTCGGCACCTTCTTCTCGGACTCCAACCAGGGCATCATCTGGCGCAGCTGCCGTCCTACGGCCTCCAGCTGGGACGTCTGCGCCTGCTGCCGAAGTCGGAGGAACTCCGGGAAGCCCGCGTCGGCCTCCGCGATCCACCTCTGGGCGAACGAGCCGTCCTGGATCGCGGCGAGAACCTTCTCCATCGCCTCACGCGACGGGCCGTCGACGACCTTGGGGCCGCTCTGATAGTCGCCCCACTCGGCGGTGTCGGACACCGAGTAGCGCATCCAGGAGAGACCGCCCTCGTAGATCAGGTCGATGATCAGCTTGAGCTCGTGCAGGCACTCGAAGTACGCGATCTCCGGCTGGTACCCGGCGGCGACGAGCGTGTCGAAGCCATTGCGGACCAGCTCGGAGATCCCGCCGCAGAGGACCGTCTGCTCGCCGAAGAGGTCGGTCTCCGTCTCTTCCTTGAAGGTGGTCTCGATGATCCCGGCGCGCGCGGCACCGATGGCGGAGCCGTAGGCGAGCGCGCGCGCCTTCGCCTTGCCGGTCGCGTCCTGCTGGACGGCGACGAGCGCCGGCGTCCCGATCCCCTGCTCGTACGTGCGACGGACCAGGTGGCCGGGCCCCTTGGGCGCGATCATCGTCACGTCGACGCCCGCCGGCGGCGCCACCGTCCCGAAGTGGATCGAGAAGCCGTGGGCGAACATCAGCATGTCGCCGTCCTTCAGGTTGGGCGCGATGTCGGCGGCGTACACCTTCCCGTGCGACGTGTCAGGGAGGACGCACATGATCACGTCGGCCTCGCGGACCGCGTCCGCCGTGTCGAGGACGCGGAGACCCGCTTCCTCCACCTTCGCGCGGCTCGCCGATCCGGGTCGCAGACCGACCCGGACGTCGAGCCCGCTGTCCCGCAGGTTCTGCGAATGCGCGTGTCCCTGCGACCCGTACCCGAGGACCGCGATCTTCTGGTCGGCCAAGACGCCCAGATCGGTGTCCTTCTCGTCGTAGATCGTGGCCATCGTTCGGTCGCCCTTTCAGTCGTTCGCGGCCTTCAGCACCCGTTCGCGGATCCCGCGGTCCCCCCGGCCGAGGGCGATGCGTCCGGTCCTCGACAGCTCGACCACGCCGAAGTCCTGCAGCAGCGAGAGCAGCGCCTCGAGCTTCTCGGGCTTGCCGGTCGCCTCGAGCGTGAGCGTCGACGCCGTCACGTCGACGATGTTCACTCGGAACACCTCCGCGATCTCCATCACGCGCGCGCGGTCGTCGCCAGAGGCGTGGACCTTGACGAGCATCAGCTCACGCTCGACGGCCGACCCGGGCTCGTGCTCCAGGATCTTGATCACGTTGATCAGCTTGTTGAGCTGTTTCGTGACCTGTTCGAGGGGTTTGCTCTCGACGTTGATCACGATCGTCATCCGCGACAGCCCGTCGGTCTCCGTCGAACCCACCGCGAGCGAGTCGATGTTGAACCCGCGTGCCGAGAACAGACCCGCGATCCGCGTGAGGACGCCCGGCTTGTCCTCGACCAGGACCGAGATCGTGTGCAGCGTGCCTCCTCCGCCGTTGCTCATACGATCGGAGCCTCCGCGGGATCGGTCGTGGGGGTCGCGGACTCGGGACCCAGGATGATGTCGTCGTTCGAGGCGCCCGCGGGCACCATCGGGAAGACCATCTCCTTGGGATCCACACGGAAGTCGATCACGACGCTGCGGTCCTCGACGGAATACGCCTTCTCGATCACGGCGTCGACCTCTTCCGGACTCTCGGCGCGAAGGCCCACCGCCCCGTACGCCTCGGCCAGCTTCACGTAGTCGGGGATGTCCGGATCGAGGTAGACGCCCGAGTACCGCTCGTCGAAGAACAGCTCCTGCCACTGACGGACCATGCCCAGGTAGCCGTTGTTCAGGATCGCCGTGACGAACGGGATCTTCTCCGTCGCGCTCGTCGCGAGCTCCTGGGCCGTCATCTGGAAGCAGCCGTCGCCGTCGATCGCGACCACCCGCTTGCCGGGCTGCCCGACCTTGGCGCCCATCGCGGCCGGCACGGCGAAGCCCATCGTCCCGAGGCCGCCCGAATTGATCCAGTGCCGAGGGCGCTCGAAGCGCCAGAACTGCGATGCGTACATCTGGTGCTGACCGACGCCCGCGACCACGATCGTCTCGTCGTCCGCGAACGAACGCAGCCGCTCCACGCAGTACTGCGGCTTGATCGGGCCGTCCGGGGTTTGGTCGTACCGGTACGGGAACCGGCGCTGCCAGTCGGCCAGCGTGTCGAGCCAGGAGGTGCGGTCCGGGACGCCGAGTTCGGCCTGCCGATGCTCCAGCTCGGTGGCCATCTTGGCGATCACGTCCTTGCAGTCGCCGACGATCGGGACGTCGACGGCGCGGTTCTTCCCGATCTCCGCCGGATCGATGTCCACGTGGATCACCGTCGCGTGCGGCGCGAACCCGGCCAGCTTCCCCGTCACCCGGTCGTCGAACCGTGTCCCCAGCGCGATCAGCAGGTCGGCCTGCTGCAGCGACGTCACCGCCGTATAGCTGCCGTGCATGCCCGGCATCCCCAGGCACAGCTCGTCCGAATCGGGGAACGCCCCGCGCGCCATCAGGGTCGTGACGACCGGAAGCTTCCCGACCCTCGCGAGTCTCGCCAGCTCCTCCGTGGCGTTGGCCTTGATCACGCCCCCGCCCACGTACAGCACGGGCTGCTTCGACCGGAGGATCAGCTTCACGGCCTCGACGATCTGCCGCTGGTTCCCCTTGGTCGTGGGCCGGTAGCCGGGGAGCCGGACCTTCTCGGGCCACGACCACGTGGTCTCCGCGAGCAACACGTCCTTGGGGAGATCGATCAGCACCGGGCCGGGCCGGCCCGTCGACGCGATGTGGAACGCCTCGCGGACGGTCTCCGCGATCAGCGCGGCATCCTTCACCAGGAAGTTGTGCTTCGTGATCGGCATCGTGATGCCGGTGATGTCGGCTTCCTGGAAGGCGTCGTTGCCCACGACCGGCGTCGGAACCTGCCCGGTGATCGCCACGATCGGAACCGAGTCCATCTTGGCGTCGGCGATCGGCGTCACCAGGTTCGTGCCCCCCGGACCGGACGTGGCCATGCACACGCCGACCCGGCCCGTCGCCCACGCGTACCCCTCGGCCGCGTGACCGGCGCCCTGCTCGTGCCGACACAGGATGTGGCGGATCGGCGAGGCGTCCACCAGCGGGTCGTACAGCGGCATGCTCGCGCCGCCGGGGATCCCGAAGATCACCTCGACGCCCTCCTGTTCGAGGGCCTTCAGGACCGCGAGGGCCCCGGTGACCTTCATCGCGCGGCCGCCTCATCCCGATCTTCGACGGGGCCCGTCTCCACGCGGCGGACGTGCGCCTGGAGCCGGTGCGCCAGGTTCCGACAGGCGCGCTCGAACTCCCAGGGCGTCCAGTCTCGTCTTCGGAGTTGCAGGACGTCGTCCGTCTGCTCCTCGGCGAAGTCGAACCCGCTTCCCAGGTAGACGACCTCCGAGGAGAGGTACCGATCGACCACCGCCCGGGTGCTCGGCTCGGCCGTCTCGACCGTGACCTGCCCGGGTCCCTCCCACAGGACGCTCGCCACCACGGTCCCGTCTCGTTCGAATTCGTATCGCATCGGCGCTCCTTCCTTCTGGATCCTTGGCCGGATCCTTGGCTGGATCCTTGGCTGGTCCGTGGCGGCCGTTCGCCGGCCGGTCCACTTGGCTCCTTGGCTGGGTCCTGGGTAGAAAAAACCCCTCGCGTTGCGAGGGGCGTCCGGCGCGGGGGTCTGTCGGGCTATCGCCCGCCCGCGCCTAGTCAATAAGTACGAGGTCGCGGCGTCCGGTCACAGCCTCTGTCGACATGGTCCGGTCAGTGTAGGGGTCTCGAACGACCTGTCAACCCGCACGGGCGGGGGGAGCCTCGGCAATGAGCTCCCTGGCCACGCCCACGAAGCCGCCCACGAACGGAGATGCGTGGGTATCGAACCAGGCGATCCCGTGCTCGATCCGAGGCGTCGGCTCCTCGAACGAGCGGAACACGACCCCGGGCGCATCCAGCTCTGCCTCGCCGCCGAACCCGATGCCGATCAGTTTCGGGTCCTCCGCCGCCCTCGCGATCCGGGCCGTGGCGGCCATGTCTATCGCTTCGACCAACGACAGCGGCTCGCGGCCCTCGAAGAGGATCTCATGGATCTGGTCGACCACCTCTGGTTCACGCTCCTCGGCAGGGTCAGGATCGGATGGTTGACCAGCTCGTCCCGTGGGATCTGCGCGAGCGATGCCAACCGATGAGCCTCCGAGAGGATCGCGAAGATCTCGATCCATGCCAGCCGCAGGTAGTTGAAGGGCTCGGCCGACTCTGACGGGAGGGTGATCACCGCCACGTCGACGCGGCGGAGTTCCAGCGCCTCGAGGTTCTGAGGACCGAACCCCGGATGCAGTTCGACCTCGACGTGCGGGTACCGCTCCCGATACCGATGGAGCAGCTCGACCATCGCCCGCGAAAGACCTGCCGCGTTCGTCGCGACGTTGATCAACCCGGTCTTGCCTTGGTCGGTCAGACGAACGCTCTGCTCTGCCCGATCCGCGAGCTCGAGGACGACGCTGCGAAGCCCCCAAGCCCGGTGGATCGACCTCGTTCGAGCCCAGATCGACGCGAACGACACGCCCCCGCTGCGAGCTCTGCTGGAGTTCTGGGATCGGCTGGGTGACTGGGCCGAGAACGAGGGACATCTCGGCTGCCCGTATCTCAAGGCGCTGGCGGAGATCGAGGAACCCGACCACGTCGCCCGCCTCGAGGTCGATGCGTTCGTCCAAGAGGTCGACGACTACTTCACCCGAACGGCCGAGGCAGCCGGTTTCCCGCACCCCCGAGAGCTCGGGATCCGCCTGCGGCTCCTGACGATGGGCGTCCTCACGGCCATCGTCGTCGAGCGCTCCCGACTGCCGATGGAGCGAGCGCGGGATATCACCATCTCTCTCCTGGCGTCGATGAAGGGGATCACGGAGTCCGAGATGGAGTCCCTCATCGCCGCTGCGTGATCGGCAGCCGATCGAGGGCCCGAGGCCCGATCAGCCGACCTTCTCGCCTCATCTCGGATCGGTATTGGCCCGAGCGCGATCCCTCCTTAGCTTGCTCGCCAGCCGGGAGCGGATCCGCCGCAGCCGGCCCGCAGCATCGAGTCAAGAGGATCCGTGTCGATGTCCTGGCGTGTGACGGTCACCGAGGGATACGTGTTCGTCTCCGTCTTCGATCCGCTGTCGGAGGACGACTGGGATCCGCTCTTCGACGAGATCGTGGACACGGGGAAGGCCAAAGGGGCGGTCGCCGTCGTGCTTCCCGCGAGCATCCCGAACACGATGGGGATGGCCCCGGAGCTTCACCGCTCGCTCGCGAACGGGCTCCGCGAGCGCGGCTTCACGGTGATGTTCGACGACCAGGCTCGAACGTAGCCGGACCCGTCGACCCGACCGCTCCCGGGCGCTGGCCCTCGTCGCTGGGTGCTAGCGTGCCCCGGACCATCCGTCCGCTGGGAGGGGCTCGAACCGTGCGAAGCTACCGACGTTCCGCCGTTCTTGCCGTCGTCGCGCTGATGACGAGCGGAGCGGTCTCGATCGTTCCGAGCAGCCCTGCCGGCGCCGTCAACGCTCACGCCTCGTCCAAGGCCGTCTGCCCGGCCCCGCCCTTCGGATCCGCGCGCTGCCACGCGTTCGTCGTCACCGATGCGAACGGGAGCGCGGCCGCCGGGGCCGTTCCCAACGGCTACGGACCCGCGCAGTTCCACGGCGCCTACTCGCTCCCCTCCACGGCACCCAACGCCCAGACGATCGCGATCGTGGATGCCTTCGACGACCCGACCGCCAAGGCCGACCTCGACACGTTCAACGCGACGTTCGGTCTCCCGTTCTTCCCGTCGTGCCGGACCGGCGTCACGACGGCGTGCTTCCAGAAGGTGAATCAGGCGGGGAGGGCGAGCCCGCTCCCCCGTACGAACGCCGGCTGGGCACTGGAGATCTCGCTCGACGTCCAGGTCGCCCACGAGATCTGCCTGAACTGCAAGATCCTGCTCGTCGAAGCCCGGAACAACTCGGTCTCGAACTTATCGACGGCGGTGAACACGGCGGCGAGGCTTGGAGCCACGGTGATCTCCAACAGCTACGGCGGGGCCGATTCGGCACCGATCGCCGCGTACGACCACCCCGGGATCGCGATCACGGTGAGCTCCGGCGACGGCGGCTACGGCGTCCAAGGCCCCGCGTCGTTCAACACGGTCGTCGCGGTCGGGGGGACCACGCTCACGCTCGGCGCGGGCAACACCTACGGGAGCGAACGGGTGTGGTCGGGCACCGGAAGCGGGTGCAGCTCGTTCAATACCGCGAGGGCGTTCCAGAAGGCCGCCGCCGGCTGGGCCGCGACGGGGTGCGGATCGAAGCGCGGAGTCGTGGACGTGGCTGCGGATGCGGATCCGTCGACGGGCGCGGCCGTCTACGACTCGACGCCGATCCAGGGTCGCACCGGCTGGTTCCGTGTGGGGGGCACGAGCTTGTCCGCCCCTTTGATCGCAGGGGTGTTCGCCCTCGCGGGGAACGCGAAGACGGTCGCCTACGCGTCGCGGCTCCCGTACGGCCACACGGGAAGCCTGCACGACGTGACGACCGGGTCGAACGGCTCGTGCGGAACGACGATGTGCAAGGGCGCGGTCGACTACGACGGCCCGACGGGCGTCGGGACCCCCAAGGGACTGAGCGCGTTCTGACCGGAACGATCCACATGGGTCGACGGACCGCCGCCGTGATCGCGCTGATCGCGGCGGCAGCCGCGATCGGCGCGATCGTCGTGTGGCCCCGTGACGAGCGGATCGCCCCGTCGATCGCGGAGCCGGCTCCACAGCGCACACCTGCGTTCGCGTTCGCGGTCGGCCGCTCCGGCGCGCTCCCGACGGCTGCGATCAAGGCGCGGAAACCGGTTCGAACCGACCCGCTCTTGCCGCTCCGCGGGGCGTCCAAAGACGCGTCGCGGAGCGCGATCGCATCGGTCAATCGGCTCTACCGCGGCGCGTTCCTGGACCCCGCCAACTGGCAGAGCGGATCCTACGGGAGCCTCATGCGGGAGTTCGCGAGGACGGCGAAGGCCCAGGCGCGGAAGGACGTCCGTGTGCTCACCGCGGGCGCCGCGGCCGGCAACGCGTACCTGGCGATCGCGCCGCGGCCTTCGAACGTCACCACGACGGTGCTCCTCGATCGGACCGGCAAGCCGGCCATCGTCCTCGCGAGCACGTGGTTCCGAGCGCTCGGCCGGACGATCGCAGGATCCTCGAACACGAGGTTCGACAGCGCGGGCCGGTTCTTCTTCGAGCGGGTCGGTCGGAGCTGGAAGATCGTCTCGTACGACGTGCGACGGCGCGACGACGCGGTCGACGAGCCGTCGCCGAGCGCACCGACCTCGCCCGCGACGGTCGCCCCGTGAGGAAACGCGGGGCGTTCGCGATCGCGGCGCTCGCCGCGTGGACCCTCGGCTCCGCGCTGGGAGCCATCGCACCCGGCTCCAGCGAGGCGTCGGCGGACGCGCCGATCCTGCTGTCGGCCGCTCACGCCGAGCACACGCCGTTGCTCACGGGCGATCGGCCGATCTCGATCCTCGCGATCGGCTCCGGCGCGCGCCCGTACCAGGGTCCCGAGGGCGGACTCGCCGACTCGATCCACCTGATCGAGATCGATGCGAAAAACCGCCACGCCGTCATCATCGGGATCCCCCGCGATTCGTGGGTGTCGATCCCGGGACACGGGATGAACAAGATCAACGCATCGATGGCGATCGGGGGTCCGCCGCTGCTGGTCAAGACCGTCGAGCGGCTGAGCGGGATCCACATCCAGTACTTCGCCCTCACGTCGTTCTGGGGGCTCACGTCGATGATCGATCAGATCGGCGGGCTGAGGATCCGTGTGCCGTTCCCGATGCACGACCGCTACTCCCGAGCGGACTTCCACGCCGGCGTGCAACGGTTGCGGGGCGGGGAGGTCCTGGCCTTCAGCCGCGACCGGCACAGCTTGCGGTCGGGCGACTTCGGGAGGAGCGAGGACGGCGGCCGCGTGTTCATCGCGGCGCTCTCTCAGTTCCGGAGGGAGTTCGAGAGGGATCCGAGCACGCTGCTGCGGTGGGTCTCGGCGGGGATGCGGAGCCTCTCGACGGACCTTCCTCTGTCGAACGTCCTGCGGCTCGCGTTCCTGTGTTCCCGCATCCCGCCCAGGAACGTGCAGAACATCGTCCTGCCGGGCGGCGTGGGGTCCGCCGGCGGCGTCTCGATCGTTCGGCTCTCTCCCGCGGTCAGGACGATCTTCCGCGAGGCGAGCCGTTCGGCGATCGTGCGCCACCGTCCTCCGTCGCCCACGGCCGGCCAGTAGGAGCGATCGCTCCGCGTCAGAGCTCGCGGAGCAGGCGCACGAGCTGGGGGGGATCCTGGACCTTCACGTCGGCGCGGTCTCGCAGCTCCGGCGGGGTCTCGTCGCCGACCACGGCCACGCGGCAGATCGCGAGACCGCGCGCCGCCGCCTCCTCGAGGGCGACGAACGCGGAGACGTCCCCCAGGTCGTCCCCTGCGTACAGGGCGGCCTCGATCCCGTCGCGGGCGACGAGCCGCGCGACCACCTGACCCTTGCCGGCGCCGGGCGGGACGAGCTCGAGCACCCGGCGGCCCTCGAAGACGCGCAGACCGTGCATCTGCGCGAGCGCCGCCATCAACGGACCGATCCGCTCGGCCGCGGCATCGGGGTCGGGTGACCGGCGAAGGTGGATCGCGACGGTGGCGAGCTTCTCCTCCACCGCGGCGCCGGGTTCGCCCGCCGCGATCGAGCGAACCGCCTCGATCACGTCCGGCGGCATGCGGTGGTCCGGGTCGACCCCGTGGAGACCGACGATCTCGAGGCCGGGGAGCGGCAGCTGCGTCCGCAGGAACGCTTCGCGGCGCCCGCTCACGATCGTGACGCTCGCCGCCCGTCCCAGCAGCTCCGCGAGGACCTCGAGCGCCCCGTCGGCCGGGCGAGCATCCTGCGGCCGGGCGACGATGGGCGAGAGGGTCCCGTCGAAGTCCAACAGGAGGGCGGCGCGGGCGAGCCGCGCTCGCACCTCCGCGAGGCTCACCGCGTGAAGCCCCGGAGCACGGCTCGACCGCGCCGCGCGGGCCGAGGCCGGCGTCGTTCCGCCGGTCCGACCTCGCCCCTCGACAGGTTCCTCGCGGTGCCGATCACCGAGACGTGGGAGAACGCCTGCGGGAAGTTCCCGATCATCCGCCGCTGCACCACGTCGTACTCCTCCGAGAGCAGCCCCACGTCGTTCCGAACGTCGAGGACGCGTTCGAACAGATCGCGAGCTTCCTGCTCTCGACCCTGCAACGCCAAGCAGTCGGCGAGCCAGCAGGTGCACGGCAGGAACGCGCCCTCCCCGCCCGGCAACCCGTCCACGTGAGAGCCGGTGTCGTAGCGGATCACGAACCCATCGGCCATGAGCCGGTCCTGGATCGCGGCGACCGTGCCGATCATCATGGGGTCGTCGGCCGGCAGGAACCCGACGAACGGGATCATCAGCGCCGCCGCGTCGATCTCCGTCGAGCCGTAGGACTGCACGAAGCTGCCGATCTCCGTGTCGTACCCCTCGCGACAGACCTCCTCGCGGATCTCTTGGCGCATGGCCCGCCAGCGATCGACCGGCCCGTCGAATCCGAAGAGCTCGACGTCGCGGATCGCCCGATCGAGCCCGACCCACGCCATGACCTTCGAATGGGTGAAGTGCCGACGTCCGCCCCGGACCTCCCAGATGCCCTCGTCGGGCTCGCGCCAGGCCGACTCCAGCACGTCGAGCATCCGAAGCTCCATCTCCCACGCCGCGGCCTCGTGCGGGAGCCCTTCACGCGAGGCCTGATGCAGCAGGTCGAGGACCTCGCCGTACACGTCGAGCTGGAACTGGCGCGACGCGTCGTTGCCGACCCGGACCGGAAGCGACCCCTCGTACCCCGAGAGCCATTCGAGCTCCTGCTCGGGGAACCGCCGCTCGCCGGCGAGGCCGTACATGATCCGGAGATCCCGAGGGTTCCCCGCGACCGCGCGCAGCAGCCATTCGCGCCACGCCTCCGCCTCGGCTTCGTAGCCCGCCATGAGCAGGCTGTAGAGCGTGAACGTCGCGTCTCGGAGCCAGCAGAACCGATAGTCCCAGTTCCGAGCCCCCCCGATCTCCTCCGGGAGCGACGCGGTCGGCGCCGCGACGATCCCCCCGGTCGGGCGGTATGTGAGCGCCTTGAGGGTCAGCAGCGACCGGACCACCGCTTCGCGCCACTCCCCGGTGTAGGTGCATCGCGCCGCCCAGTCGCGCCAGTAGCGCAGCGCGCTCTTGAGCGCGTCCCAGGGATCGATCTTGGGCGGGGCCGGCTCGAACGATCGATGCCACGTCATGGTGAACGGGACCCGTTCCCCCGCCGCGACGTCGAACTCGGAGGCGACCGCTCCGGTGGAGACATCCACCGGAACGGGCGTCCGGAGCTCGACCGCATCGGGTCCGGCGACCGCGGTGACCTTCCCCCGCCCCTCCCGGAGCCAAGGGATCGCGAGGCCGTAGTCGAACCGAAGGAGCATCTCCGAACGCATCGAGACCACCCCGCGGAGGCCGCGGACCAGACGGACGACGCGCGCCTGGGCGCGTCGCGGCGTCATGAAGTCGGTCACGAGTACCGCGCCGGTCTCGGTCTCGTGCTCGGTCTCGAGCACGAGCGTGTCGTGGTGGTAGCGCCGTCGCGTCCGGAAGGGGCCGGACGGAGCCAGGAGCCATCGCCCTCGCGTTTCGTCGGAGACCAACGCTGCGAAGCACGCGCCCGAGTCGAACCGGGGGAGGCACAGCCAGTCGATCGACCCGTTCCTGCCCACGAGAGCCGCCGTGTGGGTATCGCCGATCAGCGCGTAGTCCTCGAGCCGAAGCGCCACGGGTGCAACGGTACCGGGTGATGCTACGGTTCGCCGCGATGTCGCAGGACCCCAGGCTGGAGCCGGCGCTCCGCGCCCTGTGGCCGGGCCGTGCAGCGATCGCCATCCCGATCGAAGAAGGGATCACGAACCGCAACTACGTGGTCGAGCTCGATGATGCGGACGAGGATGATGGGTACGTCCTGCGGCTCTCGGGAGCCAACACCGAGCTGCTCGGGATCGATCGGAACGACGAGGTCGAGGCCGGCCGCGCCGCCGCAGCGGCAGGAGTTGGTCCGGAGGTCGTCGCGTTCCTGCCGGAGCTCGGGTGCCTGGTGACGAGGCTGCTCGGAGGATCGCCGATCCCTCAGGAGCGGCTGGGCGATCCCTACGTGATGCCTTCGGTCGTCGCGTCGATCAAGGCGATCCACGCGTGTCCGCCGATCCGAGCGACCTTCCCCGTGTTCCGGATCGTCGAACGGTTCCGCGATTCGGCGGAGGAGCGTGGGGTCGCGATCCCCAAGGCCTACGGCGATGCGCACCAGGCCGCAGCCAGGATCGAGGCCGCGCTCACGGTCGCCCCGGCCCCGCTCACCACCTGCCACAACGACCTGCTGAACGCCAATTTCCTGCTGGAGGGCGAGCACACGTGGATCATCGACTACGAATACGCCGGGATGGGCGATCCGTTCTTCGACCTGGGGAACCTGTCGGTGAACAACGGGCTCGACGACGCCGCGCAGGCGCTGCTGCTCGGGGAGTACTTCGGGACGGTCCTGGACGTGCACCGTGCCCGGCTCGCGCTGATGCGGATCGCGTCGGACTTCCGCGAGGCGATGTGGGGGGTCCTGCAACAGGCGATCTCGACGCTCGACTTCGACTACGCCGGCTACGCCGACCGCCACTTCGCGCGCCTGCTGGGCAACGCCGACGACGCGCGGATGGCAGAGTGGCTCGACGCCGCGAAGGAACCGCTCCCGGCTAGGGCGTAGGACCGGGCGTCGGGACGTCCTCACCGGCGAAGACGCACCCGTTCCAGTACGCCTCCAGCCGGCGCGTGCCCTTGCGCCACCCCTTGACGTCGAGATGGAGCTCATCGGGAGGCTCGAGCCGGCCCCAGTCGTAGTGGACGGTGAGCCCGTCCGACTCCAGCTGATGGAAGCGATGTCCGCGACGCGAGCTCCGCGTGAAGCTCGAGCGCCGGCTGGATCGAGGCGCCTCGCAGTGCGCCTCGAGCCACACGAAGGAGCCGACGAGACCACGTCGTGGGTCCAGCCAGACCCACACCTGACCTCCGCGTTCATGGATGAACGCGGAGGCTCTCTCCGTCGTCACGACCTTCATCGTCGGCATCGAACCACATCGGTGGGACGGGCGCGACCGCGCCCGTCCCACCGACCGGCCGACCTACCCCCCGACCCCGACCATCGAGACGTCCTCACCCGGCGGGATCACCGGTTGCCACGGCTTCTTCCGTTGCGCGAGCCAGTAGTAGAGGGCTCCCACGACGAAGATCGCGATGAACACGGTCCAGATCACGGGGATCTTGTTGAGGAAGTCGATCTTGAAGTCGAGCAGTTGCTGACCCTGCGTGTAGTAGTCCGACTGCACGGGCTTGGGGTTCGAGAAGATCCGCAGGTAGTTCGATGCCGAGGCCGAGCCGGGATCCCATGCGTCGATGGCCGAGGACGGCGTGAGGAAGTTGATCATCATCGCGAGTCCCCACAGGATGGCGATCACGTTCACGACCATGCCCCACGATCCGAGCTTGAACGGTGCCTCGGTCCTGGGCCAGCCCTTCATGCGCGCACGCATGAACGCCAGGTTGCCCAGCAGGTAGCTGAGGTAGATCGACGCCGTCGCGCCGACGGCGATCACGGCCGCGCCCACGAACTGGATGAACGGCACGGCGGCGAGGAGCCCGACGATGATGCACGTCGCGACCGGCGTGTGCAGCCGCGGGTTGACCTTCGCCATCGTCTTGGAGAACGGGAGCTGGTCGTCGCGCGCCATCCCGAACGCGAGACGGATCGTCGCGGTCAGGATCGCCATGCAGCAGACGAAGATCGCGGCCGACACGACCAAGAGGTAGAGCGTGCTCCCTGCCCCGGTCATCACGTCCTCGATGATCGTGGCCGGCGATGTCGCGAGCCCGGCCGACTCGGCCGGGATGTCCGGCGCCGCGATCAGGACCCCCCAGAGGAAGATCGCACCGATCACGAAGGCACCGATCACCGCTGCGAGCACGGCCTTGGGCGCCTCGACGCGCGGGTTCCGAGTCTCCTCGGCGAGCGTCGAGGCGGTGTCGAACCCGTAGATCACGTAGAGGGACATGAACATCCCGACGAGGAAGAACGGCAACGTCGTCGACGCCGGGAACTGCGCGTAGTTCCCCGCGAGGTCGGAGTTGAAGATCACCCCCGCACCGTTGTGGTTGTGGACGGCGGCCAGGAAGACGGCGAAGACCACCATCCCCAGGATCTCGAACACGACGCCGGTGTTATTGACGATGGCCACGAGCTTGACGCCGTAGATGTTCAGGATCGTGATCAACGCCAGCGTGGCGAGCGCGACGACCTTCTGGTCGGCGCTCCCCAGCGTGTCGTTCAGGTGCCACCCGAACATGTAGTTGAGGGCGGGGATCAACGCGATCGGCAACGTGGCGCACACCGACGACACGGTGAGGATCCCGGCGAAGATGTAGAACCACCCCGTGATCCAGGCGTAGCCGCGGCCGGCCAGGTACTTCGTCCATTGGAAGACCGAGCCCGCGAGGGGGAAATGGCTCGTGACCTCGGCGAAGTTCAGAGCGACGATGAACTGGAACAGCGCGACGACCGGCCACGTCCAGAAGAGCCGCGCCCCCAACGCCGACATCCCCAGGAAGAAGAGCGTGAAGATGCCGGTGGACGGCGAGATATAGCTGAACGCGACCGCGAACGAACTGAACGTCCCGAGCCCGCGGTTCAGCTCCTGCTGATATCCGAACTTCTGAAGATCGGCCGCGTCCCTCGCAGCCTGCTCTTCGTGCGTCGACATCCGCTCCCCCTTCCGAACTCCGACCCAAGCAGGTACAGGGGAAGCGGTCAGCCGCCGCGAGCGGGGACGCAAGGATCGCCGCCAGTGGCGCGCGAAGGTCGCCGGTTCATCCGGCGACCGTCCGGCGAGCCTGCGCCCACGCGTCTCCCTTCTTCAAGGCAACGGCACCCCGCGGGCGAGGGCTTGGGTGAGTCTGCTTCGGTTCGGAGTCGAGCGCAAGCCGACGAAGTGGCTCCTTCCGGGGATACCGCCGATCAGGGGGGCGTACTAGGTTCGGAACCGACCACCGATCGAGGGAGGGGAGCCATGCGGAGCTCACGCATGATAGGGGCAGGTGTCATCGCGGCTGCGGCCCTTGGACTGGCGGCGGCGTCGGTCGGAGCGCATCCGGACATCGCGTCGCCGGTGCAGATCCACGTGATCGAGCACGCGATCTCGGACACGGTGACCGACACGGGCGCAGCGGGAGATAGCTCGGGCGACCTGCTCACGTTCCACAACCCGATCTTCGATGCTTCGGATTCGACCCGGGTCGGTCGCGACCAGGGGGACTGCATCCGGATCGTTCCCGGTCGTTCGTGGGAGTGCCGATTCGTCACGCGGCTCGCGGGTGGATCGTTGACCGTCGAGGGGCCGTTCTTCGACGAGCACGACAGCGTCCTGGCGGTGACCGGAGGCACCGGTGTCTACCGGAACGCGCGAGGGACGGTGACGCTCAAGTCCCGAGCAGGGGGAACGAAGTTCGACCTCATCTTCAACCTGATCCCGTAGTCCTCCGCCGGTCCGGCGGACGTTCCGCAGCCCGACGTCAGGCGTCGATCGCAGCCAAGAACTCGTCCAGGTCGGGCGCGACGTGGTACGCGGTCTCGATCTTTCCCTCGAGCGCCTCGACCGTCTTGTAGCCGTTGCCGGTGATGAAGACGACGGTCTCCTCATGCGGCCCGATCGCTCCCCGCTCGACGAGGCGTTTCAGGTTGGCGACGGTGACCCCGCCGGCCGTCTCCGTGAAGACCCCCTCGGTCGACGCGAGGAGCTCGACACCTTGGAGGATCTCGGCCTCGGTGCACCACGCGATCGCGCCGCCCGTCTGCCGGCTCACCTGGAGCGCGAACATGCCGTCGGCCGGGTTCCCGATCGCGAGCGACCGGGCGATCGTGTCCGGCTTCACGGGCTGCACCGTCTCGGCGCCGTCCTCGAACGCCTGGGCGACGGGCCGGCAGCCCTCAGGCTGCGCACCCGAGACGCGGTAGGGCCGCTCCTCGACGGCGCCGATCGCGATCAGCTCGGAGAACGCCCGGTGGACCTTGGTCAGCAGCGCCCCCGATGCGATCGGGACCACGACGTGGTCGGGGAGCCGCCACCCCAGTTGCTCGGCCACCTCGAACCCGAGGGACTTGGAGCCCTCGGCGTAATACGGGCGCATGTTCACGTTGATGAACGCCCACGGGAGGGTGTCGGCGACCTCGCTGCAGAGGCGGTTCACGTCGTCGTAGTTGCCCTTGACCGCGACCACCTTCGCCCCGTACGCCGCGGTCGCCAGGATCTTGGCGCGCTCGAGGTCGTCGGGGATGAACACGTAGCACGGCATCCCGATCTTGGCCGCGTGCGCGGCCGTCGCGTTCGCGAGGTTCCCCGTCGATGCGCAGCTGATCGCCTCGAAGCCGAACGCGCGCGCCATCGTGGTCGCGACCGAGACCACCCGGTCCTTGAACGAGTTCGAGGGGTTCACCGAGTCGTCCTTGATCCAGAGCCGCTCCAGACCGAGCGCGTCGGCGAGGCGGTCGGCACGTCGGAGCGGGGTGAACCCCGCACCCATGTCGACCCGCTCGATCGACGGCCCGCCCGGCAGGAGCGCCTCGTACCGCCAGAGACTCGCGGGACCCTGCTCGACGTGCTTTCGGAAGACCTCGCCGTCGAGCGACTGGAGGTCGTACGCGGGCTCGAGCGGCCCGAAGCATTCCTCGCAGATCGTGAGCGGCTCGACCGGGTACTGCTGTCCGCAGATCCGGCACTGGAGGGCGGCGGGCGATCCGATCGCCGGCCGCATCACCACGTCACCGCCCCGTGGTCGGCGCTCCCGACCGCGCGCGCGTACTTGGCGAGCGCGCCCTGCGTGTACCGCGCCGCGGGCTGCTGCCAGTCGGCGCGGCGCCGCACGAGCTCCGAGCCGTCGACGGACACATCGATCCGGCGGTTCGCCGCGTCGATCACGATCTCGTCGCCCTCCCGGACGAGCGCGATCGGGCCGCCGACGAACGCCTCCGGCGCGATGTGGCCGACGCTGTAGCCCTTGGTCGCGCCGCTGAAGCGGCCGTCGGTGATGAGCGCCACGTCCTTGCCGAGCCCGGCGCCGGCGACCGCCGCCGTGACCGCGAGCATCTCGGGCATCCCCGGCGAACCCTTGGGACCTTCGTACCGGATCACGATCACGTCGCCCGGCTCGATGCCTCCACCGGTCAGGGCGTCGAACGCGTCCTTCTCGGAGTCGAACGGCCGCGCGCGCCCGCGGAACTCGAGCGTCGCGGCGCCCGCGATCTTCATCACGCTTCCGTCGGGAGCGAGCGTGCCGCGGAGGATCGCCGTTCCCCCCTCCGGGTGGATCGGATCGTCGGCGGGACGGACGACCTCCCCATCGGGCGCCGGCGGGGCGGCCGCATCGAGGTTCTCCGCCAGCGTCTTGCCCGTGACCGTGACGCAGTCGCCGTGCAGGAGGTCCATGTCCAACAGTTCCTTCATCACGACCGGGACGCCGCCGACGCGGTCGAGATCACTCATCACGAAGCGACCCGCGGGCCGGACGTCGACCAGGTGGGGCACGCGCCGGCTGATGGCATCGAAGTCGTCGAGCTCGAGCTCGACGTGCGCCTCCCGGGCGATCGCGAGCAGATGGAGCACCGCGTTCGTCGACCCGGCGAGCGCCATCACGACCGAGATCGCGTTCTCGAAGGCGTGCCGGGTCATGATCTGTCGCGGTCGGAGGTCGAGCTCGAGCAGGTACCCCGCCGCGATCCCGCTCTCGCGCGCGGCGACCTCCCTCCGGTAGTCGACGGCAGGCGGGCTCGCCGAGCCGGGAAGGGACATCCCGAGCGCCTCGCCGACCGCGGCCATCGTGTTCGCGGTGTACATCCCCGCGCACGAGCCCGTCGTCGGACAGGCTGCTCGCTCCAGCTCCCGGAGCTCGGTGTCGTCGAGCTCGCCCTTCGCGTGCGCGCCCACCGCCTCGAAGACGTCCTGGATCGTGACGTCGCGTCCCTTGTAGGTGCCGGGAAGGATCGTTCCGCCGTAGAGGTAGACGGACGGCAGGTCTAGCCGCGCCATCGCCATCAGCATGCCCGGTTCGGATTTGTCGCATCCCGCGATCCCGACGAGGGCGTCCATCCGCTCGGCGTGCATCATCAGCTCGACCGAGTCGGCGATCAGATCGCGCGACATCAACGACGCCTTCATCCCCTCGTGCCCCATCGCGATCCCGTCGGAGACCGCGATCGTCGTGAACTCCAGCGGGACGCAGCCGCCCTGGCGGACACCCTCCTTCGCGAGCGCCGCGAGCTTGTCGAGGTGGTAGTTGCACGGCGTCACCTCGTTCCACGACGACGCCACCGCGACCTGTGGCTTGTCGAAGTCGTCCTCGCTGAAACCGACGGCCCGGAGGTAGGACCGTGCAGGGGCTCGCTCCGGCCCTTCGGTAACGTCGCGGCTGCGCGGTCGGTTGGCCGTCATCGTTCCTTCCGGAAGGGCGAGCGAAGGCCGGAACCATACCAACGCCGGACGGATGGTCTTGACACGGTCGCGGGTACGCTCGCCGCATGGGAACGGTGAAGGATCGGTCGCACGACATCGCGATGGACGACGTCGAGGTCGCCACCGATCGGCTCGAGCCGTTCGGGAACGAGTCGTCTCCGGTCACGGAGCACGGCGACGACCGCAGGTAGACTCCCCCCGACCCACCGTCGCCAGAACCCTTCTCCCACAACCATGACAGCGATCCCCGCGAACGAAGGCCGCAGCTGGTGGCTCCGTGACGCGCTCGCGCTGCCCGAGTTCGCGGGCGACCCGGCTCCGCCCCTCGCGACCGACACCAAGGCCGACGTGGTGATCCTGGGCGGCGGGTACGCCGGGATGTGGACCGCCTGGTTCCTGAAGGAGCTCGATCCTGGCATCGACGTGACGATCCTGGAGCAGGACATCTGCGGCGGCGGCCCGAGCGGCCGCAACGGAGGGTTCGTCAACTCGTTCTGGGACGACCTCGACTTCCTCGCCGATCGGTTCGGCGACGACGCCGCCCTCCGCGTCTGCCACGACGGACAGGCGAGCGTCGACGCGATCGGCCGATTCCTCGCCGACCACGGGATCGATGCCTGGTTCGCCGCCGACGGTTCGCTTTCGGTCGCGTCGTCGACGTCGCAGATCGGATCGTGGGCCGACGTCGTGCTGACGGCCGATCGACTCGGGCTCGGCGACATCATCGTCGCGCTCGACCGCGACGAAGTTCGCGCGATGGTCGACTCGCCGGTGTTCCACGGCGGTCTCCTGACGAAGCTGGGGGCAACCGTGCACCCGGCGCGCCTCGCCCGCGGGCTCCGACGGCTCCTGCAGGAGCGCGGCGTCCGGATCCACGAGGGGACGCACGTGTCGCGCTTCGGCGCCGGCGACCCCGCGATCGCCGAGACCGCGGGCGGGACGGTTCGCGCAGGCTCCGCGGTCCTCGCCGTGAACGCATGGGCCCAGCATTGGCGCCGGTTCAAGCGCTCGATCACCGTCCGCGGCTCCTACGTCGTGATGACGGCCCCCGCTCCCGAGCTGCTCGCCGCGACGAACTGGACGAACGGGCTCGGGGTCTCCGACCATCGCTCTGCGATCCACTACCTCCGGACCACGCCGGACGGCCGGATCGCGTTCGGGATCGGCGGGATGCAGCCGGACATGGCCCGGCACATCGACGCGAGGTTCGCGTACGACGAAGCGTCCATCCAGGTCGCGATCGAGGATCTCCACCGGATGTTCCCGACCTTCGGGGACGTGCCGATCGATGCCGCCTGGGGCGGTCCGATCGACGTCTCCGGCGATCACCTGCCCTTCTTCGGCACGCTGGAGAGCGGGAACGTCCACTACGGCCTGGGGTTCACCGGCAACGGCGTGGGGCCAGCCCACCTCGCCGGCAAGATCCTGGCGCACCGCGTCCTGTCCAAGTACGACGACGTCCTCGCCCTGCCGCTCGTCGACCTCGAACCCCGACGCTTCCCACCCGAACCGATCCGCTCGGTGGGAGCGATGGTCGCGAACCGCGCGATCCACCGCAGGGACGTTGCGCTCGACGGCGAGGAGACGCCGAACCCGTTCGTGGACTTCGTGGCGAGACTCCCGCGGCGGCTCGGGTACAACCTGGGCCCGTGACCCGCATCCGGCCGCCACGACAGGCCGACGTCAGCTGGTGGATGGAGGAGGCGCGCGCCGACCCGGCGCTGGCCGCGTCCGAGCCCTGCCCGCCGATCGCCGGGTGGGCGCGTGCCGACGTCGTGATCCTGGGCGGCGGGTACACGGGGATGTGGACGGCCTGGCTCCTGAAGGAGCGCGAGCCCGGCCTCGACGTCGTGCTGCTCGAGGCGGACGAACGATGCGGGAGCGGGCCGAGCGGTCGCAACGGCGGTTTCTGCTCCGGGATGTGGGAGGACCTCCCCGCGCTCGTCCGCCGTTTCGGGGACGCGGGCGCGCTCCGGATCGCGCGAGCGGCCGAACGCTCGGTGACCGAGATCGGCGACTGGCTCGCCGCGCACGACGTCGACGCATGGTGCACGCGGGCCGGTCATCTCACCGTCGCGACGTCCCCGGCCCAGGACGGCGCATGGGTCGAGCTGATCCGCGAGGCCGAGCGACTGGGGGTCGGAACCGAACGATTCGTGGAGCTCGACGTGGACGCCGTCCGCGCGCGGTGCAACTCGCCGGTCTTCCGCACCGGCGTGTTCCAACCCGATGGGGTGATCCTCCAGCCGGCGCGTCTGGCGCTCGGACTCCGGCGGGAGCTGCTCGCGCGCGGCGTCCGGATCCACGAACGCTCGCCGGTCGCTCGCTTCGCGGCGGGCCCTCCGGTTCGCGTCGAGACGACCGCGGGCGCGACCGTCGAGGCCCCGCACGGCGTGCTGGCGCTCGGCGCGTGGACGTCGGCGATCAGGCGGTTCCACCGCGCGATCGTCCCGCGGGGGACCTCGATCGTCCTGACGCGACCGGCGCCCAAGCGGCTCGAGGAGCTCGGGTGGACGGGTGGCGAGGGGATCGGCGACCGGCGGACGGCCCTGCACTACCTCAGGACCACACCCGACGGCCGGATCGCGTTCGGCGCCGCAGGAGCGAGGGCCGGTTCGGGCACGGGCCTCGGGCCGCGGCTCCGCTACGATCCGCCGACGATGGTCAAGCTGGTTGACGATTTCCTCCGGTTCTTCCCGTCGTGGCGTGATGTCGGGTTCGAGGCTGCGTGGGGTGGGCCGATGGACGTCACGGCGTTGCACCTGCCGTTCTTCGGAACGTTCCCCGGCGGCGCGCTCCATCACGGCGCGGGGTACACCGGAGGGGGGGTGGGACCGAGCCACCTGGGCGGACAGATCCTGTCTGGTCTCGTCCTGGGGATCGAGGACGATGCCACGACGCTGCCGCTCGTGCATCACGAGCCGGCGTCGTTCCCTCCGGAGCCGCTGCTGTCCGTGGGCGCCGCGGTCGCACAGGCCGCGATCGTCCGCAAGGACGAGGCGGAGGATCGGGGCGCGCGAGTGGATCCGCTCACGGCGTTCCTCGCGAGGCTCCCTCGCCGGATGGGCTACGAGATCGGTCCCTGAACCGGGCGGTCGCGCCGGTACCCTGGTGGCCCATGTCCGCCCGCTTCCCCCGCTTCGCGGTCGTGCTCGCCGCGATCGTGGCGCTCGCCGTCACCGTCTCCATGCGGCCCGCACACGCGGCCACGTGGGTGAAGGGGATCGATGTCTCCCGTTGGCAGTGGGCGAGCGGCGACATCGATTGGGCCCAGGTCGGGGGCACCGACATCCGGTTCGCGATCGCCAAGGCGACCGAAGGTCGGAACCACGTCGACCCTCGGTTCGTCGACAACGTCACGGGCGCATCCAGCAACGGGATCGTGGTCGGGATGTATCACGTCGCGTCACCGGCCCTGAAGGACGGGGCCGCCAACCTCGCGGATGCACGCGCCGAGGCGGATCACTTCCTCGACGTGGCTTCGCCCGGCGTGGGGGATCTGATCCCGGCGCTCGACATCGAGATCAGCCACGTTCCCGGAGCGATGGAACCCCCCGAATTGGTCGCCTGGTCGAAGGCGTGGCTGGTGCGGGTCACGAGACGGCTCGGTGTCCATCCCATGATCTACGGCTCGATCTACCTGTTCGAGACGCTGATGGGTGACTCACCGTGGTTCGCGAACCATGGATACCCGCTCTGGCTCGCTCGATGGGGAGAGCTGCCGTCCACGCTGCCCGCCGACGACTGGCAAGGACACGGGTGGACGTTCTGGCAGTGGTCGAACGATCCGAAGAGCGCGCACCTGCCCAACATCCCCGGCATCACGGACGACGTCGATCGGGATCGGTTCGCCGGGAGCAACCTCGTGACGGCCGAGATCTCCCGGCTGACCGTGCACACCGGCGCGGGCGGTTCGGTCGCCGACGCCACCGGCCGGCTCTCGTGCGCCGACGGCGCGTCCTGCGACGCGCTCTACGACCCTTCGGCGATGGTGACGCTGACCGCGACGCCCGAACAAGGGGCGGTCTTCCTTTCCTGGAGCGGCGTCTGCGCCGCGGCCGGATCCTCCCCGACGTGCGTCGCGACCGTCCTCGGTTCGAAGGCGGCGACGGCGACGTTCGGGTATCCCCTCACGGTCACGCGCGCCGGACCCGGCGCTGGCACGGTGACGTCGTCGCCCGGAGGGGTCGACTGTCCGTCGGCGTGCTCCCGGGCGTTCCCGGCCGGATCGACGGTGTCGCTGGAGGCCTCCCCCGACGCCGCGAGCGAGTTCGACACGTGGGGGGGAGCCTGTTCGGGCTTCGACCCGACGTCGTGTTCGGTCCTCCTCGATCGACCTCGGAACGTGACGGCCACCTTCGCCGACCTCGGCCCACCGTCGGTCGACATCTCGACCCCCACGTCGCTCGACGGCGCCGTCGGGTTCGCCTTCAGCGAACCCGTGCACGCGATCGACACCGGGGGCCTGATCATCAAGATCGCCGGAGGTTCGAAGGTCCAGACCACGACGCGCTGCCGGGACACGGACGGCGAACGCGTGTCCTGCGCGACCGGGCCGGTCTCGACCGCGTCCCTGCGACCGGCCGCCCCGCTCACCGCCGGCCAGTCCTACGTCGCCATCGCGAACCCGAGCGGTGCATCGTCCACGATCGTCGACCGGGCCGACAACGCGCTCCCGATGACGAAGGCCACGTTCCGAGCCGCCACCGACGTCGGTGAGACGGCACCCGGCTCGGGGTTCCGTTGGGGGGTCCGGCACGACGACCGGGCGCTCGGAGGTTCCTATCTCTTCGAGCGCCGGGGCGGGGCATCGGCTACGTTCGCGTTCTCCGGGCCCAAGGTCACCCTGAAGACCGTGGCCGGGCCCGGGTTCGGGCGGACGCGGATCGAGATCGACGGCAGGTTCCGCACCCGTGTGGACGGCGAGCGAGCGTCGTTCGAGCTCGAGCCGCGCACCTTCACCGGCCTGGGGCCCGGCGCGCACACGATCACCGCGGTCACGCTCGACGCCGGACCCGGCGATCCCTCGGGCACCGGGATCGACGCGATCGCCGACCGGAGCGGGACGCGCCGCTCCCCCGCGACGATCCGGGCCGGGTGGGGAACCGCCACCGCGGCGGATGCCCGCGGCGGGCGGTACGTGTTCACGGGGGTCGGGTCGGCGGAGGCCACGCTGCGGTTCCGCGGGACCGCGATCTCGCTGCGGACGATCACGGGTCCCGCGTTCGGGAAGGCGCAGGTCTGGATCGACGGCTCCCGTGTCGGTCGGCCCGACCTCTCGGCCCCCGCCGTGACCTACGACGTGCTGCGGACGTTCGACGGACTCGCCGACCGGGTCCATACGATCCGGGTCGTCGTCGTCGGGACGGCCGGGACGTCGGGCACGGGCACGAACGTCGCGATCGACGGCTGGCTCGTCACCTGAAGCTCGGGGACCTGCGACCATCCGAGGGATGAGCGGCGCTCCCGTCATCGAGGCCGACGGGCTCACGAAGTACTACGGGCGGACCCGAGGTATCGAGGATCTGAGCTTCCGCCTCGAGCCCGGCGAAGTGTTCGGCTTCCTCGGGCCCAACGGCGCCGGCAAGAGCACCACGATCCGAACGATGCTGGATCTGATCCGGCCGACGCGCGGCCGGATCACGGTCTTCGGGTTGGATCCGCGGGGGGGGGGGGGGGCCGGGCCCCCGCGGCGCGGGGACGGGCCCGGGGGGATGGGGGGCGACGAGCGGG
>JBKOUM010000021.1:0-15987 GCA_046723385.1 Actinomycetota bacterium
CACCCTGGTCATCCTCCCCACCTTCAACGAACGCGAGACGATCGAGCGCGTGATCGCGGGCGTCCTCGAGCGCCCCGAGCGACCTGACGTCCTGGTCGTGGACGATTCGTCGCCCGACGGCACGGCCGAGCTGGTCCGTCCGCTCCTCGACGCCTCGGGCCGGGTGCGGCTCCACGAGCGACCGACGAAGTCGGGTCTCGCCACCGCTTACCTCGACGGCTTCGTGCTCGCGCTCGACGAGGGTTACGACCTGGCGGTGGAGATGGACTCCGACCTCTCCCACGACCCGAACGAGCTGTCTCGGCTCCTCGACGGGGCGCGACGGCACGATCTCACGGTCGGCAGCCGCTACATCCCGGGGGGATCGGTCACCAACTGGAGCCGCGCGCGGGTCGCCCTGTCGAAGCTCGGCAACGTCTACGCGCGGTTCATGCTCGGTCTCCCGATCCACGACGCGACGAGCGGGTACCGGGTCTACCGCAGCGAGCTCCTGCGTCGGCTGTTGGAGGCCCCGTTCGTCACCGACGGGTACGGGTTCCAGATCGAGCTCGTGATGCGCGCCGATCGTCTGGGCTTCGACGTCGGCGAGGCACCGATCACGTTCCGCGAGCGTGAACACGGTGTGTCGAAGATCTCCCGCTCGATCGTGATCGAGGCCCTCTGGAGCGTGACCCGGTGGGGGCTTTCGATGCGTCTCGGACGCGGGCCCCGGGGCTGATCCGTCTCCGCCCCTCTAGTACGCCGATAATGCACATTATGTCACTCTGAACGGACGGGATCGGCGCCGACCCCGGCCGGGCGGGGCGTCGCGTCCGCGCGCGATCGAGCTCCACGTCTCGCCTCCCACCCCACGCGCCCTTCCTGACCTGCGGATTTGGAGGTTGAGGAGGCATCCTCCACACTCCGTGCCGGCGAAGGAACTACGCCTCTGGGGGGCCGTTCGCTCAGGGCTTTCGTCCAATGGCATCCTCCGGAGGAGAGGCGTAGCTTCTCTCGCTGGGGACTGCTGTAGGACCGATAGGTGTCCCACGAGCGGCCCCCGGCGTATCGGGTAGATCGGCCACACAACTGGGGGTTCGGAGAATGGGTACTCGGTCCAGATCAGATCGAAGGCGCGGTGCACGCCGCGCGGTCACGTCGTCGTTCGGTCTCCTCGTCCTGCTGTCCGTCGCGTTCGGCCAGGCCGGACTCACGGCGTCGGCGGGCGACCTGTCGCTCTCGATGGGTCAGTCCAGGTCGGGCAGCGGCTCCGCCGTCGGCGGGTCGGGCGCGAGCTCCGATCGAACCACGCTCGCCAGCACCGCGCTGAGCGTCAACCTCGACCAGTTCGCGAACGAGCCGGGTCAGGGCTGGCAGAACGGCGACCTCAACGGGAACAACTCCGCGTACGGCGAGGGGATGGTCGTCCCGTTCCGGCTCGCGATGGAGGGGCTGGCCTCGGGCCAGCACACGATCCACCTCAACTACGACTTCCTGACCGGAGGGAGCGAGGCGTACGACTTCCTCGCCACCTGGAACGTCAGCGAGAACCCGGACAAGTGCGCCAACCCGAACTCGGGAGGTGCCTCGTCGCATTGCCCGAACAACCTCGGCGCGGCGAACACCCACGCCTTCCCCGGTGACCCCTTCTCCCCCGCCGTGAGCCCCGGGCTGACGGTGAACGGCGCGATAGCATTCGCCGGCGTGAGCCGGAACCTGACGATGTACGGCGGGACGGTGGACAGCATCACCACCCCCACGCACGCGTCCGGCAAGGGCGACATGACCGTGACGTTCACGACCACGAGCGACTGGGCGTTCTTCCTCTGGGGGGCGCACATCGCTCAGTCCGCCTACTGGAACGAGTCGAACGGCGGCGACGCGAACGGGGCGGCCACGATCAGCGGCGCGCCGTGGCACATGCGCACGCAGCAGCTCGACGGCAGCTCGAATAAGAACCAAGACCGCAGCATCCAGCCGAGCGCGATCACGGTCGAGAACCCCGACATCTCGGTGACGAAGGTCGCCGATGACGCCACGATCGACGCGGGTGATCAGGCGGGCTTCACGATCACGGTCACGAACAACGGGCCGGGCGATGCGAGCGACGTCTCGCTCACCGACACGTTGCCGTCCGGGATCAACTGGGACTTCAACCAGGTGACCGGGGGGTGGGACTGCGACATCACCGCCGGTGTGCTGAGCTGCGGCGGCTCGGGCTTCACCCTCGCGGAGGGCGAAAGCGCGTCGGTCCACGTCTTCGGCACGACGGACGCGGAGGACTGCGGCGTCCTGTCCAACACGGCGACCGTGTCGGCCTCGAACGAGGCGGCCGACTCCGACACCAACAACTCCGATGCCGCGACGATCACCGTGAACTGCCCGCAGATCTCGATCACGAAGACGGCGGACCAGGGCACGGTCTCCGCCGGCGACACGATCGGGTTCACGATCACGGTGACGAACTCCGGCGCCGGAACGGCGTCGGGCGTGACGGTGACCGACACGCTCCCGAGCGACCCCGGTCTCAGCTGGACGATCGACGCGGCCAACAGCGACGCCGGCTGCTCGATCGCGGCGGGGACCCTCACGTGCACCTTCGGCAGCCTCGCTCCCGGCGCGAGCAAGCACGTGCACATCACCTCGCCGACGACCACCGCGAGCTGCGGCACGGTCGACAACACGGCGAGCGTGACGACCTCGAACGACGGCAGCGACTCGGACGACGCGTCGATCACGGTCGAGTGCCCCAACGTCACGGTCGTCAAGACCGCCGACCAGGGCACGATCGATGCCGGCGACACGGCGGCGTTCACGATCGTCGTGACGAACGAGGGTCCCGGGACGGCCCGCGACGTCACGCTCACGGACACGCTCCCGGCCGGCATCGCGTGGAGCGAGGACTCCCTCGACTGTTCGATCACGGCCGGGGTCATGTCGTGCGACTTCGGCGACCTGGCTGAGGGTGCGACGCGCACCGTGCACGTCACGGGCGTGACCGACGCCGCCGATTGCGGTGTCCTGTCGAACACGGCCGTCGTGGCCGCGTCCAACGAGGCGCTCGTGAGCATCGGCGACAACCTGTCCACTGCCGAGATCACGGTGGACTGCCCCGAGATCTCGACCACCAAGACGCCGGACGCGGGGACCGTGAACGCCGGCGAGGACATCGGATTCACGATCGAAGCCACGAACGTCGGCGACGGGACCGCGCACGGCGTGACCGTGACGGACACGCTCCCGCCCGATGCGGGTCTCGCCTGGACGGTCGACCCCGCCAACAGCGACGCGGGCTGCGTGATCGCGAGCGGCACGCTGACCTGCGATTGGGGCGACCTGGCCTCGGGCGCGACCAAGTCCGTGCACATCACCTCGCCGACCACCGCGGAATCCTGCGGCACGGTCGACAACACGGCGAGCGTGACGACGACGAACGACGGCAGCGACTCGGCCGACGCTTCGATCACCGTCGACTGCCCCGATGTGTTCGTGACCAAGACGGCCGATGCGAACCTCGTCGAGAACGGCGACGCGATCGGCTTCACGGTCACGGTCGGGAACGACGGACCGGGGAGCGCGACGGGCGTCACCCTGACCGACACGTTGCCCACGAACGGCGGGTTGGCGTGGTCGATCGACCTGATCGACGGTCAGGCGCCCGGTGCTCAGTCTCCCTGCGCGATCGCCAACGGCGCACTGACGTGCGACTTCGGCGACATAGCCGAGGGCGACTCGCACACCGTCCACCTCACGTCGCCGACGGACGGCACGAGCTGCGGAGCCGTGGACAACACCGCGGTCGTGGACGCGCTCAACGAGCCGAACACGCCCGCCTTCACCGCGAACAACGAGGCGAGCGCGTCGCTCGCGGTCATCTGCCCGGCGATCCACATCGAGAAGACGGTGGATCCCAACAGCGGAGCCCCCGGCGACACCGTCACCTACACCTACGTCGTCACGAACACGGGCGACACGACGCTCTACGACATCAGCGTCGACGACGACGTGATCGGGCACATCGGTGACATCGATGAGCTCGCCCCGAACGAGTCGGTGACCCTGACCAAGGACTTCGTCCTCCCGGCAGGGAACCCGGTGGTCACGAACGTCGGGACCGCGACCGGCACGGACATCCTCGGCACCCAGGTCTCCGACGATGACGACGCGTTCGTCACGATCGTCGAGGCGGAGAACCCACCGCCCTCGACGCCCCCGACCGCCTTCACGGGCTCGGACGCCGCCCGGATCGGTCTGATCGCGGCCGTGATGGTGGCCCTCGGTCTGCTCGGCTTGGCGCTCGGACGGCGCCGCCGGGAGGCCTGATCCACCGATCGAACCGGGGTTGAGGGGCGGGGCGGCGCGGCAGCGCCGCCCGGCCCCTCACCCGTTCCCGGGGTCGGCGCGCCAGGTGAGACGCAGGTGACGGGCCGCCCGCGCCTCGTCGAGACGTCGGACCGGCGTCGTCGTCGGCGCGTCGTGGAGCAGCTGGGGGTCGGACCGCGCCTCCGATGCCGCCTGGCGGAGCGCCGCGGCGAACCCGTCGAGGGACTCTTTCGACTCGGTCTCGGTCGGCTCCACCATCATGGCCTCGTCCACCACGAGCGGGAAGTAGACCGTGGATGGGTGGTACCCCAGGTCGATCAACCGCTTCGCGACGTCCACGGCTCGCACCCCGGTGGCGCGCTCGAGCGCCGATGCGGTCGCGACGAACTCGTGCATCGGCCGGCCGCTGGGGTACGCGACCGGGAAATCGGCCGCGATCGCTGCCGCGAGGTAGTTCGCGTTCAGCACGGCGAGCTCGCTGACCTCTTGCAGGCCGTCCGTGCCGTGGAAGGAGACGTACGCGTACGCACGCACCAACACGGCGAAGTTGCCGTGGAACCCGTGCACCCTGCCGATCGACGCGGGCTCGTCCGAGGACCAACGGAACGTCCCGTCCTCATCGCGTTCGACGCGCGGCACCGGGAGGTACGGGACCAGTTCGTGGACGACGCCGACCGGTCCCGCCCCCGGGCCGCCACCGCCGTGCGGCGTCGCGAAGGTCTTGTGCGTGTTGATGTGGACGATGTCGAACCCCATGTCCCCGGGCCGCGTGCGACCCATGATCGCGTTCAGGTTGGCGCCGTCGTAGTACACGAGCCCACCGACCCCGTGGACGAGACGCGTGATGCGCTCGATGTCTTCCTCGAACAGGCCGAGCGTGTTCGGGTTCGTCAGCATCAGCCCCGCGACGTCCCCGTCGACGACGGCCGCGAGGGCCTCGACGTCGACGAGGCCGCGCTCGGTCGATGGGATCGCGACCGCCTCGTACCCGCCGAGCCGAGCGCTCGCCGGGTTGGTCCCGTGCGCCGAATCGGGGATCAGGATCTTCCGCCGCGCGGTCCCACCGTGGGCTTCATGATGCGCCCGCATGATCAGCAGGCCCGTCAACTCTCCCGAGGCCCCGGCGGGCGGCTGGAGCGTCGCGCGCGACATCCCCGTGATCTCGCAGAGGGCTCGCTCGAGGCGCCACAGCAGCTCCAACGCCCCCTGCGCCGTCCGGTCCGGCTGCAGCGGGTGCGCGCTCGCGAAGCCCGCGAACGACGCCGCGGTCTCCGCGAGCTTCGGGTTGTACTTCATCGAGCACGAACCCAAGGGATAGATCCCGGTGTCCACGCCGTAGTTCATCTGGGAAAGGCGGGTGAAGTGCCGGACGAGGTCGCGCTCGGCCACCTCCGGGATCCCCGGAGCTCGGTCTCGCCGGTGTTCCTCCCCCGGCTCGATCGGCTCGACGTCCAGCTCCGGGAAGCTCCAGGCGGAACGGCCCGGCCGGGAGAGATCGCGCAACGTACCGTCGTCCGGTGGCCCTTGGGAACGGACCGGAGCGCCTCGGTTCACGGCGCCAAGACCTCAGCCATCGCGGCCGCGAGCGCTTCGATCTCCCGGCGCGTCCGACGCTCCGTGACGGCCACGATCAAGCTGGTCGCGCTCGCCCATGGGGCGGGCACGCCGGCGAGGAACCCGCGGTCGATCAGCGCGTCGCGTGCTTCGGCAGCAGGGCGCGGGAGACGGAGCGTGAACTCCTTGAAGAACGCGCGACCGGGGAACGCCGGCTCGACACCGGGGATCGCGGTGAGCACCTCGAACGCGTAGGCGGCCTTCGATGCGCACTGCCGACCCAGCTCGGCGAGCCCGGCGGGGCCCAGCCACGCGAGGTGCACCGTCGCCGCGAGCGCCATCAACGTCTGGTTCGTGCAGATGTTGGAGGTCGCCTTCTCGCGACGGATGTGTTGCTCGCGGGCCTGCAGCGTCAGGACGTACCCGGGCCGGCCGTCGACGTCGACGGTGGCTCCGACGATCCGCCCGGGCATCTTGCGGACGTGCTCGATCCGGGTCGCGAGCATCCCGAGGTACGGTCCTCCGTAGTTCAGCCGGTTGCCGAACGGCTGGCCTTCCGCGACGGCGACGTCGGCGCCGAGCTCGCCCGGCGGGGCGAGGATCCCCAGCGAGGTCGGATCGAAGATCTGGATCAGTAGCGCCCCGGCGCGGTGCGAAGCCTCGGCCAGGCCCCGGACGTCCTCCAGCACGCCGTAGACGTTGGGGTGCTGGACCACGACCGCGGCCACGTCCGGAGCGACGGTCGACGTCCCGGCACCGTCCCCGAGCGGCTCGGGCGCGTACCCCGACCCGCGCCCGTAGGTCTGCAGCGTCTCGACGCTCCGGGGATCGACGCCGTCGGCGACCAGGATCCGCGAGCGACCGCCGGCTCGCGCCATGTTGACCGCTTCGACGAGCGCCGTCGCGCCGTCGTAGAGGGACGCGTTCGACACGTCGAGCGCGGTGAGCTCGCAGACCATCGATTGGTACTCGTACAGGGTCTGGAGCACCCCTTGCGAGAGCTCGGGCTGATAGGGCGTGTACGACGTGTAGAGCTCCGAGCGGCCGGCCAGCGCCCACACGACGCTCGGAACGAAGTGATCGTAGGCGCCGGCGCCCGCGAAGCAGATCAGATCATCCCCGACCATGTTCGCGCGGGCGAGCGACGCCAGATCGGCCAGGACCTCCTGTTCGGACACGCCCCGCGGGAGGTCCAGCGGACGCTCGAGCCGCAGCGGGGCCGGGATCTGCGAGAAGAGGTCGTCGATCGAGGATGCCCCCACCGCCGCGAGCATCTCGCGGATATCGTCCTCGGTGTGGGGTGCGAACCTCACGCCGTGGAGTGTACGGGTGCGTTCCGCCCGCGCGGCGGGTCAGCCCGAGGCATCCTCGAGCCCGTACTTCGTGATCAGCGAGAGGTAGTCGCGCTGGTAGAAGACCTTGCACCGGATCTCGGGGTACCGCTCTCGGAGGCGGCGCACCTTCCGGTTCTTCTTGGTCACGAGCTTCTGATTGAGCGTCGTGATCTCGATGTAGAGGTCGAACTCGGCCAGGTAGAAGTCGGGGGTGAACCGCTGGACGACGTGCCCGTCGCGGTCCCATCCGATGTCGAACGAGGTGGGCTCGTACTCCCACCCGATCTGATAGAAGTCCAGCAAACGGGCGAACTGCCGCTCCGAGGCGTGCGCGAACCGGACGGTGTCGCTCTGGGAGGGGTGTGCAGCGAGGGGCTGCGCGCTCACGTCCCTCCCGCTGCGGCTCGACGCCGCCCGGAACCACGCTTCGCCTTCGTCAGGGCGTTCTCGATGTCCTCCCACACCCGATCCACCGCGATCGCGAACACACCCTGCCCCTGACGGAGCAGGTCGACGACCGCCTCCGGTGAGTCCGCTTCGTACACGCCGTAGCCGTCCGAGACCAGGGTCACGGCGGCGACCGGCCGGCGCATCGTCCGCAGGTGCTCCACCGCCTTGCGGACGCGTTGCAGCGACACGCCCGTGTCCAACAGGTTCTTGATCACCCGGAGCGTCACCAGGTCCTCGAAGGAGTAGAGGCGCTGCGAACCGCTGCCGGTCGCATCTCGGATCGAGGGGGTGACGAGCTCCGACCGGGCCCAGTAATCGAGCTGACGGTACGTGATGCCCACGATCCGACAGACCTCGGGTACCCGGTACCCCTGCTGCTCGCTCATCTCGGCACGCTCCGAAGGGAAGAAGGAATCACGACGGTGTGATTCGGCAGCGTACGGGCCCCTTCCCCCCGCGTCAAGGCGCCCAGACGCTCCGACGGGACCAGGGATCGCCCTCAAGTCTCACGGGGCAACGGTCGATGACCCACTAGTCAGGTCGGGCTAGAGACACCCTGCCCGATCAAGGGTCCCGCGGAGGGGACGGATGATGAGAACCACGCTGGTCCGGATGGCGTTGATCGCGGCCCTCGGGGGCGCGATCCTCGGCTCGCTCCCGACGGGGGCGCACGGCGCTACGAGCACCTCGCTCCGTCCCCGTCACCGGATGTTGCAGGCCACGAACACCAGCCGGACGAACCACGACCGCCACCGGGTATGGATCAATCGGGAGATGTCCGGCCTCGCGCGGAAGCACTCCCTCGCGATGGCGCAGTCCAACTCGCTGTTCCACACGAACAACCCGGCGAGGTACTACCTCAAGGGGGTCAAGTGGAACTACTGGGGCGAGAACGTCGGCGTGACCGGTGGGACCGTTCGCGACCTGGAAGCGGCCTTCATGGCCTCCAGCCCCCACCGAGCGAACATCCTGCACACCTCGTTCCGACACGTCGCGATCGGCGCGGTACGGGTCGACGGGGCGCTCTGGGTCACGGTCTTCTTCTACAGCTGAGCGGCGACGTCTACGTCGCGAAGTCCTCGGGGCTCACGTTGTCCAGGAACTCGCGGAACTTCTCGACCTCTTCGTCTTCGTCGCCGGGGATCAGGATCGAGGCCTCGTCGAGCACCCCCTCCTCGGCGAAGATCGGCACCGACATCCGGACCGCGAGCGCGATCGCGTCGGAGGGCCGGGAGGACACCTCGAACCCTTCGCCATTGCGCTGGAACGCGATCGTGGCGTAGAACGTGCTGTCGCGGAGCTCCGTCACGACGATCCGCTGCACCTCGACGGTCAGGTCGTCCAAGATGCTCTTCAAGAGGTCGTGCGTCATCGGACGCGGCGTGACCACGCCCTGCAGCGACAGCGCGATCGCCGCAGCTTCCGCCGCTCCGATCCAGATCGGGAGGTACCGCTCCCCTCCCCGCTCGCGCAGGAGCACGATGGGCTGATTGGTCGGCAGTTCCACGCGCACGCCGGTCAGCTCCATCTCGATCATGGCCGCTGCCGCCAGGGTATCGACGGCCCTCCGAACGGGCAACTCATGGGCCGGATAAGGCCGCCGCGCCGGTGTGCAGCGGTGTGAGCACGTCGGGATCCGACCGGAGCGCGGGCAGGTCGTCCACACGAAGGATGTCCGGCAAGCTCCGGTATCGGTCCATGAAGTCCAGGCCGTAGCCGACGACGAACGCATCCGGACAATCGAAGCCGACGTAGCGCGGCTCCAGAGGGACGATCCGCCGCACCGAACGATCCAACAAGGCGCAGATCTCCAAGCTCGCGGGACGCCGCGCGTTGAGGACCGAGAGCAGGTAGCGCGCCGTCATGCCGGTGTCGACGATGTCCTCGACGAGGATCACGTCGCGGGCCGCGAGATCAACGTCGACATCGAGGAGGATCTGCACACGGCCGTGCGACTCCTCGGCGCCCGCGTAGCGGCTGATCGCCATGAAGTGCGTCTCCACGGCGAGATCGATCGATCGGATCAGATCGGCGAGGAACACGGCGCCGCCCGTCAGGACCGAGACGAGCACGGGTTCTCGCCCCACGTACTCCCCGGTGATCGTGCGGCCGAGCTCCTCCACCCGGCGGCGGATCTCCTCGCGCGCGTACAGGACGCTCGCGACCTCCGTCATGTCGGGCTGGAGGCTACCAGGGCGCCTGGTGAGCCCGGTGCGCCGGGCTCACGAGGCGATCGCGTGGACCGCGTCCGACACCGCCCGGCCGACCGAGCTCGCGGCGCGGGCCCACCATGGGCCCCCGGAGGAGGTCGGTGGTGGGACCGCGCTCACGACCAACGGCACGGACCCGATCGTCAGGCCCGGGATCGAGACCGTGAGCGATCCGACGCGCGCGCCCGGCGGCGGGGGGAACGCCGCGTGCGGCGCTGCGACGATCGCGCGCCGCACGCGGCCGAGGAGCAGGGTAGGAACGAGCGCCTCGAGCGCCGCGCCGGCGACGACGGGAACCTCGCCGCCTCGGATCCGGAGCGTTCCCTCGTCTGCTCCCGCAGCCGCGAACGTCTGCTGCGTGAAACCCTCGAACCCGTAGTTGAGCAGCGCCGCGCCGTCGGAGAAGGCCTCGTCCTGGGCGTGGAGCACGATCGCGACGAGGCGACGGCCGTCTCGGGTGGCCGAGGCGATCAGGCACGAGCCGGCGAGCGCCGTCGATCCGGTCTTGGTACCGAACGCGCCCGGATACAGCCACAGCAGCGCGTTCCGGTTCTGGATCCGTCGCGCCGGCCCCGACGGCGATGGGATCGTGCGGACCCTCGTCGACGTGATGCGGGCGAAGCCCTCGATCGGGTCGACCGCCCGCACGAGGACGAGGAGGTCTCGCGCCGTCGAGAGGCCTCGGTCGTCAAGTCCGTTCACCGACCGGAACTCCGTGTGCCGCATCCCGAGCCGCGCCGCCCGGGCATTCATCAGCCGGACGAACGCGTCCTCGCTGCCCGCGATGTCGACCGCGAGAGCGACCGCCGCGTCGTTGGCCGAGCCCAGCAGCATCGCGTACAAGAGGTTCTCGACCGTGATCCGCTCGCCTGCGCGGAGTCCGAGGGTGGAGGACGCGCCGTAGTCGCCTCGGTCGAAGACCGCTCGCGGGTCGACCGTGATCACATCGGCCGGATCGGTGCGGTCCAGCGTGATCAGCGCGGTCATGACCTTGGTCAGGCTGGCGATCGGGACCGGGAGATCCGGGTCCTTGGCGTCCATGAGGGTCCCCGTCGTGAGGTCCGCCAGGAGCGCCGACCTGGCGCTCAACGCCGGTGGCCGGATCGCGTTCGACGGCGTGGCGAGGGCCGTCGGGAACGGCGACAGGCTGCCTTTGGGAGGGACCGGGGTGGGTGGCGGGGCTGTCCCACCGGGCGCCGCGAGGGAGGTCAGCGTCGCGGACCCGGCCACGATCGCCGTGACGACGACCGTCGCGACGACGCGCCGGCGACCGATCGAGCTCACGCGGACGTCAGGTGGTCTCGGAGCGCGTTACGCAACAGGGCTTGTTTGAACTTGCGGGACGTCACGCTGAGGTCCGTCAACGTCTGGGTCGCGGTCCGCCGGGCGTCGGGATTGCGCTGACGCAACGTGGGAGCGACGAGCGCCTCGAAGAAGGACGACTCCCGGTCGGCGAAGTGCTTGTACATCGTGAGGTGCCGCGGTTCGATCCCATGCCGCAGGAAGTCCTTCACGATCGACAGGACGATGTAATCCTCGCCGTCGTAGTAGCGAGCCCCCTCGGGCCCGTGCGTGCACACGATCCCGAACGACTCGAGCTCCTTGATCCGGTCACGGTCGACGCCCGTGGCGGCCGACATCTCCTCGAGCGACATCTGGAGCCCCGTCGGCGCCTCGGCGAGCTCCTCGACGACCGCCGCCCCGTCGCCGTCGACGACCGGGTCGATCTCGAGCCCATCGGCGTCTTCCCCCGCGTCCGTTCGCGCCAGGCGCTCCTTGATCACCTTGAGGGGGAGGTACTCGTCTCGCTGCATCCGGAGGATCGACCGCAGCCGTTCGACGTCGTCGCTGTAGAACTTCCGGTACCCGGACGGCGTGCGTTCCGGGTTGATCAGGCCCTCGGACTCCAGGAACCGGATCTTGGAGATCGTGATGTCGGGGAACTCGGTCTTCACCGCGACAAGGACTTCGCCGATCGATTGGTAGTTGCGCGTGCCTGCCATCTCCTCACTCCCCCGCCGCGAAGAACGTCACCTTGAACCGTCCGATCTGCACCTCGTCGCCGGAGGCGAGCTTCGTTTCGTCGACCTGCTCGCCGTTCACGTACGTGCCGTTCAGGCTTCCGACGTCTCGGACGAACCACGCCCCGCCGGTCCGGCGTTCGAAGATCGCGTGCTTGCGGGAGACCGTCACGTCGTCGAGGAAGACGTCGCCCTCGGTGCTCCTTCCCACGGTCGTCGCGTCCTGATCCAGCAGGAACGTCGAGCCCGCGTTCGGACCACGCTTGACCAGAAGGAGAGCTTGCCCGGGCTCGAGCTCATCGTGCGGGAAGGGGAACTCGTCGTGAACCTCTTCCTCGGCCTCGACCGGGGGAAGGGTGACGGTGACGTCTTCCTGTAGAGGATGTCCGCACTCGGCGCAGAAGCGCGCATCGTCTCGGTTGGGATGTCCACAATTGGTGCAGAACACCGTGAACCTTTCCTTGCGCCCGGTTCCAGCTGGAGGTCGAGAGCCGTGATGAACCCTCGACCATCGATGCGCAGACGAAGCTATCGCACAGGTGGGAGAGGGTCAACGTGGCGTCGCGGGCACCCTGAACCTTCCAGGCGCCTCACCCTCGAGGGGGGGTGGACCGGGTTGAGGGTTGGGATCAGCCGCTCTGCTCGACGAACGCCCGGTACGCTGCGGCGTCCATCAGCTGGTCCAGCGCGTCATCCGCCGCCCCTTCGACGACGATCAGCCACCCGTCGCCGTAGGGCTGTTCGTTCACGAGCTCCGGACGGTCGTCGACCAGCGGGTTCCGCTCGGCGACCGTCCCCGAGACGGGGCTGTACACGTCCGAGACCGACTTGGTCGATTCGACCTCGCCGAACGGGGTCGAAGCCCGGACGGACGCGCCGACCTCGGGGATGTCCACGTAGACCACGTCCCCCAACGCGTCCTGCGCGAAGTCCGTGATCCCTACCCGGACGCGCGAGCCCTCCCGGCGCGCCCACTCGTGCTCCTTCGTGTACCGAACATCCTCCGGGAACTCCACCCTGTCCTCCTCGTCAGGACGCATCCGCCCGCAGGCGGTCGGCGCCACGATAGCTCGCGCGCCGAACGTCGCCGAGGTACCCGATCGCGGCGATGTAGTACTCGACGATCCCGACGGTGTAGGCGGCCCAGCCGACCACGGTCGCCGCGGCTGCGAGCGGCAGGTCGAGGGCTCCCCAGGACACGAGCGGGATCGCCATCATCAGCGAGAAGGTCGCGATCTTGCCGATCCAACGCACCTCGATATGCAGATCGCCACGAAGCAGCACGGCGAGACCGACGACGAGGACCACGACGTCGCGAACGAGGATCGAGAGGGCGGCCCACCAGGGGAAGACGCCGCGAACGGCGAGGGCGATCAGGCCCGCCGCGATCGCGAGCCGGTCCGCGGTCGGGTCGAGGATCTTGCCGAGCTCCGAGACCTGGCCGGTCCGTCGCGCGATCACCCCGTCCACCCAGTCGGTCGCGACCACGAGCCCGAACAGGATCAGCCCGGCCTCGGTCATGTCGTGGTCGAGGATCAACACGACGAAAGCCGGGATCAGGACGATGCGGATCGTCGAGATCAGGTTCGGAACCGTGACGATGCGCGACGACGGATGCGGGTCGCGCGGGATCGCGTTCATCGGTCGGGCCGGCCGGATTCGAACCGGCGACCTTCTGACCCCCAGTCAGACGCGCTAACCAAGCTGCGCCACGGCCCGTGGAACCCGCATCCTACCGCGCGCCTCCCTTAGGCTCCCGAGCTCGGAACCGGAGGCGGACCGGGACGCCGGCGAGCCCGAGGTCGCGCCGGAGCCGGTTCTCGAGGTACCTCCGGTAGGTCGGGCCGGGCTCGTGGGCCCCGCCGAAGATCACGAACGTCGGCGGTCCGGTCGCGACCTGGGTCGCGTAGTGGAGGGTGCCGGCCGCTCGCGGTGTCGGGCGCTCCCGTTGAGCGGCGTGCACGATGTCGTTCACGGCCGAGGTCGGGGCCCTGAGGCTCCAGCGATGGTGGAGGTCCACCAAGAGCGGCGGCAGGCGGTGCACCCCCTGACCGCGAAGCGCGGAGACACGAACCGCGCCTGCACCCGCGAACGGACGGAGCTCTTCGCCGAGCGCCTTGAACGTTCGATCCTTGTCCTCGACCAGGTCCCATTTGTTCGCCGCCACGAGCATCGCCCTGCCCGCCTCCATCACCTTCCGAGCGATCCGCTTGTCCTCGGAGGTGAGACCGGCGACCGACTCGATCACCAGGATCGCCACGTGGGCCCGGTCGATCGCGTCGGACGCGCGCAGGAAGCTGTAGTACTCGACGCTTCGGACGCTCCGCCCCCGGCGCATCCCCGCGGTGTCAACGAACCGGGCTCGTCCATCGTCGGGGAGCAGGTCGGGCCACGCGACGAGCGAGTCGACGCTGTCGCGCGTGGTCCCTGGAACGTCGGAGACGACGCTTCGCTCCTCGGAGACGAGCCGATTGAAGAGGCTGGACTTCCCCACGTTGGGTCGGCCGACGATCGCGAAGCGCGGCTCCTCCGGTGTCGCGCTCGGTTCCGGCGTTTCCGGCAGGAGCGTGACTAGCGCGTCGAGCAGGTCACCCGTCCCCCGCCCGTGGAGGGCCGAAACCGCGATCGGAACTCCCAAGCCCAGCGCCATGAACGCGCCCGCGTCGCCGTCGTCCCGAGGCGAGTCGGCCTTGTTCGCGACGACGACGACCGGGGCGGGGCCGCGTCGGAGCCGGCGTGCGAGTCGCGCGTCGTCCTCGGTGATCCCCGTCGTGACGTCGACGACGAGGACCACCACATCCGCCGACGACGTCGCGCGGGCCGCCTGCTCCGCCGCGAGCGCCTCGATCCCCCCGGGGGCCGGCAGGTACCCCGCGGTGTCGATCAACCCGAACGTCCGTCCGTCCCAGGTGGCCTCGACCTCGATCCGGTCGCGGGTGACCCCCGGGCTGTCGTGCGCGATCGCCGCTCGCCGTCCGAACAGACGGTTCACGAGCGTCGACTTGCCGACGTTCTGTCGGCCGACGATCGCGATCTTCGGGACCGCCGCACCCGTCATCGGATCAGGTCCGGCGCTCGGTCGCGGATCAGGTCGAGCGCCGCTCGCAGCGTGGCCGCCGCGTCGAGGGATCCCGTGTCGATCACCACCGCCCCGGCGGCGGGCGCGAACGGGTTCGTCCGCGCATCCAGCTCGTCCCGGGCCTCGAGCGCCGCCGCGACTTCATCGGGCTCGCGTCCGTCACGTTCTTCCGCCCGGCGCTCGCTCCGGTCGAGGGCGTGGGCGTCGAGGTAGATCTTGACCCGGGCTTCCGGGAAGACGACCGATCCGATGTCCCGGCCCTCCATCACGGCCCCGCCCGCGCCGAGTTCGCGCTGGGCGTCCCGCATCCAGACGCGAACGGCCGGGTGCGCGGCGACGACCGATACGGTCCGCTCGACCGTGGGGGTCGTGAGATCGCCGATCGAGGAACCCTCAACCTCAAGCTCACGCGGGTGCGCACCGACGAGGGTGAACCTCGACCGCGCCGTCAGGCGAAGCAACCCTTCCGCGTCGTCAGGTGGAACGCCGTGCCGGATCGCGTCGGCGGCGAGCGCGCGGTACATCAACCCGGTGTTCACGTAGGGAAGGTCGAGTCTCAGGGCGAGCGCGCGCGCCAGCGTGGACTTCCCGCTCCCGGCGGGTCCGTCGATCGCGACGATCGTCGGCGGTCTCATCCCAACACCTCCACGCCGACCCCGGTCGACCGGAGCGCGCGCAGGAACCCCGGGAAGCTCACGTCGGCCGCCTCGATCCCGTCGATCTCGCACGGGCCGTCCGCGCCGGCGCCGGCGATCGCGAACGCCATGGCGAGGCGGTGGTCGCCGCCGGACGAGGCCGCGCCGCCGCGGAGGCCGCCGCCCGCGACCACCAGGTCGTCGCCCTCCGCGGCGGCGCTGCCCCCAAGCGTCCGGATCCCGTCCGCCACGAGCGCGAGGCGATCCGACTCCTTCACCCGGAGCTCGCCGGCTCCCAGGAACCGGGTCTCGCCCTCGGCACAGGCGGCCAGGACGGCGAGCACTGGAACCTCGTCGATCACGCCGGGGAGCTGGCTCGCTTCGACCGTCGTCCCTCGCAGG
>JBKOUM010000031.1:0-18010 GCA_046723385.1 Actinomycetota bacterium
GGTGCGCAGCATCGCGCGGACGTACACCTCTTCCCCGAGGAGCTCGAAGTCTTCGCTCTCCAGGCCCTCGAGCTGTTCGACCGAGAGCTTGGTGTCGCGAGCGGCCTCGTCGACCGTGGTGCCGTCGATCTCGCGTGCGCGCCGAAGCGCGGGGCCGACCCCGATCGCGTGACTGCGAACAGTGTTCCCGGCCATCGACCGTGATGGTAACGCGAGGAGCGCCGCTAGACTCGCCGGGTGGACGCCGATGGGCCGCGTGATCGACGCGCCGCGCCGGCTCGGAGGATGACGCGCTCCTCACCGGCCGTCATCGTGCGTCGTCTCCGACGCGAGGACCAGCAGCCGTACCTCGACGCCGTGCTGAGGAGCAGGGGTTTGCACCGTCCGTGGGCGTACCCTCCCGAGACGCCGGACGCGTTCGCCGCGTACACGACGGAGTCGACCACGCGCGTCCCGCTCGTCGTCGTCGTCGAACACGAGCTCGCCGGCGTGTACACCCTCTCCCAGATCTCGCTCGGATCGTTCCGCAACGCGTACCTCGGGTATTACGCGTTCGTGCCGCACGCCGGCACGGGTTCGATGCGCGCGGCGATGCCGCTCGTGTTCCGGTACGCCTTCGGGGAGCTCGGGCTGCACCGCCTCCAGGCCAACGTCCAACCCGGGAACGATCGATCGATCGCCTTGCTCCGCGCGACCGGCTGGCGCGAGGAGGGGTACGCACGCCGGTACCTGAAGATCGGCGGACGGTGGCGGGATCACATCATGTTCGCGATCCTGGCCGAGGAGACCGCCACTCGCTCTCGGCGGATGTCCTAGGGCGCACGCCGACGGAACGAGACGGATGGACGCTGGCGTCCCCCATCTGGGTGATTACCATCACGCCCCGGAGGGACCGCGAGCATGAACCACCCACGCATCCGATCGATGGGCGACGACGCGTCGCCGCTGTCTTCGATGATCGATCGCGTGACGGCGCCGGGTGCGCTCGCGGAAGGTCCGGTCCGCTTCCTGTTGGTCTCCGGCGAGCTCGACGACGGGCAGTGGGGATCGGTGGGAGCGTTCTGGCTCTCGATCGACGGCGCGCGTGGCGGGTTCCTCGTCGCGCCCCCTGCGATCTGGCAGGGATCGGAGATGGCCCGCAGCTTCAAGAGCGCTCGATCGCGTGGGTGGACCGCCGAAGAGATCTATCGGTACTGGCAGCACCAGGTCGGCGCCTCGGGGACGATCATGATCGACCCGCAGCAGCACGCCGACACGCTGTTCCAGGTCGCTCGCCGGGTCGGCGCCCTGTAGATCAGGCGCTCCGGCGCTCCTCCCACTCCTCCCACGTCACGAGGACGTCGCGAGCCTTCGACCCCTGCGACGGACCGACGATCGCTTGGTTCTCCAGGAGGTCCATCAGGCGTCCGGCGCGCGCGAACCCCACCTTCAGCTTGCGCTGGAGCATCGAGGTGGACCCGAGCTGGGAGCGGATCACGAGCTCGGCCGCCTGCTCCAAGAGATCGTCATCGGAACCCATCCCCTGTTCGTCCCTGCCGTCGGCGGCCGGAGGCAGCCCGAGGCCTTCCACCGTGTGTTCGTACACGGCTTCGCGCTGTGCTCGGATGAACCCCGTGATCTCCCCGATCTCTTGCTCCGTGACCCATGCCCCTTGCAGGCGGACCGGCTTGGAGATGCTCGACGGCGCGAAGAGCATGTCGCCGTGGCCGACGAGCTTCTCGGCGCCGTTCATGTCCAGGATCACCCGGCTATCCGCCTGCGAGGACGTCATGAGCGCGACCCGACTGGGGATGTTCGCCTTGATGAGACCCGTGACCACGTCGACCGAGGGACGCTGCGTCGCGACCACGAGGTGGATCCCGACCGCGCGCGCCATCTGCGCGATCCGGCAGATCGCGTCCTCGACGTCACGGGGAGCGACCATCATCAGGTCCGCGAGCTCGTCGACCACCACCACGATGAAGGGCAGGTGTTCGTATCGGTCCTCCATGCCCGGGGGGATCCGGAGCGAGCCCTGTCGAAGTCCCTCCTCGTAGGCGTCGATGTCACGGACCGCCACCGTCGCGAGCGTCTCGTACCGCTGTTCCATCTCTCGGACGATCCACCCGAGGGCCTCGGCCGCCCGTTTCGGGTGCACGATCACCGGCGACAGCAGATGGGGCACCTCCGCGAAATGGCTCAGCTCGACACGCTTGGGATCGACGAGGACCAGACGGACGTCCTCGGGCGACGTCCGGACGAGGAGCGACGTGATGAACGAGTTGACGAGGCTCGACTTGCCCGCTCCGGTCGCCCCCGCGATCAGGAGGTGCGGCATCGTCGCGAGGTTCACCATCCGCGCGCGCCCGTGCACGTCCTTACCGAGCGCGACCTCGAGCGGGTGCGTGGCATCGCGGGCGGCCTTCGAGCGCAGGATGTCGCCCAACATCACGAAGTCGCGGTGCTTGTTGGGCACCTCGATCCCGATGGCGGACTTGCCCGGGATCGGCGCCTGGATCCGGACGTCGGGCGTTGCGAGCGCGTAGGCGATGTCGCTCGCGAGCTGGAGCACCTTGCTGACCTTGGTGCCCGATGCCACCTCGACCTCGTACATCGTGACGGTCGGCCCGCGGTGAGCGCCCGAGACGCGCGCGTCCACACCGAACGTCTGCAGGGTCCGTTCGAGCGCCTTCTGCATCTCCGCCTCGTCGACCGCGTCGGCGTTGGACGGCGGTGCGCTCCGGAGCAGGTCGAGCGGCGGCAACTGGTACGGGCCGCTCGTCGTCGTGACCGTCCGTGGGGGGCGAGCGCGCGCAGCGGCGCCGTCGTCTTCCGCGTCGTCCGGATCGAGCTCGGGTTCCGGCTCGGGCACCACCACGAGCTCTTCGTCCCCGTCCACGAGCTCGAGGAGCCCGAACGCCTCGCGCAGCCTGACGCCTCGCGGTCGTCTGGCAACCGGCTCGACCGTCGCGGGCTCGACGGGCTCGGGCTCGCCCTCGACGTCCGCGGCGGTGAAGAAGTCACGGACGTGCGACCAGGCGACGGCGATCGGCGTGCCGCTGAAGACCAGGAGCCCTACGGTCACCAAACCGACGCACACGACGAACGAGCCGACGGGCGAGATCACGATCGCGAGGGGGTGCGCCACGGCGGCGCCGAGCACCCCACCCGCGACCGACACCGCGTCGTACCCGTCGCGAGGACCCGGCCGGCCACCCAGCAGCGAGAGCACGCCGAGCACGCCGAGGCCGAGGACCGAGAACCCGATGAACATCCGGACCCGCTCCTCGCGCGCCGTGTCCCGCAACAACAGGAGCCCCCAGTAGATCCCGACGACCGGGAAGACGGCCGCCGCGACGCCGAGGAGCCCGCGGAGCGACCACGTCAGGAAGTCGCCGACAGGTCCTGCCGCGTCGAACCACAGTCCGAGCACGGACACGAGGGCGAGCACGACCAGGAACACGCCGAACGCGTCCCGCGCGTGCGGGGACAGGATCTGACGGACCGGCGTCTTGGGAGGGGGCTTCGGCTGGGACCTGCGCCGGTTCCCTGATCGAGTCGTTCTGGAAGCACGCGACGTCGAACGTCGCGAGGAGGAAGTCTTCGTCGCCACCTACACCTCCAAGATCACCGGGAGGATCACGGGTTTCCGCTGGGTCACGTCGAAGAAGTAGCGCTTGAGCACCCTTCTGACGTTCTGTTGCAACACGGATGGATCCGTGACGCGCGCCTCCGCGCTCTCTTCGAAGGCAAGCATGACGCGTTTGCGGGCCTCTTCAAGGATGTCCGCGGACGTCTCCTCGTGGACGAACCCCCGGTTGACGACGTCCGGACCGCTCACGATCTCGCCGGTCTGCATGTCGATCCCGACGACCACGACGACGACGCCGTCGCCGGCGAGCTTCCTCCGATCCCGGAGAACCTCGCCGCCGACGTCCCCGATCCCGAGCCCGTCCACGAAGGTCATCCCGGCGCGCACCCGATCGACCTTGGCGACCTCGGTCCCGATCTCGACGACGTCTCCGTCTTCACAGATCAGGATCCGATCGCGCGGGATCCCGACCTCCTCCGCCAGACGCGCGTGGTGCTGGAGGTGGCGGCGCTCGCCGTGGACCGGGATGAACCACCGAGGGCGCACGAGCGAGAGCAGCAGGCGGAGCTCCTCCTGCGCCGCGTGGCCTGAGGCATGCACCTGGTCCGCGGGCATGTGGTACACGTCGGCGCCGCTCCGGTAGAGCGCGTCGACGACCCGGTGGATCGCCGGCTCGTTCCCGGGGATCATGCTGGAGGACAGCACGACCGTGTCCCCTTCGCTGAGCTTGACCCACTTGTGCTCGCGGGCGGCCATCAGGCTGAGGGCGCTGTACGGCTCGCCCTGTGAGCCGGTGCACGCGATCACGACCCGCCCGGGATCCAGGTCCTCGACCTCTTCGATCTCGATCACGTCGTGATCGTCCACCCGGAGGATCCCGAGCTCGCGCGCGGCTCGCACGGAGTTCTGCATCGAGCGGCCGAGGAAGCAGACGACGCGCTCGTTCGCGAGCGCCGCGTCGATCACTTGCTGGATCCGGTGGATGTGACTCGAGAAGCACGCCACGACCACGATCTCCGGCGCGGACGCGACGATGTCTCGCAGGACCGGCCCCACGGTCCGCTCGCTCGCGGTATGACCGGGGGTCTCGGCGTTCGTGGAATCTGACAGGAGCAGGTGGACGCCCCGTCCCGACTCGTCCGCGAGGCCGTGCAGATCGGTCGGCTGGCCGTCGATCGGCGTCTGGTCGAGCTTGAAATCCCCCGTGTGCAGCACGGACCCGTGATCCGTCTCGATCGCGACCGCCATGCCGTCGGGGATCGAATGCGTCACGTGGAAGAACCGCATCGTGAACGGACCGATCGACGCGCCGCCGCCGGGGACGGCGACCCGTGGCTCCGTCAGGTGGGCCACCTCGTGTTCGTCGAGCTTTCCCTGCAAGAGCTCGAGCGTGAACGCCGTCCCGAAGATTGGGACCGGCCGCGCGAGGTCTCGGAGGAGGTACGGGAGCGCGCCGACGTGGTCCTCGTGCCCGTGCGTCAGCACGATCGCCTCGACGTCGTCGGCGCGGTCGCGAACGTACTCCATGTCCGGCAGGACGAGGTCGATCCCGGGCATGTCGGCGGATGGGAACGACAGGCCGACGTCGATGATCAGGAGCCGCCCGCCCAGCTCGAGCGCGGCCATGTTCCGACCCACCTCGCCGATCCCGCCAAGGAAGACGAGACGGCCGTCGCGCTCAGGCAAGGAGACCGGCGTCCTCCAGCGCCTTGCGAACACGGTCCCGCTCCTCGGGCGTCGCCGGGACGAGCGGGAGGCGAGGCTCGCCGCACGGGCGCCCCACCATCTGGAGGGCGGCCTTGAGCGGGATCGGGTTCGACGTCACGAACAGCGCGTTGAACAGCGGAGAGAGTGCTTCGTGGATCTTCCTCGCGGCCGGCACGTCGCCCGTTTCGATCAGCTCGATCATCTGACGGATCTGCGTGCCCACCAGATGGCTCCCCACGCTCACCACGCCGACCGCCCCCAGGCACACGTACCCGAACGTCGCCCAGTCGTCGCCGGAGTAGACCTCGAACCCCTCCGGCACCTCGGCGATCAGCCGAGAGATGCCCTGGAAGTCCCCGGTCGAGTCCTTCACGGCGACGATGTTCGGCCGCTCCGCGAGGCGGAGCAGCGTGTCGTGCTCGATCCGCGTCGCGGTCCGACCCGGGATGTTGTACGCGATGATCGGCAGGTCGGTCGCCTCGGCGATGTGTTCGAAGTGTGCGATCAATCCGCGCTGCGGCGGCTTGTTGTAGTACGGCGTCACCACGAGCAGCCCGTCCGCGTTCGCGTCCTCGGCCGCCTGCGTGAGCTCGAGCGTCTCCGCGGTGGAGTACGTGCCCGTGCCGCAGATCAGTTTGCCTCGTCCGCGGATCGCCTCGCCCACCGCGCGGAAGAGCTCGGACTTCTCCTTGTACGTGATCGTCGGCGACTCGCCGGTCGATCCCGCCACCACGACCGCGTCGGATCCGTTCTCCACGAGCCACGAAGCGAGCTCCTGCGCCCGTTCGAGGTCAAGCGCGTGGTCCTGTCGGAACGGCGTCACCATCGCGGTGACGACGGACCCGAACCTTCCGGTCATCGGCGTCGCCTCCTCCGTTCGAGCGTTCCCGTCGCCAGCGGGGGCCGGGGCGGACGCGCCCTATGCTAGCCCTCGATGCCGCGCATCTACACGAAGACGGGCGACGACGGCACCACGGGGCTCCTCTACGGCGGGCGTGTGGGCAAGAACGACCAGGTCACGGAGGCATACGGCACCACGGACGAGGCCGTCGCGGTCCTGGGCCTCGCGCGAGCGCTCTGCGACGACCCGGCGCTCGCATCCGACCTGCTGGCGTTGCAGCGTGAGCTCTTCGTCGTCGGAGCCGATCTGGCCACCAACCCCGGTGAGCGCGCCCGGCTCGAGCCGGAGGTGTCGCTCGTCACCGAGAAGATGGTCGCACGGCTGGAGCAGCGGATCGACGGACTCGTGGCCGAGCGTCCGCTCCCAGACGCCTTCGTGGTCCCGGGCGCGAACCCGGCGTCGGCCACGCTCGACATCGCGCGCTCGGTCGTCCGGCGCGCGGAGCGACACGTGGTCGGGCTCGAGTCCGCGGGTCGCGTCGTCAACCCGGAGGCGCGCCGTTACCTCAATCGGTTGAGCGATCTGCTCTTCGTGCTGGCGAGGTGGCAAGCCGGCGAGAGCGAACCGGTGAGCCGTTGACCACATGGTTCAGAGAAGGATGCCCCTGTCCAGCCCGAGACCCTCCAGAACGAAGGGCTCGGCGGAGGCCGCCGTCAAGGTGATCGACCTGGCGACGATCCCGGAGGTCGTTGGGATGCTCCGCCGGTGAAGCGGATCGAGCTCCTCCGCCACGCGCCTCGCGACCCGACCAGGGATCGGCTGTCCGAAGCCGGCCGCTCGCTCGCGGCGAACGCGGGCCGGAGCCGTGTGGGCGTTGCCTACGACGCCGTGTTCGTCTCTCCTGCAGAACGAGCCGCGGAGACGGCTGCGTGGATCCTGCGCGGCGCGAACCAGCAACTGCCGGACCACTCCGTCGTGCCGGGGCTCGCTGGGAAGGACGTGACCGGCGGCTCGCCCGAAGGTCTCGCCGCGGGCATCCGATCGTTGCTGGAGGGCCTCGACGACGGCGATCGGGCGCTCGCGATCAGCCACACGCCGTTCGTGGAACGCGCGGCGTTGGGCCTGACGGGTCGCGAGGTCGAACCGATGCGAGAGCTCGAGGGCGTCGTGATCACCCAGGAGAACGACGGCTCGATCTGGGTCGACGAGGTCCGCCGGGAGGACTAATCCAGGAGAGCGTCGAGCCCAACCGTGAGGCCCGGGCGGTCGACCACGGCCCGGATCGCCATCATCACGCCGGGCAGGAACGAGGAGCGATCGGTCGCATCGTGGCGGATCGTGAGCGTCTGGCCCGGACCGCCGAAGATCACCTCCTGGTGGGCGAGGAGGCCGGGCAAGCGCACGCTGTGTACGCGGATGCCCTGGATCTGGGCGCCGCGCGCCCCGTGGTATCGATCGTCGCCGTCGGGGGCCGTCCACTCGCCGGCGCGCGCGCCACCGATCCGCTGCGCCGTCGCGATCGCCGTGCCGCTGGGGGCGTCCGCCTTCTGGTCGTGGTGGAGGTCGATCACCTCGGCGGCGTCGAAGTATCGCGCCGCGACCTCGGCGAAGCGCATCATGAGCGCGGCCCCGAGAGCGAAGTTGGGAGCAACGATCACGCCGACGGGCGCGCTCGCCCATCCCGGATCGACGGGGAAGCCCGTCGTCCCTTCCACCACGTGCATCCCGTGTGCGATCGCCCACTCCACATGTTCGGGCGCGCCGGCCGCGCCGCTGAAATCCACCAGGACCTCCACCTCGGCGGTCACCATCTCGTCGAGACGTTCGGCGAGGATCACGTCGGCGGCCGGCCCCTCGATGCCGATCGCGTCCCCCAGCCGCTGCCCGGGGGCCGAGCGCGAGATGGCGCCGGCGAGCGTCAGGTCGTCGGCGTCGGCGACGGCCCAGCAGACCTGACGGCCCATCTTGCCGGTGGCGCCGACGACGCCGACGCGGATCACGCCAAGGCTCCCTCGAACGAAGACGGCGCGACCGGGCCGAGCACGGTCAGGGTCATGGGCTGAGCCAGGACGCGCTCAGCCACACGACGGGCGTCGTCCATGGTGACGCGGCCGACCCGCCGGAGGGTCTCGTCGACCGTCAGGATCTCGCCCTGCGCGATCTCCGACTTGCCGAGCCGGGACATCCGGCCGCCGGGGTCCTCCAGGGAGAGCACGGTCGACCCCTTCACGTGGGACTTGGCTCGCTCGAACTCCTCCGGCGTCAGCCCGCCGTCGCGGATCGACTCGATCTGCTGCCGCATTAGGCCGACGACCGTCTTGGCCTTGGACGCGGAGGTGCCCGCGTACGCCGAGAACAGGCCGACCTCCGCGTACTGCGAGTGGTAGCTGTACGCGGTGTAAGCGAGCCCGCGCTTCTCCCGGATCTCTTGGAACAGCCGCGAGGACATGCCCCCGCCGAGCGCCGTGTTGACGATCAGGAACGCGAAGCGATCGGGGTCGGTTCGCGCGAGGCCGTTGGTCCCGATGACGACGTGCGCCTGCTCGGTCTTCTTCCGCTGGACCAGGTGGCGCCCGGACGGCTTGGGCGCGCGCGGGGCGGCGCGGAGACGCCACGCGGCGTCTCCGCGACCGTGCCGCTCGCGCCCGACGTCCATCCGCCGGCGGAGCATCCGCACGAGCTCGTCGTGGTGGACGTTGCCCGCAACGGCCACCACGAGGTGTCCGGGCACGTAGTGCCGCCGGTAGAAGCCGTGGACGGATCCGCGCGTGGCCGCGCGGATCCGTTCGCGCGTGCCCAGGATCGGGCGACCGAGCGGGTGGCCGGGCCAGAGCGTGGTCGTGAACAGGTCATGCACCACGTCTTCGGGTGAGTCCTCGTGCATGTCGATCTCGGACAGGATCACGTGGCTCTCGGCCTCGAGATCGTTCGACCGGATCGTGGAATGCTGCAGCATGTCCGTGAGGTGGTCCACGGCCATCTCCAGGTCGCGGTCGAGCACCCTCGCGTAGTAGCACGTGGACTCCTTCGCGGTGAACGCGTTCACGTCGCCGCCGACGCCGTCGAACGCCTCCGCGATGTCCAGGGCGCTCCTGGTCGTGGTCCCCTTGAAGAGCAGGTGTTCAAGGAAGTGGCAGTGCCCGCTGATCGCGGGTCGCTCGTCCCGGGACCCCGCCAGGACCCAGAAGCCGATCGAGACGGAGCGGACGCCGGGCATCCGCTCCGTCACGACCCGCAGGCCCGAGCTGAACTCGGTCCGCGTGATCGACATGGCGCCCGGGCTCAGGCGTCCTGACGGCTGCTGCCGCCGTCGCGGAACCGCTTCCCGTGACGATCGCCCCGGTTCCCGCGATCGCCACGGCTCCCGCGGTCACCTCCGCGATCGCGCCGTTCGGCGGTCTCGACGACGGTGCCCTCGGGGATCTCCCATTCGGGGCCGACCGGCTTGAGGCTGATCTTGCCCTGCGGGTCGACGTCCTCGACGAGGACCGTCAGCGCGTCACCTTCCTTGACGGCCTCCTCGACGCTCGCCAGGCGCTTGCCACGGCCGAGCTTGGAGATGTGCACGAGCCCGTCGCGTCCGGGAACGAGGTTGACGAACGCGCCGAAGGTCGTGGTCTTGACGACCGTCCCCTGGTACGTCTCCCCGACCAGGACCGGCCGAGGGTTCGCGATCTCTTCGATCATGCGGGCTGCTTCGTCGGCCCCGTCGGCTTCGTGCGAACCGATGAAGACGGTCCCGTCGTCCTCGATGTTGATGTCGGCGCCGGTCATCGCGATGATCTCGTTGATCTTCTTCCCCTTGGGACCGATCACCTCGCCGATCTTGTCGACGGGGATCTGGATCGTGATGATCCGCGGGGCCTTGGAGCTGACCGCGTCGCGAGGCGCCGGGAGCGCGGCGAGCATCACGTCGAGGATCTGCATCCGCGCTTCCCTCGCCTGCTGCAGAGCGCCCGCGAGCACGTCCGCCGGCATGCCGGAGACCTTCATGTCGAGCTGGATCGCGGTCACCAACTCGCTGGTCCCGGCCACCTTGAAGTCCATGTCGCCCAGGGCGTCCTCGGCACCGAGGATGTCCGTCAACGTCACGAAACGGCCCTCCTCGGCGATCATGCCCATCGCGATCCCCGCGACCGGCGACTTGATGGGCACGCCGGCGTCCATCAGCGACAGCGTCGAGCCGCAGACGCTCGCCATCGACGTGGAACCGTTCGACCCCAGGACGTCCGACACGAGACGGAGCGCGTAGGGGAACTCCTCTTCGCTCGGCACGACCGGGATCAGGGCGCGCTCGGCGAGCGCACCGTGCCCGATCTCCCGACGGCGGGGCGATCCCACTCGCCCGGTCTCGCCCGTGGAGAAGGGCGGGAAGTTGTAGTGATGCATGTACCGCTTGGTGTCCTCCGGATCGAGCGTGTCGATCATCTGCGTCATCCGCAGCATCCCGAGCGTCGTGATGTTGAGGACCTGCGTGTCGCCACGCTGGAACAGCGCGGAGCCGTGGGCCCGAGGGACCAACCCGACCTCCGCCGACAGCGGCCGGATGTCTTTGGCGCCGCGACCGTCTAGGCGAACCCCCTGTTCGATCACCCGGCGACGCATGACCTTCTTCTGGAGCGACTTCCACGCGGCGGAGAACTCCTGGTCCCGATCGACGAAGGCCTCGCCCAGCGTCGCCTCGACGTGGAGCTTCGCCTCCTGCTTGACCGCGTCGAACGCGGCCTCGCGCGTTTCGCGATCGGGGACGATCGCTGCCTCGAGCTTGCCGGCGAAGGTGCCGTACAGGGCCTCCCAGATGTCCTGGCCGTAGAGGGGCGTCGGCGTGAACTCCCTCGGCGTCACGCCGTGGGCCGCGATGAACTCCTCCTGGAAGGCGACGAGCTGCGCGATCTGCCCTTTGGCCACCTCGAGTCCCTCCGCGACGACCTCCTCGGTCGGCGCGACGGCTCCGTCCCGGGAACCGAGCAAGGGCCAGGTGTTGTCGGGGGCCTCACCCTCGATCATCAGGATGTCGACGCCCCCTTCGGGGTTCTTCGCACCCGCGACGACGACGTCGAAGGTGGCGTCCTCGAGCTCCTGGAACGTCGGGTTGACGACCCACTGGCCGCCGATCAGCCCGAGCCGAACCGCGGCCACGGGGCCGTCGAACGGCAGCCCGGCCAAGCCGACCGCGCACGCTGCCGCGTTCATCGCGGGGATGTCGTACGGGTTGGCCATGTCCACGGACAGGATCGTGCAGATGACTTGGACCTCGTCGCGGAAGCCCTCACGGAACGTCGGACGGAGGGGGCGGTCGATCAGGCGCGCGGTGAGGATCGCGGTCTCGCCCGGTCGGCCCTCACGCCGGAAGAACGAGCCCGGGATCTTTCCGGCCGCGTACATCCGCTCCTCCACGTCGATCGTGAGCGGGAAGAAGTCGATCCCCTCGCGGGGCTTGGAACGAACGCAGGTGGCGAGCACCTGGGTCTGTCCATAGGTGACGACGACGCTCCCATCGGCAAGCTTCGCGAGCTTGCCGGCCTCGAGCGTCATCTCGTGTGCGCCAACCTGGCGCGACATCGTGGTGACCATCCGGTCGATCTCCTCTGGAGTCATGGGCGCGCGATGTGCGCGCCGCGTGGTGTGGAGGGTCGGGCCGGTTGTCAGTGGTGAACCTCCGAGCGATCACGCTCCGGAAGCTCGCGACTGAGAACCGACCGCGCTTCAGGCCTTCCCTCCGGTCGGCCGCATCGGGTCTGTGGCATCACTCCTTCGTGCGGACGGGCAGGGCCGCCCGCGGTGGCGCTACCGGCGCAGCCCGAGGTCCGCGACGATCGCGCGGTAACGCTCGATGTCCTCGCGGCGGAGGTACTCCAGCAGCCGTCGGCGGCGCCCGACGAGCATCAGCAATCCGCGGCGGCTGTGATGGTCCTGCTTGTGGACCTTCAGGTGGTCCGTCAGGTCGCTGATACGCCTCGTCAGGACCGCGATCTGAACCTCCGCGGAGCCTGTGTCGCCGGCGGACCGGGCGTGCTCCTGGATGATCTGGGTCTTAGCTTCTTTGGTCAACGTCATGGTGGAACACCAAGGCTACCAGCGGGAACGGAGCCCCGACCCGCGGTCACGGGGACGCGAGAGCGTCGTCGGGAACGACCTCCCCGGTGCGTTCGACGTCCGCCTCGATCGCGACCATCAACTCGTCGACGGAGTCGTACCGGATCTCGTCGCGGAGCCGGCCCCAGAACTCGATCGCGAGCGCCTCTCCCGGGAGCTCCCCGTCGAAGCCAAGCAGGAACGCCTCGACGTGGAGCGGTTCCACGCCGAACGTCGGGTTGGTCCCGCAGTCGATCGCGGCCCGGTAGCGTCGGCCCGCGTGTTCCGCGACGCCGGCGTAGATCCCCTGGCCCGGCAGCAGCAGCCGCGGCCACGTCCGGAGGTTCGCCGTCGGGTAGCCGAGACCCCGACCCCGGCCGTGACCCGTGACGACCTCGCCGTCGAGCACGAACCGACGACCGAGCGCCACCTGGGGCCACGCCAGATCCCCCGAGGCGAGCGCATCGCGGATGGATGAAGAGGAGATCACGCGGCCGTCGACCTCCACGAGCCCGACGGTTTCCACCGTCAGGCCGAAGGGAACGCCCATCCCCGGCAGGTTCTCCATCGTGCCCCGCGCGCGGAAGCCGAAGGTGAAGTTGGCTCCCATCGCGGCGTGGACGACGTGGACGCCCTCGACGAGGACGTCCCGGACGAAGTCCTCCGCCGGGATCAACGAGAAGTCTCGATCGAAGGCGAGCACCAGGAGCTCGTCGATGCCCGTCGACCCCACGAGCTCCGCCTTCCGATCCACCGTCGTGAGCAGCCGGGGCTCGGTCCCGGGCGACAACACCTCTCGAGGATGCCGGTCGAACGTGATCGCGACGGATCTGACCCCCCGGTCGCGCGCACGGGCGACGACGGTCCGCAGGACCGCCTGATGGCCGCGATGCACGCCGTCGAAGAAGCCGACCGTCGCGACGCGAGGCCCATCCGGAAGGGGGAGCGAACCGATCCCGCGGATGACGTCCACGAGCGCAGAGCGTAGCGGCCTTGCGCGCGCCGGCCGGCCCGTGCCACCCTCCGGACGACCGGAGGAGGATCGATGTCCAAACGACCCGGTGGGGTGACGTTCGCGGGCTGGCTGATCGGCATCAACGGCGTCTTCCTGTCCCTGGGTGGGATCGTGATCCTGCTGGCCGGTTCGAACACGCGCTTCATGGTCCGTCACGGACTGCAGCAGGGTGCGTTCCTCATCTTCGGTTTCATCGTGCTCGCCGTCGGACTGACCGAGCTGTTGCTCGTGTACGCCCTGTTCGGCGGGAGCAACGTGGCCCGGATCGTCGTCACGGTGCTGTTCGGGTTGGGGCTGCTCCTGAACCTGGCCGTCGTGGTGACTCGCGGTGACGGCGCGGTCTTCGCGTGGATCCAGGCTCTGATCGAGGTGGTCGTGCTCGTGGGCCTCTGGGGCACGCCCGGCGCGCAGGAGTTCTTCCGATCACCGACGGTGATCGCTCAACCGACTCCGCCTCCCGTGCCGCCACGCCCGGGATGACGCGGGCGCAGACGCGGATGCTCGCCGACCATCGGCGAGCGTTCGTCTGGTCGCTCATCCTGCTCGCCGCGTGCGTCGCCTCGCTCTTCGCGGTCGGACGGCACCCGCCGCAAGACGCCCCGCTCACCACGGTCCCGTTCATCGGCCGGTTCGATGAGTCCGTGTACCACTGGGTGGACGACATCCGGAACGCCCCCCTCACGTGGCTCAGCCGGGCGCTCAACGTGGTCGGCGGCGGCCTCGTGACGATCCCGCTCCGGATCGGCGTGACCGCGTTCCTGCTGTTCCGCCGCCGGTGGCTCCGCGCGGGTGCGTTCGCGACGACGTGGTTGCTGAGTGAGGTCGCGCTCACGTGGTTGAAGGCCTACTTCCACCGCGGCCGGCCCCCCTTCCCGCTCGTTGCGACCGCCGAGACGTTCTCGTTCCCGTCGGGGCATGCGGTCGCCGGAGCGGCGACGGGGGTGGCGCTCGTCCTGGCGCTGCTCCCAGCTGGCCCGCGGCGCCGACATTGGGAGTGGCTCGCGATCGGGTTCACGTTCGTGATGGCGCTCTCCCGCGTCTACTTGGCGGCGCACTGGTTCTCCGACACCGTGGCCGGGACGCTGCTGGGTGCCGGGATCGCGATCTTCGTCGCGGCGGCGGCAACGGAGATCCGCGACGTCGTGTTCCGCGAAGAGGGCGAACCGATCCCACCGGATCCGACCGCGCCGGAGGCCGGCGAGCCGTTCAGCGGGGATCCGGCTCGTAGGTGACGCGGGCGCGCTGCGCATCCGCGCCGGCGGTCGAGCGCCAGTCCCTCTTGGCGCGCCAGATCAGATACGTGAACCCGCCGAGCGGGATCTGGATCCCGTACGTGAGCGCACGGAAGATCAGGACCGCCGCGACGATCTGCGTCTTCTCCTCGCTGTCGAAGACGGTCAGACCGCCGATGTAGCCGACGTCGATGAAGCCCACGCCGCCGGGGGTGATCGGCACCGCCGAGAGCAGCCGCGAGAAGGAGTACACGGCGAACGCCTCGGACGTCGACACGTCCGCCTCCGAGATGCCCAGGTGACGCAACGACAAGAGAAGGACGAAGAAGAGCGCGATCTGGCTCAGCACCGTCGTCCACGTCAAGCGGAACCATCGGTGCCCGGCGAGCTCGATCGTGTTCCGCCGGAAGCGAGCGGCCCCGTCGCCCCACCCCTCGACCGTGGGCTTGTGAACGAGGCGGCGCAACCACGACACGGCTCGCCCGAACGCCTCACCCACGCGGATCGCCAGCTTCTCGCTCCGGAAGACGAGGGTCAGCAGGAGCACCGCGGCGGCGATCACGACGGCGCCCACCGCGGCCGCGACCACGTACCCCGGGGTCAGGTGGCCGCTCAGCGCCAGGAAGACGAGCGCGAGCATCGGCAGTCCGAGCTTCGTGAAGATGTTCCACAGGCCCGTCACGCCGACGAAGAGCGCCACGTTCGTCGCGGTGAACCCCCACGAGTCCAGGATCGAGTAGGTCAGACCGACCGCGATCGCGCCACCGGCCGGCAACGTGTTCGCGACCGAGGTCGTCGTCTGCGTCAGGACGGCCGCTTTGCCGATCCCGAGCCCCGGCAGGGCCGCCTGGTTCGCCCACCAGTACGTCAGGAGGTTGAACACCATGGCCGCGAAGAGCGTCCAGAACTCGATCACGGTTAGCGTGCCGAGCGCGTCGAGCACCGCGCCGTAGTCCGCGAACTTCGGGATCGCCCACGCGAAGATCCCGACCACGATCACGATCGACGCGGTGATGCCGAGGACCGTCTTCCAGCGGAACCGCGGCCGCGCCAGCGTCGCCATCGCCGGAGCCTACGGGTCCGTGGCGAGGATCACGTCGGGTCGGCCCTTGGGACCGTCGTCGCGGTAGATCCCGATCAGCGTTCGGTCGGGGCCGAAGACGGCGTACGGACCCTGGATCCCGGCCGGCCCCAGGATGCTCCCGTTCCTCGCCACGCGGGCTTCTTCCACGTCGAGATCGAGGCTGGGGAGGTGCGACACCGCTCGCTCGAGCGACAGCAGGTCGCCCGGTTCCGTGGGCGGTGACGCGTCCTCGACCGAGAAGCCGCCGATCGCCGTGCGGCGGAGCGCCGCGAGGTGTGCCCCACAGCCGAGCGCATCGCCCACATCGGCCGCGAGCACGCGGACGTAGGTGCCGCCACTGACGATCGCGACGAAGTCGACCGCATCGCCGTCGCGGGCGACCGGCTGGAAGCGGTCGACCCGGATCGGGCGCGGCTCGGCCTGAAGGGTCTCCCCCGCGCGCGCCGCCTCGTAGAGCTTGCGGCCACCGACCTTCACGGCGCTGAAGGCCGGCGGCCGCTGGAGCGACTCGCCGACCGACGCGGACATCGCGGACGCGATGTCCGCGTCGGTCACATCGACGGGCGACTCGCGCGTCACCTCGCCCTCCGCGTCCAGGGTCGTCGTCTCGACGCCCAACCGGATCGTCCCCGTGTAGGTCTTGGGAAGATCGCCGAGGAAACGGAGCAGCCGGGTGGCACGCCCGAGTCCCACGACGAGCAGCCCCGTCGCCATCGGGTCGAGCGTGCCCGCGTGCCCCACCTTGCGGATCCCGAGCGACCGACGCACGATCGCCACCACGTCGTGTGACGTGATGCCCCCGGGTTTGTCGACCAGCAGCAAGCCCTCGACGTTGGTCACGGAGACACGGGGGCGCCTCGGAGGACCTCGACGAGCCGCTCGATCGTGCCGCTCGGCCCGTGCTGGCTCGTGTAGCCCGCGGCCAGGCGGTGGCCGCCGCCGCCGAACGCGGCGGCGGCCGCCGCCAGGTCGTGCGCCCCGCGCGAACGGATGCTCACCTTGAAGCGCCCGTCGCGTTGTTGCTTGAGGACCGCGGCGACGTCCGCTCCGCGCACCGTCCGGATCACGTCGATCAGGTCGTCCGTCTCGCCGACGCCGAGCCCGGCGTCGGCGAGATCCGACTGCAGGAGATAGGTCCACACCAGGTCGGCCTCCGGGACCTCGTCGAGCCGGCCGAGGGCGACAGCGAGCAGGCGCAGGTACGCGGACCGATGATCCTCGTAGAGGACCTGAGACAGGCGCGCGTGGTCGAAGGCGTGCTCGCGCAGCCGCGCGGCGACCCGGAGGGTCTCGGGCGTCACGGACTCATATTGGAAGCGTCCCGTGTCGGTGACGAGTCCGGCGTACAAGCACAGGGCGCTCGCTTCGGTGAGCTCACCGCCGATCCGATCGATCAGACGCGTGACTACCTCGCAGGTCGAGGACGCATCCGGATCGACCAGGCGCACCGTGCCGCTCCCGTCGTTCGACCGATGGTGGTCGATCCAGATCAGGTCGGACGCCGCGTTCGCCGGCGGACCGAGGACGCCGAGGCGGTCGAAGGACGCGCAGTCACAGGTCACCATCACGGTCGGGGCCTTGGGGAACCGGTCGGGCGGGACGAGCAGATCGAGACCGGGCAGCATCTCCGACCATCTCGGCAGGCGTTGGGGCTGGTTCGGGTACGAACAGGTGACGGCGGTCCCCCGCGCCACCAGGTGGTGCGCGAGTCCCAGCATCGACCCGAGGGCGTCCGCGTCGGGGTTCACGTGACACGCGATCGCGACGTGGTCGGCCTCCCGAAGGACGTCGGCCGCTCGGCTGAGATCCTCGGGCGTCACGACCCCGCCTCCTGCTCGTGGATGTCCTCGAGGATGTGGTCGACCCGCTCCGCCGACGCCGGTGTCGTGTCCTCCTCGAACCGGAGCTCGGGGACCGCCTTGAGCCGGATCTGCCGGCCCAACTCGTGCCGCAGGTGCGGAGCCGCCGAACGCAGTCCCGCGCGCGACGCGGCTCGGGCGCGCTCGTCACCGAAGGTCGTGAAATAGACCCAGGCGACCCGAAGGTCGTGCGAGACCTTCACGCCGGTGACCGTGACGAACCCGACCCTGGGGTCCTTGAGGCGTTGGATCGACTCCGCGAGGATCTCGCGGAACTCCTCACCTACGCGTTCGGTCCGCGATCCCTGGGGCATGGAACCAGCGTACCCGCGCTCGATCACTCCTCGGGCCACAGCAGCTGGAGCTCGGATCCGAGCACCTCGGTTCCCTCCCAGCGCTCCACGAACTTCTCGACCTCGTGCATCACGCGGCGGAGATGGTGTTGGTCCGCGCCGACGGCCGCAACGGCGATCGCCGCGCGCTGCCAGAGGTCCTGGTGCTCGACCTCGGCCACGCTCACCGGGAACCGCTGCCGGACCGCCGCCGTGAGCGACGCGATCACGTGTCGCTTCTGCTTGAGGGATCGACTGCCGGGGATCCGGAGATCGAACCGTTCGAGCGCAACG
>JBKOUM010000166.1:0-4318 GCA_046723385.1 Actinomycetota bacterium
GGACTGACGACTCCCGCGGCGTCACCGGCGTGGGTGGCCCGGCGAGCGGTGGGCGCCCCCGGGGGGGGGGCGCCCTCCGCGTCCTCAGGAGCGATCACGGTCGGGCGATGCGCACGAGCGCCGCGTGGACGGCCGGCGACCCAGCCAGGATGTTGCCGGCCAGGTAGCCCGGACCGCCCTCCCAGTCGGTGACCGACCCGCCGGACTCCTCGATCAGCAGGGCGCCGGCGGCGACGTCCCACGGTGCGAGCCCCAGCTCGAAGAAGCCCTCGAACACACCGCACGCGACCCACGCCAGGTCGAGGGCGGCCGCCCCCGGCCGACGGACGTCCTCGAATGTCCGGAGGGCCCGCTCGAGCGCGGCCAGGTGACGTGGGATCCGCTCCTTGCGGCGGAAGGGGAACCCGGTCCCGACGACGCCTTGGGCGACGCGCCGGTCACTCACGCGGCACGGCACGGTGCCCGTCTGTCGCTCCCACTCGGCGCCGGCGCCGTGCGCCCCGTGCCAGACGTCTCCTTGGAACGGCGCGTGCACGGCGCCGGCCAGAACGGTCTCCTCGGCGACGAGCGCCACCGAGACCCCTACCGCCCAGAACCCGTGCAGGTAGTTCGTCGTCCCGTCGAGGGGGTCGACGACCCACCGGAGGCCGCTTTCGGCCCCGCCGAGCTCCTCGCCCTGGATCGGGACGTCTGGTGTTTCGGATCTGAGGAACCGTGCGATCGCCCGCTCGCTCGCGACGTCGACCTCCGTCACCCAGTCCCCCGGGAGGCCCTTGGCGGCGCCGGCAGGCCGGGCGCCGGAGCGCACGACCTCGCCTCCGATGAGGGCGGCGCGGCGCGCCACGGCGCGCATCTCCTGGGGATCCGGTGGCACGGTCGGGCACGCTAGCAGGCGTGGTTGACGCCTCGGGGAGTAGGTCGTTAGCCTTACGGGTCGCGCCTCGGCCAGGCGAGCCGGCCGAGCGCGCTTACGAACAACCGGAACCTCGCTCCCCATGGCGTGTGCGTCCCGGCTCGGCTCGCGGGCCGCGGTTCCCCGGCTCCGGTGTTTGACAACGACAGAGTGCAGACGAGAGGACCATGCCCACGATCCAACAGCTCGTGCGGAAGGGTCGCGAGACCCCGAAGAAGAAGAACAAGGCCCCCGCGCTGAGGTCCAACCCTCAGCGGCGTGGCGTCTGCACCCGTGTCTGGACCATCACCCCACGGAAGCCCAACTCCGCCCTGCGGAAGGTCGCGCGCGTGCGCCTGACCACGGGCATCGAGGTCACCTGCTACATCCCCGGCGAGGGACACAACCTCCAGGAGCACTCGATCGTGCTCGTACACGGAGGAGGCCCGAAGGACCTCGGTGGGGTTCGGTACTCGATCGTCCGTGGGACGCTCGACACGGCCGGAGTCAAGAACCGGAAGCAGGCGCGTTCACGCTACGGTGCCAAGAAGGGCGGCGAGTAAGCATGCCCAGGAAGGGCCCGGCCGCGCGACGGGCGATCCAGCCCGATCCCGTCTACCAGAACCCGTTGGTCACGCAGCTGATCAACCGGGTGCTCCTCAACGGGAAGAAGACGGTCGCGGAGCACATCGTCTACGACGCGCTCGAGCAGATCAGCCAGAAGACGGCGAACGACCCGGTGATCACCCTCAAGCGTGCGGTGGAGAACGTACGGCCCCTGCTGGAGGTCAAGTCGCGCCGGGTCGGCGGCGCGTCGTACCAGGTACCGATCGAGGTGAAGCCGCAGCGCGGGACGACGCTGGCGATGCGATGGCTCGTCAACTTCAGCCGCGCGCGGAGGGAGAACTCCATGTCCGAGCGTCTCGTCGCCGAGATCATGGACGCGGCGACCGGCGCCGGCGCGTCGGTGAAGCGACGCGAGGACATGCACAAGATGGCCGAGGCCAACCGGGCCTTCGCGCACTACCGCTGGTGATGGAAGGGAACGTCGAGGCCCGCCCTTCGGGGCGGGTTTCCGCTGACAGGGGGTCGGGCTGATGGCTGCGACCCGCGCGGAGATGATGCACGTGACGACGACCGAACAGGACGTCAAGAAGGGCGGTAAGGGACTCGCGATCCGCGAGTACCCGCTGGCTCGCACGCGCAACATCGGGATCATGGCGCACATCGACGCCGGCAAGACCACGACGACCGAGCGGATCCTCTATTACACGGGCCGGGCCTACAAGATCGGCGAGGTCCACGAGGGTACGGCCGTCATGGACTGGATGGCCCAGGAACGCGAACGAGGCATCACGATCACGTCCGCCGCGACCACCTGCCAGTGGAAGGGCCATTGGATCAACATCATCGACACGCCCGGCCACGTGGACTTCACGGTCGAGGTCGAGCGTTCGCTCCGTGTCCTCGACGGGGCGGTGGCCGTGTTCGATTCGGTCGCCGGCGTCGAACCACAGTCCGAGACCGTCTGGCGCCAGGCAGACCGCTACCGGGTGCCCCGCATCTCCTTCGTCAACAAGATGGACCGCACCGGGGCCGACTTCGAGCGGACGGTCGCCATGATGGTCGACCGTCTCAACGCGAACCCGCTCGTCCTGCAGTTGCCATGGGGGACGGAATCCGACTTCCACGGATGCATCGACCTCGTCCAGATGAACGCCCACTACTGGGAGGGCGACATGGGCGAGGAGTGGAAGGACACCGAGATCCCGGAGGCGTACCTGGATGCTGCGAAGGAAGCGCGGCACCAGCTCTTCGAGAAGCTGGCGGACCACGACGAGTCCCTGTTCGAGAAGTTCGTCCAGGAGCAGGAGCCGACCGTCGAGGAGCTGAAGCGCGCGATCCGCGCTGCGACGCTGCAGGGGCTCGGTGTGCCGGTGCTCTGTGGGTCCGCGTTCAAGAACAAGGGCGTTCAGCTCCTGCTCGACGCGATCGTCGATTTCCTCCCCAGCCCGGTCGACGTGCCGCCGGTCGAGGGGCATCTCCCGTTCAAGGAGGGCGATCATGTCGAGCGCAAGCCCGACGACGCGGAACCGTTCTCGGCGCTCGCGTTCAAGATCATGTCCGACCCGTACGTGGGTCGCCTCACCTACCTGCGCGTCTACTCAGGCGTTCTGCACAGCGGATCGCACGTGCTCAACAGCACCAAGGACCGGAAGGAGCGGATCGGCCGGATCCTCCAGATGCACGCGAACCACCGGGAGGACATGGAGGCGGCGTACACCGGCGACATCGTGGCCGTCGTGGGTCTCAAGCACGCCACGACCGGCGACACGATCTGCGACGCCGATCATCCCGTCGTGCTCGAACAGATCAGCTTCCCGACGCCCGTGATCAGCGTGGCCGTCGAGCCCAAGACGAAGGCCGATCAGGACAAGCTCGGCGGCGGCCTGGGCAAGCTCGCGGACGAGGACCCGACCTTCGTGGTGCGGTTCGACGAAGAGACCGGGCAGACCGTCATCTCAGGGATGGGTGAGCTGCACCTGGACATCATCGTCGACCGGCTCCGGAGGGAGTTCAACGTCGACGCGAACGTCGGAAAGCCGCAGGTCGCGTACCGGGAGACGATCACGAAGCCGGTGCACAAGGTGGACATGCGGTTCGTCCGCCAGACCGGCGGTCGCGGGCAGTACGGCCACGTCGTGATCGACCTGGAGCCGACCGGCCCGGGCGGTGGCTACGAGTTCATCAACAAGATCACCGGCGGCGCGATCCCTCGCGAGTACATCCCGGCGGTCGACCAGGGCATCCAGGAGGCGATGGACAACGGCGTGTTGGCCGGGTATCCGCTCGTGGACCTCCGCGCGACGCTGATCGACGGGACCTATCACGAGGTCGACTCGTCGGAGATGGCGTTCAAGATCGCGGGGTCGATGGCGCTCAAAGACGCGGCCAAGAAGGCGTCGCCGGCGCTCCTGGAGCCGGTGATGGAATTCGAGGTCACCACGCCGGAAGAGTTCCTCGGCGAGGTGATGGGCGACGTCACCGCCCGCCGTGGCCGGATCGAGAACATCGACGACCGCTCCGGACAGAAGATCGTGCGCGTCGTCGTCCCGCTCGCGGAACTGTTCGGGTACGCGACCGACCTCCGATCCAGGACGCAGGGCCGCGCGGCACACAGCCCGATGCAGCTGCATGCGTACAACGAGGTTCCGTCGCAGATCGCCAAGGAGATCATCGCCCGGGTGACCGGCGAGTAGAGCGAAGGACCGGAGAAGGGAAGTCGCAGAGATGGGCAAGCAGAAGTTCGAGCGCACGAAGCCCCACGTGAACATCGGCACGATCGGGCACATCGACCACGGCAAGACCACGCTCACGGCCGCGATCACGAAGCGCCAGGCCGAGAAGGGCCTGGCGGACTTCACC
>JBKOUM010000129.1:0-18125 GCA_046723385.1 Actinomycetota bacterium
GATCCGGCGCGAGGGGATCACCCTGCCCCTGCATCTCGGCGTTCCCGGCGTGGCCGATCTCACCAAGCTGATGCGGGTCGCAACGAGGATCGGGGTCGCCGACTCCGCCCGGTACCTGAAGAAGAACACGCAGCTGATCGGGCACATCGTCCGCGGCGGGTCGTTCGGCCCTGACGCGTTCATCGAGCAGCTCGCGCCGACGCTCGCGGACCCCTCGGCGGACGTGCGCGCCCTCCACGTCTTCACCTTCAACCAGGTCGAGCAGACGGCCGCTTGGCAGCGAAGGATGCTGGACGAGCTGGCGAGCTGAGGTCGACCGGCCGCGACTCAGCGTTCCGCGAGCCGGCGCTCGGCGATCTCGCGGAGCTGACGCGTGATCTCCGGCATCTCCCCGTCCATCGACGCGAAGTCCTCCACGCTCAGCGCCACGGTGCGAACCGGCGACCTGGCGGTGACCGTGGCGGTCCGCCGCTGAGGGTCGAGCAACGCGATCTCGCCGACCACGTCGCCCGGGCCGAGCGTCGCGATGAGTCGTTCCTCGTGCGTGACGTCCACGGTGCCCGTCTCGATCAGGTAGACCTCCGCGGGAAGGTCGCCTTCCTCGATCAGCACGTCACCGTCCCCGAATCGCTTCTCGTTCACCCAGGCGGCGACGTGGGACAGGTCGTGGTGATCGAGCTCGCCGAAGAGCGGCAGCTTCGCGAGCCGGTCGACGTCCACGTCGCTCATGGTCGCACGTCCATCGCGTCCCTCGCCGCCATGAGCAGATCCACGACGTAGTCCGCGAACGACGGCCGGACGAGGATCCCGGTGGACGACTCGCGCTCCTGGAGGATCGCCTGCGCTCGTCCGACGAGGGTCTGGGCACATCGCCCGGCGTTCCATGCGGGGGGCTCGAGATCGAGCGAACACACGCAGGAGAGGAGCTCGGAGCGATCCGCGCCGGCGAGCTCGATCGCGACACGGTTCGCGGACACGTCGACGATCGAGCGGTGGGCGCCTCGGAACGCCGCCTCCAGCTCATCGGTGATCGCGCGCTCGTCCCCCGGCCGTCCCAGGATCAGCCACTCGTCCGGGCCGAGCCAGAGCGCGGCCCGATGACCGTCGTCGATCGCCGTGTTCGGCTCCACGGGCAGCGGGAAGGGCGCGCGATCGGCGAGCGAAGGATCGATCCGCAGGTCGACCTGCGCGAGGAAGGGAACGAGCTCGGCGCCGATCCTCGCCAGAGCGTCGAGGCGCCCATCGAGGGGCGAGCGGGCGAGCTCTTCAGCCATCGCGTCGCTCGTCCTCAGGGTCGTAGAAGATCGGATCGGTGACGGTGACCGGCAGTGAACCGCCCCGCGTGGCCGCGAAGATCGCTTCGCCTCGCAGCGAGCGCCCGCCCTTCACCATCGCGAGGGCGAAGGTCCGCCCGAGCGAGGCGCTCCGGTAGCTGGACGTCACGTGGCCGAGCATCGGGACCGGCGGCTCGGGGAGGGTCGCGGTCGCGACCAGGTGCGTCCCCTCGACGAGCAGCGCGTTCGAGTCGTCCGGAAGCAGCCCGACCAGCTGCTTGCGATCGTCGCGGGTCGTGTCGGGTCTGACGAGCGAACGCTTCCCGACGAAGTCTCCCTTCGACGGGTTCACGATCCACCCCATCCCCAGGTCGTCGGGCGTGGCGGTTCCGTCCGTCTCCTGACCGACGATCACGTATCCCTTCTCGGCGCGGAGGACGTGCATCGCCTCCGTCCCGTACGGGATGGCGCCGGCGCTCACCACGGCGTCCCACACGTGGCGGCCGTGCCAGGAGAAGACGTGGAGCTCGTACGACAGGTCGCCGTGGAAGCTGACGCGGCAGACGCGGCAGGGAACGCCGGCGACCGTGCCGTCGCGCCACCTCATCCACGGGAACGAAGCGGCGGCCAGGTCGACGTCCGTCCCCACGGTGGCGACGACCTCGCGAGCCCGCGGCCCTCCCACGGCGACGACCGCCCACTGCTCCGTGACGCTCGTGCAGGAGACGCGCAGGTCGGGCCACTCGGTCTGGAGCCACTCCTCGAAGCGGTCGAGGACCGGAGCCGCCCCGCCCGTCGTCGTCGTGACGAGGTAGCGGTCCTCGGCCAGCCGCATCGCCACCCCGTCGTCGAAGACCATCCCGTCGAGCCCCAGCATCAGGCCGTAGCGGATCGAACCGACGGAGAGGTTCGACATCCGGTTCGTGTACATCCGGTCCAGGAAGACGCCGGCGTCCGGTCCGCCGACCTCGATCTTGCCGAGCGTCGAAGCGTCCAGGACCCCGGCGTCGGTGCGGACGGCGACGCACTCGCGTGCGACCGCGGCATCCATGTCCTCGTTCCCGACGGGGAAGTACCGAGGCCGTTTCCACTGGCCGACGTTCTCGAAGACCGCACCCCGCTCGGCGTGGGCGGCATGCATCGGGGTCGTACGGATCGGATCGGAGAGCGTCGGGCCGCGGTCGAGGCCCGCGAGCACAGAGAACGGGACCGGGACGAACGGTGGCCGCGCGCTCGTCGGGCCTTGGGCACCCAGCTCCCATCCGAGCGCGGCGTTCACGATCTCGGCGGTCAGCGTGCCGCCGGTGCGACCCTGATCGATCGCGGTCCCGATGTACGTCGCCCGCTTGACGTGCTCGACGCTGCGGAGGCCCCCTCCGACGGCGTCGAGCACGTCTTGCACGGTCTGGTCGCGCTGGAGATCGACGAAGTGCGTCGAGAGGTCGTCCGCCGGTGTGTACCAGAAGGGCGCGGTCGGTTGCTGCGTCCCGGCGGCCGACCCCACGACCTCGAGCCAGTCGGGGCCCGAACCGTCCGGGACGAACGTCGCGGACCCCTCATCGAAGCGGAGCCCGCCGCCGATCGAGCGCCAGAGCTGGACGGCGGGGTTCCATCCGCCGGCGACCGCGACCAGATCGACCTCGGTCGTCTTCCGTTCGCCCTCCGGGCCCGCGAGGTGGACGCCGGTGACGCCGGCACCTCCCTCCGTGCCGGCGACGGCCCACCCCGGGAGGAACTCGGTCCGCCCGGGGAGCTCGAATCGTGCGGCGTCGGGGCGGACGTCGACGAAGGCGACGACGTCCGCCCCGGCCTCCGTCAGCGCGTGCGCGGCTCCGTGCGCAGAGACGTTCGTGGTGAAGATGAGCGCGCGCTGACCGGGAACCACGCCGAAGTCACGCACGTACCGGCTGACCGCGGAGCTCGACATCACGCCCGGGCGGTCGTTGTCGGCGAACGCGATCGGGCGTTCGTGCGCGCCGGTCGCGAGGATCACGCGACCGGCGCGCACGTGCCACAACGTGTCCCGTTCGAGACCGCGTTCGTGGAGGACCGCGTAGCCGTCGTCGTAGAGGCCGAGACCCGTCGTTCGTGTCTTGATGTCGACACCTTCGGGCATCCGATCGAGACCGGCTCCGGCGAGGGACCGTTCACGCTCGACCACCATCACCCGACGACCGTCCCTCGCGGCATCGTCGGCTCGCTCGAGGCCGTCGTATCCGCTGCCGATCACCAAGACGTCGACATGCGCGTGCCGATGCACCGCAGGTCGCGCCCGCGGTGGGTCAACCGGCAGGACGCCGACACCGGGACGGCCACGGGCGACGAGCCCGTCGACGAGCTCGACCATCGTGGCGGCCACGATCGGCTCGAACCGGGGCTCGCTCACCTCGACGAAGGCGCTCGGCTCCTCGACACCGGCCGAGTACACGCCGCGAGGCCGACCGAGGATCGGCGAGCGGCAGACGACGGCGACGCCGCTCGCGAGCAAAGCGCTCGCGAGCGTGTCTCCCCGGAAGCCTTCGTACTCCTCGCCGTCGAAGGTGAACCGCAGCCGTTCCGACCGGTCGATCGCGTGACCGCCCGACGGGAGGCGTCGGCCGGTCACGCGGGCGGCTCCTCGCCGATCGCGTACGTCCCGATGAAGCGATGGCTCCCCGTGTCACGCGCTGCGCTGAACCATCGACGGCATCCCGCCGTGTGGAACCACCGCTCGTGGAAGGGGCCCTTCGGGTTGTCGCGCATGAACAGGTAGTCGGCCCACTCCTCGTCCGAAAGCGCCTCCGGGTCGGGCGGGTACGTCAGACCGGCCTGACCGCCGTACCGGAACTCGACCTCGTCGCGAGGGCCGCACCACGGGCAGACGATCAGCAGCACGTCACGCGCCTCCCTCTCCGTCGAACGCCGCGACGAGGCGCTTCGGGGCCGTCAGCCGCCACGCCTCCACGACGAGCTCGCGCATCTCATCCGCATCGACCGTTCGGATCACGACGCCGACCCAACCGCTCGGGCCGACGTACGGCGGGACGAAGAACGTGTCGGGATCCGATGCGGTAAGCGCGCGTTGCTCGTCGTGGTTCGACTTGACCCACGCGTGGCGCTCCCGCTCCGAGAACATCATGAAGATCTTGTTCCGCACGCGGAACGTCGCCGTCTCCCAGGTTTCGCGCTCTTCCGCTTCCGGCAGCGTCAGTGCGAACCGGCGCACGGTGTCCCGTCGCATCAGCGCGCCGCCCCTTCGGCGCGCATCAGTGCGCGACCGCCGCCGCGCCGTGTTCGTCGATCAAGGCGCCGCTCGTGAACCGATCGAGCCCGAAGGGCCGAGCGAGGTCGCTGTCCCCCGTCGCGACGATCTCCGCGAACGCCCATCCGCTGCCGGGCGTCGCCTTGAAGCCGCCGGTGCCCCATCCGCAGTTCAAGAACAGGCCGGGGATCGGGGTCGGCCCGATGATCGGCGATGCGTCGGGGCAGACGTCCACGATCCCTCCCCAGGTCCGCAAGAGGGATGCGTACGCGAACATGGGGAAGAGCTCGAGCGCCGCCGCCATCTGGTGCTCGATCACGTGGAACGAGCCCCGCTGGGCGTAGCCGTTGTAGGGGTCGATCCCGGCACCCATCACGAGCTCACCCTTGTCGGCCTGGGACACGTACACGTGCACGGCGTTCGACATCACGACGCACCCGAGCACCGGCTCGTACAGGGCGGAGACCAAGGCCTGGAGCGGGTGCGACTGGATCGGCAGCCGCAGCCCGACCATCGACGTCAGCACGCTCGTGTGGCCCGCCGCCGCGAGCGCCACCGCGGGCGCCGAGATCGATCCACCCGACGTCTCGACGCCCGTGACGGCACCGTCCGCGCCGCGAACGAAGCCCGTCACCTCGCAGTGTTCGACGATGTCGACGCCCAGGTCCGTGGCCGCCTTCGCGTACGCCCAGGCGACCTTGTCGTGGCGGGCGACCCCGCCGCGCCGCTGGAGCGTCGCGCCCAGCACCGGGAATCGGACATCGGGCGAGACGTTCACGATCGGACAGAACGCCTCGACCTCCCGAGGCGACAGCCACTCCGCGTCCACGCCGTTCAGCCGGTTCGCCTCGACGCGGCGGACGCTCGATCGCACGTCGCCGAGGTCGTGGGCGAGGTTCAGGACCCCGCGCTGGCTGAACTGCAGGTCGGCGCCCAGGTCCTCTTCGAGTCCCTCCCAGAGCCGGAGCGAATGCTCGTAGATCGCGGCGGATTCGTCCCAGAGGTAGTTCGAGCGGATGATCGTGGTGTTCCGGGCCATGTTGCCGCCGGCGAGCCATCCCTTCTCGACGACGCAGACGTCGGTGATGCCATGGTTCTTCGCGAGGTAGTAGGCGGTCGACAGACCGTGTCCGCCTCCGCCCACGATGACGACCTGGTACGTCGGCTTCGGCTCCGTGGAACGCCAGTAACGGTCCCCACTCGACATGGAAGGGATGGTGCCACAGGCTGCTACCGTCCGGCGGTGGCTGGGCGATCGTCGGGGCCTCTCGCGCTTGGGGTGGCAGCCATCACCTCGGTAGCTCTCGCCTGCACCGCAGCGACCAGTTCGATCGGGTCACCGAGCGCCGGTGCCGGATCGCCCTCGGCGACATCGTCGCTGCCATCGGCGGACCCCGCCGTGCAGGAGCATCTCGCGCTCGCGCGAAGGCATCTGAAGCACATCGTGTTCCTGATCAAGGAGAACCGTTCCTTCGACACCCTGTTCGGTCGGTTCCCTGGCGCGGACGGCCCGCCGGCGAGGGTTCCTGCGCGCCGGAAGGACGGTTCGGTCGACATGGTTCGGCTCCGGCCGGCCGGGGACGAAACCGCCGACGTGAACCACAACTTCATGGCGGGGTTGACGGCCATCGATGGCGGCCACATGGATGGATTCGGGCTCTTGGGGAGCCTCGCTCCATTGGGTGCATACGTCTGGTACTCGAAGGAGCAGATACCAGCCTATTGGGCCTATGCGGCCCGGTACCAACTCGCGGATCGGTTCTTCAGCGCCGTGTACGGGCCGACGGGCCCCGAGCATCTCTGGAGCATCGCCGGGTCGAGCGCCGGCTTCACAACCTTCGAGACGGAATCCCCTCCACAGAGCTATGGCACCGGGCTGCCACGCGAATACTGCGACGATCCCGAGGAGCGTGTGTTCCGGTTCACGAACTGGCGTGCGAGCCGCGACCCTGACGTGATGGCGCACGAGTATGGTCCGATCGCGTCGCTGATCGCGGAGGGGATGTCCAAGGTCGGCTACTGGAAGATCGCGTGGCCGTGCGTGAAGGGCGACCCGAACTTCGAGACGCTGCCGGAGAAGCTGACCGCCGCCGGTGTCTCGTGGCGGGAGTATCGCGGCGTCAACAACTACGTGGATCCGCTCCGCCAGGTCTGGCGAGCCCGACACGATCCCGAGATCTGGGGTCGGCGGACCACCCCCGAGCGGTACCTCGCCGACGTGGCACGCGGCGTCCTCCCGGCGGTCTCGTGGCTCACCCCGCCCCTCGGCGTGTCCGACCACCCTCCCGGAAGCCTGTGCGGAGGCGAGAACTGGACCGTGACGATGCTGAACGCGTTGATGCGCCGTCCGAAGCTCTGGCGGACGACGGCGGTCATCCTGACGTGGGACGACTTCGGCGGGTACTACGACCACGTCGAGCCCCCTCACTCCGACATCTACGGGTACGGCCCGCGGGTTCCCATGATCCTCATCTCGCCGTGGGCGCGGCCGGGTCTCAACCATCAGGACCTCGCTCCCGATTCGGTCCTGAACCTGATCGAAGAGCTGTTCGGCGTCGATCCGCTGCACGATCAGCGGATCGCCGACCCCAACCTTCCGCTCGAGGAGGACCCGTCGCAGAACGATCTCCTCGGCGGGAACGGGACGGAGAGCGCGTTCCAGTTCGACGATCCGCTGCCGACGACGATCAGGCCGCTCCGCGACTGCTCGTCGGCCGAGTGATCCGGCGCGTTTGACAGGGCCTCGCTCGTCGACCTAGCGTCTCGCGTTGCACGCTGTTCACGGAGGTTGCGTGGTGCGCGACGAAGGCGGCAACCTGCAATCGGTCAAGCGCGCGCTGACCACTCTCGAGGTCGTCGCGGATGCCGGCGAGATCGGCGTCTCGGAGCTCGGCCGCCAGCTCGGGGTGCACAAGGCGACGGCTTCGCGGCTCGCCGCGGCGCTCGCGGATCGCGACCTGTTGGAGCGGAACCCGCAGAACGACCGGTATCGGATCGGCTTCGGGCTCGTGCGGCTCGCGGGGTCGGCGATCGCCGGCCTGGACATCGTGCGCGAGGCGCATCCCCTGCTCGAGAGCCTGGCTGAGCAGACGCGCGAGACCGCGAACCTCGGCGTCCTCTCGGGTGATTCGGTGGTCTACATCGATCAGGTGGCGGGTACACGCTCCGTGGTGGCCATGAGCTGGGTCGGTCGGCGCACGCCGCTGCACTGCACCTCGAACGGGAAGGTGCTGCTGGCGTTCGCCCCGGAGACGGATCTCGACCGGTTCCTCGCCACCCCGATGGACCGGTTCTCGGCGAACACGATCGTCGATGCGTCCGTGCTCCGGAAGCAACTGGACGAGGTTCGGCACCGCGGGTACGCGCAGACGATCGAGGAGCTCGAAGAGGGCCTCAACGCGGTCGCGGCGCCGGTGCGTCGGGCGGACGGACGGGTCGCGGCGGCGATCTCCGTGAGCGGGCCCGCGTTCCGGATGCGCGGCATCGATCTCCCACGGATGGCCAGGTTCGCGATGGACGCGGCGGATGCGATCTCGCACCGGCTCGGCTACGTCGAGCGCAGACGGAGCGCGGGGTGATGGACTGGGGGCGGTCGCGCCGGCCGGCCGATTCGTTGCTCGACACGATCGGCGCCACGCCGCTCGTCCGGCTCGCGCGGGTCGCTCCGACCGTCGAGCTCTTCGCGAAGGTCGAGTGGTTCGGGCCGACCGGTTCGGTGAAGGATCGGATCTACGCGCGGATGCTCGCCGCCGCCGAGCGGCGTGGCGAGCTCCGAACCGGGATGACGATCATCGAATGCACGACGGGCAACGCGGGGATCGCGTGCGCCGCGGTCGCGGCGATCAAGGGCTACGCCTGCACGATCGTGATGCCCGAGGGGATGAGCGCGGAACGCAAGCGGATGATCGAGGCGTACGGAGCCGAGCTGATCCTCACGCCCGGGGCCGGGACGGACATCGACCTGGCCCTGCAGAAGATGCGTGAGCTGGTCGCCGCCGACCCGGACCGCTACTTCTTCCCGGGAGAGTTCCAGAACCCAGAGAACCCTGCGGCGCAGCAGATATCGGGGGAGGAGATCTGGGAGCAGACCGGCGGCGTCGTCGGGGCCGTGGTCGCGTCCCAGGGGACGGGTGGTTGGATCACGGGGGTCGCGCGCGCGCTCAAGGCGCACGAAGTGGGTGTGCTCGCCTACGCCGTCGAGCCGGCGGAGAGCCCGCTGATCAGCGAAGAGCGATGGGGAACGCACGGGGTTCCCGGGATCGGCGACGGCATCGTTCCGCCCAACCTCGACCTGTCCCTGATGGACGGGATCGTCGTCGTCTCCACCGAGGAATCGCTCGCCATGGCGCTCCGGCTCGCCCGCGACGAAGGCATGCTCTGCGGTCCGTCCTCAGGGATGAACGTGGTGGCGGCGTTGAAGGTCGCGGAGAAGCATCCGGAACTGCCCTCGATCGTCACGGTGATCGCCGACACGGGCCAGCGGTACCTCTCCGGCGAGCTCTTCGGTGAAGGCTCGGACATCGCCGAACCCGACCGGGACCACGCGCTGGACGCCGCGACCTCCTCGATGCTCCGCGACCATCGCGCGCGCCTCGAGTTCATCTCGTGAGCGACCTCCACGAGCTGACCGCGGTCCAGGCGCTCGCGCGCATGCGGACGAAAGAGGTCTCCCCGGTCGAGCTGCTCGACGCGGTGTTGGCGCGGGCCGCGGCCGTGGAGAGGACCGTGAACGCGTTCACCGAGACGCGGGAGGAGGAGGCCATGGCCGCGGCCCGCGCCTCGGCCGATCGCTACGCCAGGGGGGAAGGCATCCGGCCGCTCGAGGGGCTCCCCGTCGCCCTCAAGGAGGAGCTCGCCGTCGAAGGATGGCGGATGCGTTACGGATCGCTCGCGATCGACGAGATCGCGCCCTCGACCGCTCCCGTCGCCGAGCGGATCCTGGGGGCGGGCGCGGTCGTGCACGCGCGAACGGCGACGCCGGAGTTCTCGTGCGCCGGGTACACCCATTCGAAGCTGTGGGGCGTGACGCGGAACCCGTGGAGCCCGGCCTTCTCGGTCGGCGGCTCGAGCGGCGGATCGGGAGCGTCGCTCGCGAGCGGGACGTCGTACCTGGCGAGCGGGTCGGACATCGGCGGTTCGATCCGGCTGCCGGCGTCGGCGAACGGGGTGGTCGGGTTCAAGCCGCCGCACGGTCGGGTGCCGGTGGAGGCGCCCTACAACCTCGATCGCTACTGCCACGACGGACCGCTCGCGCGGACGGTCGCGGACTGCGCGTTGTTCGAGAACGTGCTGGCGGGTCCGCACCCGCTGGACGTCACGAGCCTGCGTCCGAAGATCGAGGTGCCGCTGGAACCGGAGGGGATCCGGGGGATGCGGATCGCCGTGTCGACGGATCTCGGGGCGTGGACCGTCGACGAGGAGATCCGCGCGAACACCCGGTTGGTGGGGGTCGCGCTCCAGGAGGCCGGTGCCGTCGTCGAGGAGGTCCCGATCCCCTGGGTGCTCGAGGAGGTCATGGCCGTGAGCAGGCGGCACTTCGGCGCGATCTTCGGCGCGGAGATCGCGGAGGCCGCGGCCACGTTCGGCGAGCTCTTGTGCGACTACTCGCTCGCGTGGGCGGAAGAGGCGGCGGCCGTGGCGGGGGCGCCCGGCGCGTTCCTTCGCGGGCTCGAGGGCGAGCAGCGGATGTGGGAGCCGGTGGGCACGCTCTTCGAGACGTTCGACTCATTGATCGGGCCGACCTGGGCGGTGCCGGGCATCCCGGCGGGCGACAGTCTGCTCGGGACCTTGTTCGAAGGTGGAGGGCCGAACGACCGGCAGTTCTCGGTGATGATGACGACGCCGTTCAACGTGCTGTCGCCGTGTCCGGTCCTGGCGGTCCCGTCGGGGTTCTCGTCGAACGGGGTCCCCTCGGGCGTGCAGATCGTCGGCAGGACCTACGACGACGAAAGCGTGTTCCGGATCGGCGCGGCGCTGGAGCGTGCCCGGCCGTGGCCCACCATGGCGCCGTCGCTCTCGGCCGCGGGGCCTGTCGCGGCCCCAACCTCGTGACCAAGGATCCCGGCCTCCCACGCCGGCTCGCGCGTTCACGCCGCCCCGGTCACGTCCTGTACCGTGCCGCGCATGACCACCACGTACCCGCTCACGCCGGAGGATCGCGAGATCCAGCAGCGCGCGCGCACCTTCGTCGACGAACAGCTGATCCCCTGGGAGCAACACGCCGAAGAGCACGGCGGCACGATCCCTGACGAGGCCCGCGAGGAGCACCACGCCGCCGCGATCGACCTCGGCTTCTACGCCATGAACCTCCCCGAGGACCTGGGGGGGACCGGGTACACGACGCTTCAGCAGGTCCTCGTCTCCGAGCAGATCGGCCGCGTCACGAACGCGCTCGGTTGGTGCGTGCACACGCCGGCCGGCTGGGCCCCCGAGGTCATGTCCCACGCGCAGATCGAACGCTGGCTCAAGCCCGCGATCCGCGGCGAGCGACGCGAGTGCTACGCGATCACGGAGGCCGGCGCCGGTTCCGACGTCGACGCCATCACCGCGACGGCGCGCCGCGACGGGGACGACTACATCCTCACCGGCGAGAAGATGCACGTCACCTCGTTCAACGGCGCCGACCACGTCTTCTTCCAGGCGAAGCTCGTCGGCGGCGATCACGAAGGTCAGCACGCCCTGTTCGTCGTGGACAAGGACGCTCCGGGCGTCCGCCTCGTCCGCGAACCTCGGTACACCCACACCTATCCCGACACGCACGCGATCGTCGCGTTCGACGACGTCTGTGTTCCGGCCGACCAGCTGATCGGTGCCGAGGGCGACGGGATGACGTTCACCTACGCATGGTTCCGGTACGAGCGTCTGATGATCGCCGCGCGCTGCTGCGGGGCGGCCGAGCGGCTGATCGAGGAGGCGACCGCGTTCGCCGAGGAGCGCGTCCAGTTCGGCAGGCCGATCGTCGACAACCAGGCGATCGCGCACATGCTCGCCGACTCGCTGACCGAGCTCTGGGCCGCGCGCCTCATGACGTACCGCGTCGCGGAGGGCGTCGACGCCGGCGTCGACGTGAAGATCCAACACGCGCAGTGCTCGATGGCCAAGCTGTACGCGAGCGAGATGGCCGGCCGGGTCGCCGACCGCGCCGTCCAGATCTTCGGCGGGCGGGGCTACATGCGCGAGAACGTGGCCGAGCGCTTCTACCGGGAGCTTCGGGTCGACAGGATCTGGGAGGGCACCTCCGAGATCCAGCGGAACATCATCGCCGACCAGCTGCGCAAGCGCGGCGTTCGAGCGCTCGCCTGACGCTGAACCTGGATCGATCCCCGATCCCGATCAGATGTTCCCGCGCAGCACCGAGGCGTCGTCGCGGGCCCACGTCAGCGTAACCGTGTCTCCTTCGGCCACGCCGGCGGTTCCCTCGTCCGACAGCCGATGGACCACGAAGCGCTTCCCGATCCGAGTGTCCACGTGGAACTGGGTGAGTGTCCCCAGGTACACGACCTGCGCTACCTTCCCGGTGAGCCTCGAGGCGCTCGACGCAGCGGCGCCGTCCACCTCGCCCGGTGCCAGACCGATCCGCTCCGGGCGGACCGCGACGAGGAGCGTCGCGCCGGTTCCCGCGCCCACACCTCCGGCCGGCACGACGATCCGTTCGCGGTCGTCGATCCGCATCACCGCATCCTCGCCCTCATTGGCGTCAACGCGGAAGTCGACCGCGTTCAACATCCCGACGAAGTCGGCGACGAACGGCGTGTCGGGATGGTCGTACACGTCGTGGGGGGTTCCCAGCTGTTCGATCACGCCGGCGTTCATCACCGCGATCCGGTCCGACATCGACAGCGCCTCTTCCTGGTCATGCGTGACGTAGACGAACGTCGTCCCGAGCTCGAGCTGGATCCGCTTCAGCTCCAGCTCCATCTGCTTGCGGAGCTTCACGTCGAGGGCGCCCAGCGGCTCGTCGAGGAGGAGCGCCGCCGGGAGGTTGATCAACGCCCGCGCCAAGGCGACGCGCTGCTGCTGTCCTCCCGACAGCTGTCCTGGCCGCCGATCCTCGTACCCGTCGAGCCGGACGATCTCGAGCATCCTCCCGACCTCTGTGTGCCGCTGCTCCTTCGGCACCTTCCGAAGGCGGAGGCTGTAGGCGATGTTCTCCTCGACCGTCATGTGCGGGAAGAGCGCGTAGTGCTGGAAGCACATGTTGACCTCGCGCTTGTTCGGCGGGCTGCCGACGACGTCGTGTCCGCGGAGCAGGATCCGCCCCTCGTCGGGTTCCTCGAACCCCGCGATCAGGCGCATCGTCGTCGTCTTGCCGCACCCGGATGGCCCGAGAAGGGTGATGAACTCTCCCTCGCGGATGTCGAGCCAGACGGCGTCCACGGCGGTGACCGACCCGAAGCGCTTCGTGACGTTCTGGAGGCTGATCGCCGGCGTCGTGGGGTCGTCCATCGTCGCGACCATCATCCCTTCCCTTCCGACAGCGTGATCTCCCCGACCGTCTCGCCCGTCTGACGCTCCAGCCTGCGGTCTCCCAACCGGCGCCAGATCTCCGAGAGCAACACGATGACGACCGAGGTCGTCATGACGACGACCGCGACCGCGATCACCTGCGGCAGGCTCTGTGGCAGACGCAGCTGCGAGAAGAGATAGATGGGGAAGGTCGTCTGCGTCCCCGCCACGAACGATGCCACGACGATCTCGTCGAACGACAGCGTGAAGCAGATGATGAAGGAGGAGACCACCGCCGGGGCGAGCAAGGGCAACGTGATGTTCCGGAACGTCTGCAGCCAGCCCGCCCCCAGATCCCGAGACGCTTCCTCCAGCGAGGGCGGGATCCGCTCGAGCCGTGGGACGATCGTCAGGATCGCGAACGGCAGGGCCAGGACCACGTGTCCGACCATCACGGTGTAGGAGGAGAGCGGGATCCCGACCTCGTTGAAGAGGATCAGGAGCGAGATCCCGAAGACGACGAGCGGGATCACGAGCGGTGCGAACAGCAGACCGGACGCCAGCCCTTTGCCGAAGAACCGGCGCCGCACCAGTGCGATCGACGCCGGGATCGCGAGCATCACCGTGATGATGCTCGAGATCGTCGCGATGAACAGGCTGGTCCGCAGCGCACCCAGCAGCGCGTCGTTCGCCAGGAACTCCCGGTACCACCGGAGCGTGAACCCCTCCCACGGGAAGGACACGATCTCGTGGTCGTTGAACGAGAAGATGATGAGGATGAGGATCGGCGCGTAGAGGAACACGACGATCGCGCCGAAGAAGATCCGAAGCGAACGTTCCCCGCCCTTGGAGTACGCCGGTGAGCTCATTGGGCAACCGTCCGCGCGTTCAGGTATCTCCCGAAGATCGCGATCAGGACGGCGACGACGACGATCAGGAACATCGCCATCGCGGACCCGAACTGCCAGTTGAACCCCTGGAGGAACTGGCTCTGGACGGCGTTCCCGAAGAGGTACCCACCCTTGCCCCCGACCAGCAGCGGCGTGATGTACTCGCCCAGCGTCGGGATGAACACGAAGATGAACGCCGCGACGACACCGGGGATCGACAGAGGGAACGTCACCGTCCAGAAGGTTCGCCAGCGAGTGGCGCCCAGATCGTTCGACGCCTCCAGCAGACGGAGGTCCAGGCTCTCGAGCGCCACGAAGATCGGCAGGGCCACGAACGGCACCCAGACGTACGCCAGCACCAGATAGACGGCGAAGCGGCTGTTGTAGAGCCACGCGACGTTCTGCTCGTCCCTAAGCACGTGCACGTTGCGAAGGAAGGACTGGATCACCCCCTGCGGGTTCAGGAGCACGCGCCAGGCGAGCACACGAAGGAGGTAGCTGGTCAGGAAGGGCGCGAGGATCAAGAGCAGGAGCGTGTACTTGCGCCTCCCGGCGACCAGCGCCAGGAAGTAGGCGACGGGGTACGCGAGCAAGACGCAGGTGACGGACACTCCGATCGACAGCCATACCGACTTCCAGAACAGGCCGGTGTACACGTGGCTCGTGAGGAAGTCCCTCCACTTGTCGAGCGTGAAGTGGTCCACATCCGTATGGACCAGTCCGGAGATGCCGCCGAAGCTGTAGAGCGCCACCATGAGCACGGGCACCAGGAAGAACAGGGCGAGGTACCCGACCGGAGCGGATACGAGCCCGAGCGCCGCCAGCCATTGCGCGCGATGGCTCCCCTTGTCCGCTGCCGGTGGTTGTCCGCCGGCCTCCGGAGCGGCTCCCTCAACCTCCATGGGATCGGCCGCCCGGCGGCTCAACCGGCCGCCTTCACCTCATCCCACGCCTGGTTGTAGGCGTCCCTGTTCGGTTGGAAACGGTCGAACCAGCTCGTGGGTTCGGCGAGGTTCGTCTCGGGATCGTCCAACCCGAACGCGGTGACCACGTCGTCGGGGACCTTCGTGAGATCGACCTTGAGGTTCGAATGGCCGTACGCGTAGTTGTTGATCAACCAGAGGCCCGTCTCCGGCTCGGTCCACGCCTGCGCGAACTCGTGGGCGTGGTAGTAGTTCTCGGTGTCGGCGTTGAGGATGAGTCCCTCGGCCCACGAGAGTACGCCTTCCTTGGGACGGATGTACTGCGTCGGGGCATCGTCCTTGGTGTTGAGCCAGGCGTCGGGCCACGCGTACGCGGCCCACACGTTGCCCTGTCGGACGTCGTCCCACATCGCCGTGAAATCGACCCAGATGTTGTAGATGTTCTTGATCTTCGAGATGCAGAATTCCTTCGCATCGCTCAGTTGCTGATCCGTCATGTCGAACGTCTCGTTCCCGGGCACGCCGTTCACCATCGCCGCTTGCTGAAGGATCCAGGGCGTGTCGAACCACGAGATGTGGCCCGCCAGCGCATCGTCGAAGAGGTACGAGTAGGAGTTGATCGCCGCATCCACGTGGTCGGTCCGGATGATCACACCCGAATACCCCCAGTCGGTGACGATCTCGTACTGCTTCCCGTCCGCGAGCTGGCCCGTCTTCTCGAGCAAGGGGTTGAGATCGGCGAAATTCCCGATGAGGGAGGTGTCCCACGGCTGGATCGAGTCCAGGCCGTAGTAGTCCTGGATGTAGCCCACCTCGGGATGCGCTGTGTCCCATGAGTACCCGCCCGCCGTCTTCGCGAGCGCTTGCTCCGTGTTCGTGAAGAAGGAGAACTTCGGATCGTCGTACCCCTTCGCTGCGTACGCCTTCCAGATCGGCTTGACCTCGAATCCCGCCCACTCGTACGGACGCAGGACGCCCGGCTCAGCCTCGATCCCGGGACGGGTGCTGCTCGAACCGGAGGGGATCGCCGCGCCCGAGGTTTCCTTGCGGCAGGCGGCGAGGACGCTGCCGCCTCCGACCACGGCCACCCCCCGAAGGAACTTCCGCCTCGAGACCGGATCACGCATGACGTACGCGAGGTCACCACGCACGGGGACGCCCTCCCTTCGTGTGTCTCGGCCACCGCGGGCCGTACCGGCGGATGATGGTCCAGGGCGGTGCGCCGCGCAAGGTGTGGAGGGTTTCGTTCTGCGCGAACCCACAACCCGACCGGCGCGGGTCGGCGTCGGCATGGGAACATCACGACCGTGACCAGCTTCTGGCATCCCTTCGCCGAGATGGCGTCGGTCGAACGGACCGGTGGCCTCACGCTCGTGCGGGGGGAGGGGTCGCACGTCTGGGACGCGGACGGCAACCGTTACGTCGATGCCACCGCCGGCCTGTGGTTCTGCAACGTCGGGCACGGCCGGACCCAGATCGCCGACGCCGCCCGCGAGCAGATGGCGGAGCTCGCCGCATACTCCACGTTCGGCGACATGACGAACCGACCCATCGAGGCGCTCGCGGAGCTCGTCGCCGCGCTCGCCCCGATCGCCGATGCGAAGGTGTTCTTCACGAGCGGCGGCTCCGACTCGATCGACAGCGCGACCAAGATCGTCCGGCGGTACTGGTCGCTCGCGGGTGAGCCCGAGCGAACCGTGCTGATCCGGCGGGAACGCGCGTACCACGGGATGCACGCCGCGGGGACCTCGCTCGCCGGGATCCCGGCCAACCTCGAGGGCTTCGGCGGGCTGCTGATGGACGTCGTCGAGGTTCCGTGGGACGACGTCGACGCGCTCCGGGACGCGATCGAACGGATCGGGGCAGATCGCGTCGCCGCCTTCTTCTGCGAGCCCGTGATCGGCGCCGGGGGCGTGTTCCCGCCGCTCGACGGCTACCTCGAGAGCGCTCGGACGGTCTGTCGCGACGCCGGCGTCCTGTTCGTCGCCGACGAGGTGATCACCGGGTTCGGCCGGTGTGGCTCGTGGTTCGCCAGTGGGCGGTTCGGTCTGGAGCCGGACCTCGTGACCTGCGCGAAGGGGCTCACGAGCGGGTACCTGCCCCTCGGCGCGGTGATCGCGTCACCCATGGTGTGGGAACCGTTCTGGAGGGACGGCGCCGGGATGTTCCGGCACGGGTACACGTACACGGGTCACGCCGCCGTCGCGGCGGCGGCGCTCGCGAACCTGGACATCATCGAACGCGAAGGGCTCATCGACCGCGCGAAGCGGCTGGAGGGCGAGCTGGCCGAGGCACTGGCGCCGCTCGCGAGCCACGCGCTGGTCGACGAGGTCCGCGCCGGAACCGGGGTGCTCGCCGCCGTGCAGATCGACCGGGAGGCGGTCTCGGCCGATCCGCGTCTGGCGGCGCGCGTCGTGGCGGTGGCGCGAACGCACGGCGTGCTCTCGCGGGCGCTCGCTCCCGGGGCGCTCCAGGTCTCGCCGCCGCTCGTGCTGGAACCCGACGAGCTGCGTGAGATCGTCGACGGAATCTCGGCGGCGCTGGACGAGGTGGAGGCCGACCGGTGATCGTCGGGATCCCCAAGGAGGTCAAGAACCACGAGTATCGGGTCGCCGCGACGCCGGAGGGCGTCCGCGAGCTCGTGCGCGCGGGCCATCGGGTGGTGGTCGAGACGACCGCCGGAGACGGATCGGCGATCGCCGACGAGCAGTACGTGACCGCCGGCGGGGAGATCCTCCCGGACGCCGGCGCCGTGTTCGCGACCGCCGAGCTCATCGTCAAGGTGAAGGAGCCGCAACCGGAGGAGTTCGAGCTCCTGCGCGCCGACCAGGTGCTGTTCACGTACCTGCACCTCGCTGCCGACGAGACGCTGACGCGGTTCCTGGTTGGCGGGGGCGTGCGCGCCGTCGCGTACGAGACGGTGCAGCGGGACGGTCGGTTGCCGCTGCTCGCGCCGATGTCCGAGATCGCGGGGCGGATGGCGCCGCAGGAAGGCGCGAAGTACCTCGAGCGGCCGCAGGGTGGCCGGGGCGTCCTGATGGGAGGCGCCTCCGGCGTGATGCCCGCGAAGGTCGTCGTGCTCGGGGGAGGGATGGCCGGCTGGAACGCGGCGCAGATCGCGGTGGGCATGGAGGCCGAGGTCGCCGTGCTGGACAAGGACGTGGACCGCCTGCGTGAGATCGACCGGATCTGGCATGGCCGGATCCAGACGATGATGTCGTCGCACCTGGCGATCGAGCAGCTCGTCCTGGAGGCCGACCTGGTGATCGGTGCGGTGGGGGGGGGGGGGGGGCCGGCCCCCCCCCCCGGGGGCCCGCGGCGTGGGGGGGGGGGGGGGGCCCCGGCCCAGCGC
>JBKOUM010000164.1:0-4519 GCA_046723385.1 Actinomycetota bacterium
GATGTCCGTTGCGGGGACATGGCGCGTGACGGCGCTCGTGCGCGCGGAGGCGTCGACGACCGAGGTTCCCGTCACGCTGATCACGGTCTCGGACGGCACCACCTCGACCGTCGCGATCGCGGGCGCGCCAGCGACGGCGACGACCTCGTTCCCCGATGGCGTCTCGCTCCAGTCGTTCGCGGAGCCGGCCACCGCAGGCCCCAACCCCGTCCACGTGACGGCGTTCGCGCCGAACGGCAAGGAGCTTCCGCTCCGCGATGCCGTGATCGTCGTGTCGCCCGTCGGCGGGGAGCCGATCCGTCCGCCCACCCACCGGTTCTCCGCCGGTCACCTCGCGGCGAACACGACGCTCGACGCGGGCGACTACGTCGTGGACATCGTCGCGACCGCTCGTGACGGGGTGACCTACGAATCCACGTGGCGGCTCACGATCGCGCCGGCGCCGGCCGGTTGACCCGATCCCACGCGGACGTCTGCAGGGTCAGCCGCAGGCGTAGACCAGCAGCGGGTACGGGTTGAGCGCCGTGCCGATCACGCGGTACCCGTAGTAACTGACCGGCCAGTCGGGCGGGACCGGGAAGAACGGGTGGAACTCGAAGTGGTCGTGCGGCGTCCCGATCGCGTCGCCCGTGTCACCGACGTAGCCGATCACGTCACCGGTCTTCACCGGACCGTTCGACTTGGACGAGTAGCTGTCCAGGTGCGCGTTGTACACGTAGCCGTCCTGGCCGGTCACGTACACGGCGTTCCCGCCGAGCGTGTTGTACGAGGTGCGGGCGACGCCGTCGAACGGCGCGACGATCGGCGTGCCGCGCGCGGTGACGAGGTCGACGCCCGCGTGGAGGTGGTACCCCCCGCCGTAGCGAGGAGCGCCGAAGCCGTCGCTGAAGTACGAGGTCCCCTTCACCGGACAGACCTTCAGGATGTGCTGGTAGCGCGCCGGGAGCGGAACCGTGTCGTGGTGGCTGCCCGCCTGCGCCTGCTGCGCGAGTGCTCGGAGGTCCTCGGCCCGATCCTTCTTGACCGACCGATATCGCTGGAAGTACTGCTCCGCGATCTGCGTCGCCTGCACCTGCAGGTCTTGCACGCGTTGGAGGTCGGCGATGATCTGGTCCTGGATCGCCTTGGCCTGCGCGAGCTTCTCGCGACGCTGCGCCTGGAGCGTCTGCAGCCGCGCCTCATCGAAGAGGAGCTGCTGATGGAGGTAGTCGACCTGAGCGGCGAGGTCTGCGTCGGACTGGCTCACGGCGTCCACGAACTCGACCCGGTCGGACAGGTCGACCAGCGAGGTCGCGCCCAGGATCCAGTCGAGGTTTGACGCGGGACCCGAGATGAACGCCTGGACGGCGCGCTCGTTCAGTTGCGCGAGGATCTTGTCGTACCGCTCCTGCGTCTCGGCGATCCGCGCCTGGGTTTGCAGGAGCTCCGCGGTGATCTGCTCCAGCAACTGCTGCTGCTTCTCCACCTGCGCGGTGGCCTTCTGGAGCCGAGCTTGGACCACCGCGATCTCGCTCTGGATCGCCCGAACCCGTGCGACGGCCGACTCGTAGTTGGCCTTGGCGTTCTGCACGTCCTGCTGGGACGTCGGCGGGTTGGCGGCCGCGGTCGGCGCGTACCAGGCGAGCGCAAGGAGGGCGGAGAGGGCCGCGACCGCGCGCAGCCCGACGGGGAAGGATCGGCCCTTCTGCATGTGGTTCCATCGGCACCCGTGCGGCGGGAAGTGAACCGCCCGAGTGGTCCGAAGAGATTGCCTGCGTGGACCCCGAGATGCAACCACCCGGACGGCCTACGCCGACGCACCGACGAGCTCGGGCTCGCGGAGGGCCTGCCGCCATCCGTTGCGCTCCAGCGTTTCCCGTGCGCCCGTGAGCGCGCGATCTCCACCGGCCGCCTCGGCGCCGAACAGCGACCCGGTCCACCAGCGCGCTGCAGCCGAAGGATTCTGGGCGGCCGGCTCTCCGGCGACGCGCTCGAGGGCCGCGAGTGACTTCGCCAGGGCACCCTCCCGGTCGCCCTCCGCGAGCGCCGCGGCCGCCTCGGCGGTCAGCAACGAGGCGGCCGTCAACGGCTGGCTCTCGGCCGCGCGCGCGTGCGGGTCCTCGAGGACCGAGCGCGCTCCCGAGACGTCGCCGTTCAGCGTGAGCGTCCTCGCGAGCTCGGCGATCGTCGGGCCTACCAGGGCGCGATCGTTCAGCTCGCGGCACAGGACGAGGGCTTCGCGGAGGTCCGCCTCCGCCGGCTCCGCGGCGCCCCGGAGACGGTGGACCGTCCCCCGGTCGGCGAGCGCGCTCGCGAGCTCCCACCGCGCACCGAGCTCGCGGAGCCCGACGACGGCGGCGTCGGCGTGTTGCAGGGCCTCGTCCAGCCGCAGCAGACGCCGGAGCGACGCACCGACCACCTGGTGGGCGACCGCGATCGAGAACGGCTGGCTCGCGCCCTCGCCCACCCCGAGCGCCTCGCGGCCGATCGCGAGCGCCTCCCTCTCGCTCGCCCCGAGCGAGACCACGTTCGCGATCCCTACCAGGGCCCGGACCTCGGCCCACGCGTCCGGCCCTCCACCACCGCGCGCGACCTGGAGCGCCTCCCGGAACACCCGCTCGGCGTCGTCCAACCGGCCCTGCGAGAACGGGACCCATCCCGCCATCAGGAGGGACCGGGCGAGCACGCGCGGATCGCCCAACCGGCGCGCGGCCTCGATCGACCGGTCGAACAGCGCGCCGGCGAGGTGATCGTCGCCTCGGATCGTCATCGTGATGTCCGCGAGGAACCGCGCCGCGTGCGCGGTGACGCGGTCGTCGTCGTCCGCGAGCGCGAGCGCCTTCCGAAGCCGCGACTCCGCCTCATCGAAGTCGCCCAGCCAGTAACGCGCCTCGCCGAGCATCGAGACGATCCACGCCTCGCGACCGTCCCAGGCATCCTCCGGTCCGGCGAGCGCGAGCGCCCGCCCGTACAGGTCGGCCGCGGCCCTGGATTCGATCCTGCGGCGAGCGATGTCGCCGGCGTGGGCGAGCGCCTCGACGGCGCGGTCCGCCATCGACCGCTCCTTGGGATCCAGATCCGACGCCGCGCGCGCGGCCTGCTCCAGGTGGAAGGCGATCGCACGCGGGTACCGGTCCGTCGTCCCCGACCCCGACAACGCGTCGGCCACGAGGAGGTGGAGCCGCTGACGCTCGCGCTTGGCGAGGGAGTCGTACGCGACGTCCCGGATCACGTCGCTGTAGAAGGCCCAGACGCCGGGGGCCGCGGGATCGCGGATCAAGAGCTCCTCCTCCTCGGCCTCCGCGAGAGCGTCGGCGTCGGGAGGGGCCACGATCGCCAGCTCCTCCTCGTCGAACCGGCCGCGCGGGAAGATCGACGCCCGGCGGACGAGCGTCCGAGCGGGCCAGGAAAGCTGATCGATCCGGGCCGCGATGACCGCCTGCACCGTCGGCGGGAGGAGCGCGCGCGCCGACGCGCCGCTCGGCGGGAGGTCGCGCTCTTCTCGCGCCATCATCGCCGTGATCTCGATGATGAAGAACGGGTTGCCGCCGGCGTGGCGCGCAACGCGTTCGGCGGCGTCGTGGTCGAGCCCGCCCGCCTCCATCGCCAGGCGGATCGCGTGCTCCTCCGCGAGCTGCTCCACCCGCAGGGTCGCGGCGTCCCCGATCCCGCCGGCCCAGTTGGGTCGTTCCTCGAGGAAGTCCCAGCGGGCCACGCACACGACCATCAGCGGGACGCGCCGTGCCTCCTTCACGAGCTGCTCGATCAGGTCCAGGAGGAGCGGATCGGCCTGCTGGAGATCCTCGAAGACCATCACGACCGGGCCGTCCGACGCGATCGCCGTCAGCCACGTGAGGACGCCGCGCCGTACCTCGGCCAGGTGGAACCGATCCTCTTCGGTGCCCGTGCCACCGAGCCCGAGGGCCAACCCCAGCCGCCGGACGGCTTCGTCGAGCTCGTCCCCGGGGACGAACGCGCGCACCAGGTCGCCGAGGCGCTCGAACACCCGGTCCTCCGAGGCGTCCCGCTCCTCCCCGATCTCTCGGTACAGCATCTGGGCGAGCGGCCAGAACGTGACGGACTCCTCGAACGAACTCGAACGACCGGTGAGGACCTTCGTTCCCTCGGGCAGACGGGCCAAGAACTCCTCCGCCACTCGGCTCTTGCCGATCCCCGGCTCGCCCAGGAGCGTCACCAGGTGGGCGCGCTCGCGGCTCGCCGCGCGCTCGAAGATGTCCTCCAGGAGCGAGAGCTCGCGCCGGCGATCGACCAGCGGGACCTTCGAGCGGTCGGTTCGCGGCCGCTCCAGCAGGCGCACGACCGGTCTCGCGGTCACCGGGTCCTCGAAGCCCTTCGCCGGGATCACCCGCGGGTCGCCGAACTCCACGAGGCCCCGCGCGAGCTGCACCGTGGTCGCGCCGGCCAGGATCTCCCCCGGCTCGGCCGCCTGCTGGAGGCGAGCGCCCGCGTTCACCTCCGCCCCGATCACGATGTTGCGGTCGGAGGCGGCGCCGACGGCGACCGGTCCGGTGTTCACGCC
>JBKOUM010000093.1:0-6997 GCA_046723385.1 Actinomycetota bacterium
TGCCGCACGTGTCGTAGCTGGTCGTGTACGTGGTCGTCAGCCCGCCCGCAACGCCGGCGCCGCCGTCGAACGACCACGTGAACGTGTCGTCGGTGCCGGGGTCGGTCGCGACGACGGTCCACGTCACGTCGGCGCCGGCGAGGACCGTCGTCGCGCTCGGCGTCAGGGACACGATCGACGGCGGGACGTTGCCGGCCCACCACGCGAACGTGTCGGTCGCGGTCCCTCCCTGGCCGTCCGAGGCCGTGACGGTCACGGAGCCGGACCCGTCGTCGGCAGGCCCGTGCGTCCAGGACCAGGTTCCGTCGCCGTGATCCGTCAACGTCCCGGCGCCGGATGCGCCGATCGTGAGCGGATCGCCGTCGGCGTCGGAGAAGGAGCCATGCGTCGAGAGGGTGTCGCCCTCGTCTCCGGAGGCGTCCGACGCGTGGTCGTCCACGGCCGGCGGGTGATCTTCGGCCGTCCAGGCGAAGACGTCGGTCGCCGTGCCGCCCTTCCCGTCCGACGCGCTGACGGACACCGAGTCGTTCCCCACCCCGCGGGGGACGTACCGCCAGGACCACGTTCCGTCGCCGTGATCGGTCACCGTCCCGGCGCCCGAGCCGCTGATCGTGAGCGGATCACCATCGGGATCCGTGAAGGAGCCGCCCGTCGAGAGCGTTTCGCCTCGGAACCCGGTCGCGTTCCCCGCGTGGTCACGCACGACGGGCGCCCGGTTCGGCGGCGTGAAGTGGCCGAAGGTGATCTGGAGCGCGCAGGTGCTCTCGCACGTTCCGAAGGTCCCCCCGAGGTTGAGCGACCCCGACAGGGTGAAGCCGTTCGGGGCGTCGAAGTCGTATCCGGTGCCGAGCCAGGTGCTGCTGGCGCCGCGGCCCGGGTCCATGTCGCTGAGCGGGACGCCGCCGTCGACGGCCCCACGGGTCAACGTGACGAGCGACCCCGACTGACGGTCGTCCGCCGTGACCTGCAGCGCATTCACGTCGGCGAGCTCAGACTGTACGCGCGCGAGGGTCCAGCCCTTGGCCGTCGCGAGCTCCTGCGTGAAGTTCCGGAACACGATCGTGCACGTCAGCGTCGCATCGGCCAGCCGAGACGTGAGCGTGCCAGCCGTAGGGTCCCACGTGAGGGAGACGGCGTTCGTCGCGGGCGTCGCGACGGAGCCGACGGCGTAGTTGCCGGAACAGTCCCCGGACGTACCGCCCGAGTTGCCGTTCAGCGCGAAGCTCGCGGGAGAGAAGTTCATCTCGACCCGGTTCGTCGCGGGCGTGAGGTCCGCGACGCCGAGGTATTCATCGAACGTGGGCCCCGACGCGCCGATCGCCTGCAGGCGGATGCCCCCGAAGCTCGTGTAGCCGGCCGGACTCGGCGTCGTGACGGCGATGCCGGGGTCGCCCGTGTCGGTCCCCGCCCGTGCGACCGCGGAAGCCACCACGGGGGCGACGAACGCGAGCAGGGTGGCGGCGAGAACACCTCTCCCTCTCATCGCCTTGACCTCCTCCGAGCCTTCAGAGCGTCCGCACGTTCGTCGCGCGGTCCCCTTAGGTATCGGCAGATGAGCACGATCTCTTCAACGCAACATCTCTGACGAACGTGCCGCGTGCCCGATCAGACGGCCCGGAGCGGCGCCGGTTGGAGCAGATGCTGGACCTCGCCCGGCAGCGTCACCACGAACCGAGCTCCGCCGCCCGGCCGATCTTCGATCCGCGCGGACCCGCCGTGGAGCTCGGCGAACCGCTTCACGAGGGAGAGACCGATCCCGACACCGCCGCGGGCGCCCTCCCCTTGCCGGAAGGGCTCGAAGATCTCGTCCTTGATGTCGTCGGGCACGCCGGGACCCTGGTCCTCGACGACCACGATCACGCCGCGATCCTCCTCGAGGACGTCGATCTGGATCGGCGTCCCGGCGGGCGTATGGCGCGCCGCGTTGTTGAGCAGATTCTCGACGATCCGCTCGACCTTCGCCGTGTCCACATCGGCGAGCAGACCCTTCTCGCTCTCGATCCGCACCGGGCGACCCGACAGCGAGGGGAGCTCATGGGCGAGCCGGTCGGCCAGCGCACCGATGTCGGTCGGCTCCCGCTCCGGCTGGAGCTGTCCACGCCGCAGACGGTCCAGATCCAACAGATCGTCGACGAGTCGAGACGCCTTCGTCCCGGCTTGTTCGATCACGCCGTAGAGGTCGTTGAGCTCGACGTCGGTCAGCAACAGCTGCTCGGCGCGGCGGATCGTCTGCATCGCGCCGATGATCCCGGCGAGCGGTCCCTTCAGATCGTGGGAGACGGCTCGCAGGAGCGTGTTCTTCATGTCGTTCTGCGCCCGCAGGTCGTCGGACACCTCTTCTTGCGACGCCAGCTTGCTCCGCTGCCGATCGACGTGATCCCGGATGATCGCGAGCAACCAGACGACGAACAGGAACACCACGTACCAGACGAAGGCGTTCCACGACGGCACGAGCACGTTGGTCTCGAACGCCCGCACATGGGCGAGCTGCATCGCGATCGCGGCCAGGCCGGCGACGAGGAAGCCCCACGCCCTCCCGAGGTTCCACGTCGCGATCAGGATCGGGAGGACGTAGAACGGTGCGAGCGAGACGTTCGCCCCCATGAAGTGATCGGTCACGCCGACGGCGAAGACGAACGCGATGGCGACCGCCAGGACGTAAGCCGGCGGGCGCCCCGAAAGGAACGCTTCCAGCGGAAGCGCCCGCTTGTCGCGGTCGTCGACATCCACGGAAGAGTCCTCGGCGGCCGCCGGGCCTACCTTGAGTTCGGTATGGGATGCTGCGTGGCAGCAACAGTGGGCCGCCTCAGAGCCGTTCGCGGAGCGAACGGAGCGCCCGCCCGCGATGGCTGATCCGGTCCTTCTCATCCGGCCGGAGCTGCGCCATCGTCCGGTCCCACCCGACGGGGACGAAGATCGGGTCGTACCCGAAACCGTCGTCCCCTCGGGGCTTCGTCACGAGCGTTCCCTCGCAAACGCCCTCCGCGTGGACGACCTCGCCCCCCTCCTCTGGGACCAGGACGGCCAGGCACCGGTAACGGGCGGTGAGCCCGGCCGCGGGCACCCCCCGGATCGCCCGGATCAGCTCGGCCAGGTTGCGCTCATCCGGGGCGTCCGGGCCCGCGAAGCGGGCGCTTCGCGGGCCCGGCTTCCCGCCGAGGGCGTCCACCTCGATGCCGGAGTCCTCCGCGAGCGCGGCCATCCCGGCAGCGCTCGCCACGGCCGTCGCCTTCAGGATCGCGTTCTCCAGGTAGGTCTCGCCCGTCTCGTCCACGTCCGGGAACATCGCCGGGTCGTGGTCCTGGATCGACGCCCACTCGGCCGGCCAGTCCGCACAGATGCGTGTCAGCTCACGGATCTTGTGGGGGTTCCGCGTCGCCAGCGCGATCCGGGTCGGGACCGTCATGCCTCAGACGCCGAGCGCTTCGGCCTGGACCTTGGAGAGCTGCGCGATCCCGGCGGCGGCCAGATCTAGCAGGTCGTCGAGCTGCGCACGGCTGAACGGTTCACCCTCCGCCGTCCCCTGCACCTCGACGAGGGCTCCGCCACCCGTCATCACGACGTTGAAGTCGACCTCGGCGCCCGCATCCTCTTCGTAACAGAGGTCGAGCCTCGGTTCGCCCTCGACGAGCCCGACCGACACCGCCGCGACGGAGTCCTTCAGCAGCCCGCCTCCGGCTTCGCCCAGCTTCCGGAGGGCGAGTGCGAGCGCCAGGTAGCCCCCGGTGATCGAGGCGGTCCTCGTTCCGGCGTCGGCCTGCAGGACGTCGCAATCGACCGTCACCATGCGCTCGCCGAGCCGATCCAGGTCGGTGACGCTCCGGAGCGCGCGACCGATCAGGCGCTGGATCTCCTGGGTCCGGCCACCCGGTCGGCCCTTGTTGACCTCACGAGAGGACCGCTCCATCGTCGAGGCGGGAAGCATCGAGTACTCGCCCGTGACCCAGCCGCGGCCCGTGCCGCGGAGCCACCGAGGGGTCTCCTCGGCGAGCGTGGCCGCGCACAGGACGCGCGTCCTGCCCATCGAGAACAGCACCGAGCCGTCGGCCCACTCCTGGTAGCCGAGCTCGTACACGATCGGACGGAGCTCGCCGGCCGCGCGACCGTCCGGGCGAGTCACGCGCGCACCTCCCAGACGGACCCGGGCGTCGCGACGTCGATCGAGCCGTCCCAGACCGCCTCCGCCTGCTCGCGCGACACGTTCGCGTCCAGATCCGGGGTCACGTGGGTGAGCAGGAGTCGGCCCACCCCCGCGCGCGAGGCGTGCTCGGCCGCCTGAGCGGAGCTCAGGTGGAAGTACGTGAGCGTGGAGTCGTTCTGGTACGTCGCTTCGCAGAGGAAGAGGTCCGCGCCCTTCGCAACCTCGATCGCGGCATCGCACGGCCCTGTGTCGCCCGTGTACGCGAGGGTCGTCCCGTCGACCTCGATCCGGTATCCAAGGGAATACACGCCGATGTGCGTCATCTCGAAGGCCGAAACGCGGAACGGACCGACGTCGAAGGTGTCCCCATCGCTGATGTGCGAGAAGGCGAACGCCTCCGCGAGGACGTTGCGTCCGTTCTCCGACACGAGGAGCGCGGCGAGATCCATGAAGCCTTCCGGGGAGAAGCACGGGAGACCGGACCCGCCGAGCTTGCCGTAATGACGCGCGTAGAACGCGGGGATCATGTCGATGAAGTGGTCGGCGTGACCGTGGCTGATCAACACCGCCCCGATCTCACCCGCGGGGATCTGTTCCTGGAGGCGCGAGAAGGTCCCCGTCCCCGCGTCCATCCACAGGTGGTAGCCCTCGTGCGACACGAGGTAGCCCGAACACTCGCCTCCGGGGCCTGGCCACGTCCCCTGGGCCCCCAGGACGGTGAGCTTCATCCGGACGCCCTCGCCTCGAGACGGGTCGCCTTCACGTGCGAGAGCTCGCCGCCCAGGAACAGCTCGGCCACGTCGCGGAAGGGATCAGCCTCACCGGTGGTGAGGAACTCGTGGTGCGGAGGGTCGGCGGCCGCCGCGAGCCGGTCGTCGCGCAGGAGCTCCGCGTAGACGTCCTTGGCCGTCTCCTCGGCCGACGACACGAGCACCACGTCCGGACCCATCTCCATCTGGAGCAGGCCCGAGAGCAGCGGGTAATGCGTGCATCCCAGGATCAAGGTGTCGATACCTCTCTCTCTCAGCGGTGCAAGATACCCGCGAGCGGCCCCTCGCAGCTGCAGGGAGGTTGTATCTCCGCGCTCCACGTGCTCCACGAACGAGGGGCACGCGACGGCGTGGAGCTCGACCGCCGAGCCGATCGCGCGCTGGTACGCGCCGGTTCGGATCGTCGCCTCGGTCCCGATCACGCCGACGATGCCGTTCCGCGTCGCGCGGATCGCGGCGCGCGCGCCCGGGTTGACCACGCCGACGACCGGGACCCCGTGCGCCACCGCGATGTCGCCGATCGCGGAGACCTCGATCGAGTTGCAGGCGACGACCAAGAGCTTCACGCCGCGATCGACGAGGGAGGACGCGATCTCCATCGCGTAGCCGCGGATCTCCTCCACGGGTCGCGGACCGTACGGGAAGTGGGCCGCGTCGCCCACGTAGATCAGCGACTCGTGCGGGAGCAGGTCCAGGATCGCGCGCGCGACCGTGAGCCCGCCCACGCCGGAGTCGAACACACCGATCGGGCGGTCGTCGGTCACAGATCTACCACCACAGCGACTCCTCGACGCCCTTCTCGGCGACCGAGAGATCCTCGGACCACGCGTGCGTCGAGAGGTACTTCCATCCCCCGTCGGGAAGGAAGCAGACGATGTCCCCTCCGTCGAGCTCCGGGGCGATCCTCTGGGCGACGTGGATCACGGCGCCGCTGCTGATCCCCGCGAAGATCCCCTCGCGGGTCGTCAGCTCCCGCGTCGCGCGGAGCGAGTCCGTCGAGTTCACCAGGAACTTCCGATCGATCTGCTCCGGATCGAAGATCGGCGGGATGAACCCCTCGTCGAGCGAACGGAGGCCGTACACCAGGTCCCCTAGCTCCGGTTCGGCGGCGACCACCTTGATGTCCTCGTTGTGTGCGTGGAGCCCCCGCCCGACGCCGGTGAGCGTGCCGCCGGTCCCCATCCCCGCCACGAAGTGCGTGATCACTGGGAGATCGCGGATGATCTCCTGCGCGGTGCCCTTCTCGTGCGCGTCGGGGTTCGCCGCGTTCCCGTACTGGAATGGCATGAAGTAGCGGTCGTCCTGCGCCAAGGCACGGGCGACCTCGATCGAGCCGTTCGTGCCCTTCGCTCCGTCGGAGAACACGATCTCCGCGCCGAACAACCGCAGGAGCCCGATCCGCTCCTCGCTCGCGTTGTCGGGGATCACGACGGTGATCGGATAGCCCTTCCGACGGGCGACCATCGCGAGCGCGATCCCCGTGTTCCCCGACGTGGGCTCCAGGATCTGCTTGCCCTCCGTCAACTCGCCCGACGCTTCCGCGGCTTCGACCATCGCGAGCGCGATGCGATCCTTGGTGGACCCGGTGGGGTTCTGCCCTTCGAGCTTGGCCCAGAGTCGAACGTTCGGCTGGGCCGACATCCGGGGGATGCCGACCAGCGGCGTCTCACCGATCGCATCCAGGATCGAGTCGTATCGCACGAACCGGGATTATCTCAGCGCGCTGATGACTTACCCGAGGATCCACCAGGGCGTGTCGACCTTGGCGTCGCCGGGATCTGGAGCGCCCTCGTAGAGGAGCTTGGCGGCGCGGTGCCCCGCGTCCGTCAGCATCCACATCCGCGCGAGACCCGCGGCGCGTCCGTCTGCCACGAACGCGTCGACGAGCTCCTTGCCCGCCTTCTTCATCCTCGCCGCTTCGGCGACGTGCAGGCCGGCGAGGACCAGGATCGTCCCTCCCTCGGGATGCGTGAGCGCACTTCCCCAGGCGAACGCGACCACCGTGTCACCGTCGTACCCGACGTACGCGAAGCTCCGGTCGTCGGTCAGGAAGGACAGGGTGGGGCGGGGGGGGGTGACGGCGGCG
>JBKOUM010000044.1:0-10065 GCA_046723385.1 Actinomycetota bacterium
GTCCTTGACCTTGTACTCGCCGCTCACCTGGCGCACGATGAGCTCCGAGTCGCACACGAGCTCCACGTCGCGCGCGCCGCGTGACCGGGCGCGGTCCAGCCCGAACAGCAGCGCGCGGTACTCGGCGACGTTGTTGGTGGCGTGGCCGATTCGCTCGCCGTGCTTCTCCACCACCTCGCCGCCGGGAGTGGAGATCACCGCCGCGACGGCTGCAGGCCCCGGATTGCCCCGCGCGCCGCCGTCGACGTTGACCACGAGCCGCCGGGAGCCCGGCGGCTGCTGGGTGCTCACGCGGACTCGTCGGGCGGCGGCAGCTCGCCGTCGCCGTTGCCGCTGGGGCGGAGCTGCAGGCGGCCGTCCTCGCCGGCACGCGCGTTCCACGCCCGGTCCGCCGGGCCGAGCTCGCTCATCTCCGTGCCGGTGCCGAGCGAATGGACCGCCGTGTCGCGCTCGGACAGCTCGACCTGCCACTGGTACCACGACAGATCCCATGCCACCGTGAGCCGCACCCGGTCGGGCGAGTCGGCGGGGGTGATCGCGGCGACTCGGGGGCTGCCCAGCGAACGGGTCAGGCCCGCCACTGTGCGCCGGTGCTCGCTGCGGTTGAAGCGGTCGATGGCGCGACGGATGCGGCGCTCGGGGGTCTCGGCGGCGCCGCGGGGACGACGCCGGCGGCGGCCACGGGAAGGCTCACGCCGATCCCGCACGCCCTCCTCGCTCTGCTCGGGCTCCTTGTCCCGGCCGTCCGTCTCGCCGCGCGGCGGGTTGCGGACGAGCGAGATCCTGGGTCGGAAGCGCAGCCGGCGGCGCGGCTTCTCGTCATCGTGCTCGTCCGGCGAGGGCGCCGGGGCACGGTCCGCGCGCACCCACCCCGCGCGCTGTGCCTTGGTGCGACACAGGTCGCACACGGCGCGGGGCTCCCGCTGGGGCGTGAGGTACTCGCGGGTGTGCTCCCCGGGCAGCATGTGCCGCCCGCAAACGTCGCACACCTGTGGTTCGAGGCTCTCGGCCTCCACGCGGCGCAAGGTAGCAACGTGTCCTGGCCGACTCGGTCGCGGCGGCGCAGATTACGCCTGCACGACCGCAATTTTTCAGGCCTTGACCTTGTCCTCCTGGTCCTGCCGGGCGGCGTCGATGACCTTCTGTGACAGGTGGCCGGGAATCTCCTCGTAGCGCTCGAACTCCATCGTGTAGTCGCCGCGCCCGCCGGTGATCGCGCGCAGGTCGGGCGCGTAGTCGAGCACCTCGGCCATCGGGATCTCGGCCTTGACCTCGGTCATCGAGCCCTTGGGCTCCATCCCGAGCGGGCGACCGCGGCGGGAGTTGAGGTCCCCGATCACGTCCCCCACCGCCTCCTCGGGCACCGAGATCGTCATCTGCATGATCGGCTCGAGCAGGACGGGATCGGCCTCCGCGGCGGCCTGCTTGAAGGCCATCGAGCCGGCGATCTTGAACGCCATCTCGGAGGAGTCCACGCTGTGGTGCTGGCCGTCGTACAACCGCACGTGGACGTCCTTGACCGGGTAGCCGGCCAGCACGCCGCCCGCCATCGCCTCCTCGATCCCCTTCTCGACCGCGGGGATGAAGCCGCTGGGGATCACCCCGCCCTTGATCTTGTTCTCGAACTCGAATCCCGCCCCCGATTCCGCCGGCGAGATCTCGATGTGGCAGTCGCCGAACTGGCCGCGGCCGCCGGTCTGCTTCTTGTAGCGGCCATGCGCCTTGGCCGGCTTGCGGATCGTCTCGATGTACGGGACCTGGGGCGGCTTGAGGTTGATCTCCGCGCCGAACCGGCGCTTCATGCGGTCGGTGATCACCTCGACGTGGACCTGGGTCAGTCCGGCGATGATCTGCTCGCCCGTCTGCGGGTCGCGGTGGACGTCGAGCGTCGGGTCCTCCTCCTCCAGCCGGCGCACAGCGGCCGCCGCCTTCTCCTCGTCGCCCTTCGTCTTCGGCTCGAAGGCGAACGCCATCACAGGCGCCGGCAGGTCGAGCGGCGGGAACGAGATCCCCGCGTCCTTGGTCGCCAGCACGTCGCCGGCGCGCGTTTCCTTGAGCTTCGCCACCGCGCCGATGTCGCCGGGCCCGAGCTCGTCGATCGCCTCCATCTCCTTGCCGTGCGGCGCCGACAGCTGTCCGATGCGCTCCTTGGCACGGCGCGTCACGTTGGTGGCCTGGGAGTCGCTCTTCAGCACCCCGGAGTAGACGCGGAGCAGGTTGATCCGGCCCGCGTAGGGATCGGCCAGGGTCTTGAACACGTAGGCGACGAGGTCGCCGTCCGGGTCCGGCTCGATCTCGACCTCTTCGTCGTCGGGGCCGAGCGCGGTGACGGCGCCGCGCATCGCGGGCGAGGGAAGGTCCTCGACCAGCGCCTCGAGCAGGCGGTTGGTGCCCAGGTTCTTCGTCGCCACGCCGCACGTGACCGGGAACAGCGAGCCGCCGGTCACCCCCTGCTTCAGCACCGTGACGATCTCCTCGTGCGAGATCTCCTCGCCCTCGAGGTAGCGCTCCATCAGCTCGTCGGAGTTCTCCGCCACCTCGTCCATCAGCTTTTCGCGGTACTCCTCCGCCTGGGCCGCGAGCTCTTCGGGAACGGGAATCTCCTTCGAGTTTCCGCGTCCCTCGCCCTCGTACTCGAACGCCTTCATGTCGATCAGGTCGACGACGCCGCGCACCTCGTGCTCAGAGCCGATAGGGATCTCGGTCGCGACGACGTGGGGGCCGAACGACTCCTTCAGCGAGTCGAGGGTGCGAAAGAAGTCGGCGCGCTCGCGGTCGAGCATGTTCACGAACACCAACCGCGCGAGACCCTCCTCGTCGGCCCGGGTCCACAGCCGCTCGGTGTGGACCTCGACCCCCATCACCGCGTTGACGACGACCACCGCCGCGTCGACCACCCGCAGGCTGGCCAGTGTGTCGGCGATGAAGCTCGACTCACCCGGAGTGTCGATCAGGTTGATCTTGCGGCCCGAGTGCTCGAACGAGGCGACGCCCGCCCCGATCGACATCTCGCGCTCCCGCTCGTCCTCCTCGCTGTCGGAGACCGTGGTCCCGTCCTCCACCCGGCCGAGGCGGTTGACGATCCCGGCCTCGAACAGGATCGCCTCGTTGAGACTCGTCTTCCCGGTGCCGCGATGCCCGACCAGCGCCACGTTCCGGATCCGATCCGGCGGCTGATGCCCCATACGCGCAATATATGGCCTACGCGACGGGCTGAAGGTTGGAGCGCAGGCCGATCACGGCCTTGGTGTGGAGCTGGGAGACGCGCGACTCGGTCACGCCGAGGACCTCGCCGATCTCGCGCAGGGTCAGGTTCTCGTAGTAGTACAGCGCGATCACCAGCCGCTCCCGGTCCGGGAGCCCCTCGATCGCCTCGGCGAGCCGATCCTTGAGCTCGTTGGCGTCGATCTCCTCGTGGGGGTCGACCGCGGCCGGGTCGCGGATCGTGTCGAGCAGCGAGATCTGGCCGCCACCCGGATCGGCGACCGTCCACAGGTCGTCGAGCGCCAGCACCGACGAGTTCGCGATCTCGAGCAGGGCATCGCGGAAATCGTCGAGATCCATGCCCAGCTTGCTCGCCATCTCCTCCTCGGTCGGCGTCCGCCTAAGGTCGTGCTCCAACCTTGCGTGCACCTTCTCGACCTCGCGCGCGCGAGCCCGCACGGAGCGCGGCACCCAGTCGAGCGAGCGCAGCTCGTCGATGATCGCCCCCTTGATCCGCGACACGGCGAAGGTCTCGAACTTGATCTCGCGCTCGGGGTCGTAGCGCTCGATCGCCCCGATCAGGCCGAGCAGGCCGTACGAGATCAGGTCCGCCTCCTCGACGTGCGAGGGAAGACCCGACGCCATCCGTCCCGCGACGTACTTGACCAGGGGCGAGTATGCGACCACGAGCCGCTCACGGGCCCTCTCATCCCCCTCGTCTTTCCAGCGGTGCCAGAGCTCTCGGAGCTCGACTGCCTTCACCTTGGTCTCCATCGCCCGCGTCCCCTCCACGACGGTGTCTACACGTTACCCACTAACGCCCCGGATGCCGTCGCTTGGGAGGTCTGCAAGGTCGTTGTCCGGCCCGTCTACGCGCGCGGATGGGCCTTCGAGTACTCGCGGCGCAGGCGCGACGGCTCGACTCGCGTGTACACCTGCGTGGTGGAGACGCTGGCGTGCCCGAGCAGCTCCTGGATCGAGCGCAGATCCGCTCCGCCCTCCAGCAGATGGGTGGCGAAAGAGTGGCGCAGGGTGTGGGGGGATACGCCGCCCGCGATCGCCGCCTCGCGCACCCAGCGCTCCAACCGCCGGCGAACGTCCGAGGGGGAGAGCCGGCGTCCGCGGCGCGACAGGAACAGCGCAACGGCATCACCCCGCGTGTCGAGCGCGGGGCGGGCCGAGGTCAGATAGCGGTCGACCGCTCGCTGCGCGGGCTCGCCGATCGGGACGAGCCGCGTCTTGCCCCCCTTCCCGGACACCCGCACCACCTCGGCGTCGAAGTCCGCGTCGGCCGTGTCCAGCCCGATGATCTCGCTGCACCGCAGGCCGCACGAGTACGCGAGCTCCAACATCGCCCGGTCGCGAATCTCCAGCGGGGTCCCGGCCGGGATCCGGTCCAGGAGCGCGCCGACCTCACCTCGCGCCAGCACGCGCGGGAGGCGCGAGTCGCGCTTCGGGTTCGGCAGCAGCTCGGCGGGGTTCTGCGCCACCTCGTCGACGGTGACGAGGTGCGTGTACAGGCTGCGCACCGCGGCGAGCTTGCGCGCCACGCTCGCCCGAGCCAGCCCGCGATCCGACAGCGCCGCCGCGTAACCGCGCAGCCGGCGGTAGGCGACCTCCTCGGGCTCGAGCCCGCGAGCCGTCGCCCAGGCGCCGAACTGCTGCAGGTCTACGCCGTAGGCGCGCCGTGTGTTCGCGGACGCGCCACGGGTCTGCAGATCGCGGTCGAAGCGCGTCAGCGCGTCGCGCCACGCGGCGCTCAGCTCGCCCCGATCGGGCTGCTCGGGCATGAGATCAGGTTCGCCGCGAGGGCGACCAGGCCTCTAGAAGATGTACACCGGCGTGCCTACGTCGACCTGGTCGTACAGCTCGATCACGTCCGGGACCGCCATCCGGATGCAGCCGTGCGACGCCGCGCTCCCCAGCGAGCCCACGTCGCTCGTGCCGTGAATCCCGGCCCCGCCGTTGAACCCCATCCAGCGCGCCTGGAGCGGGTTGTCGGGCCCCGGCGGGACCGTCGTGCCCGCCAGGTCACCGGCCCACGCCTCGTCGGGCACGTACCAGGTGGGGTTCACCTGCTTGCTCTGGATGTCGTACAGCCCGGCGGAGGTGTCGTACCCCTGCGCCCCGACCGCGATCGTGTACTCCTTCGCCAGCTTGAGGTCCCTGAACAGGCGCAGGGTGAAGCTGCCCCGCTCGATCGTGATGTAGCTCGGGTACTGGCTCGCCAGCTCCTTCTCCGTCACCTCGGGCTCGGTGCGAACGACCCTCGCCTCGACGGTGCGCGCCTTCGGCGACTGAAGCGCGGCGTCGACCTTCTCGCGGAGATCCTCGGCGCGAAGCTGGATCCCGTCCTGCGCCGGCACGGGCGTGAGGCTGGTCGGCGTGGGATCGACGGTCGCGTCCTGGGGGTCGCGGTTGACCTTCGCGGCCACGCCGGCGATGAAGTCGTCGACGGCGTCGTTCGAGTACGAGATCCGCGGCGTGATCTCGCGGTCGACCTCGCCGCCGGTCGCGTACCGGACGAGGCGGCTCGGAAGCCCGCCCTCCTGGCTCACATCCTGGGCCTCGTCGACCATCCCGTCGATGTCCGCGCGGACGTCGATCTCCTCGGGCGACAGGGTGAACTTCTGCTTCTCGTGGGTGACCGTGACGGGGTGCTCGAGCGGCTCCACGAGTTTCGCCCGGAGCATCCGCTTGGCGTCGTCGGTGCTCTCACCGCCGACGTCGACGCCCCCCACGGTGACGCCGTCGGCGATCTTGTCGCGGTTGGCGGCGTCGAGCGCGTAGGCGCCGACCGCGCCCACCAGCAGCACGAGAACGGCCGCTACCAGCGCGATCTGCACCCCGCTGCCTCTGTTCGTCAGTCGCTTCATCCCCAAAGGTCCGTTCCCCGACGCTATATCGTCGACCGCTTACGGCGCGGTCTGAAATCGCGTCCGATAAGTGTAGGCATCCGTCACCGCGGTTTTCCATTCGCGGTCGGCTGCAAACCCCCTTGCGTCACGCCTCACAAACCTAACGGTTCCTCGTCCTTGCGCTCGCGCCGCACGTGCGGGCTCCAGCGCAGGAACTCCTCGACCTCCTTCTCGTACGTGTAGGCGGGCTCGGTGCCGCGCACGACCGGGTGCAGCCTCAAGTGCTCGCCGAACTTGAGCACCGCCTCGCGCGTCGTGTACTCGTAGCGGAAGCCGGTCGCCTTGAGCTTGCGGTTATCGACCCCCCGCCCGAAGCGGAGCTGGTTCACCATCTCGTCCGGGATCCGGAACCCGACCCGGCGAAGCGGCGCGGCGAGTGCGCCGGTGCCCCACGGTGGGAGCACGGGCAGGGGGCGCTTGCCGAGCAGCCCGATCACCTCCGACAGCGCGAGCACCCCGTCGGCGGCGACGTTGTAGGTCCCGGGGACGTCGTCGAACACGGCGTGCTCGAGGGCCCGCACGACGTCGTCCTCGTGCACGAACTGGTAGCGGGGGTCGAACCCCAGCACCATGGGGACGAGCGGCAACGCGAGCATCCGCGTGTGCGGGGTGACCACGTCGGGGCCGAGGACGTTGGCGCATCGAAGCACGGTCACCGCCACGTCCGAGCGGCGCTCCGCGAACTCCGCGACACCCCCCTCCGCCTCGACGACGTCCCGCTCGATCGCGGTGCGCGGTGGGTGCGGCCTGGTCATCGCCTCCGTGAAGAAGGCCGGATCGTCCTGCTCGCACCCGTAGTAGTGGCACGAGCTCTTGAACACGAACCGCCGCACCGGCGAGTCCGCGCCCGCGCACGCGGTGAGGATGTTCATCGTCCCGATGACGTTGTTCTCATGCGCCAGATGGGCGGACGCGGTGATCGCATTGACGATCAGGCGCGTGTCGACGACCGTGTCGAGCTCCGCGGCCCGCACGATCCGGCCGATCAGCGAGTGCTGGTTCGACACCCTGACGAACTCGGTCCGGCCCAGCTCGTGCATCGGCTCGCTCGAGTCGACCCCCACGATCGCCTCGATCTCGGGATGCGATTCCAGCGCCTGGGCGAGCCGGCTGCCCCAGTAGGTCGAAAGACCCGTGACCAGCACCCGCTTCGTGCGGTGGGGCGTCCTCGGCGCGCCCTTCGCCTCCTCCCCCACGGCGACGGGAGCGCTCAGCCGAACCACACGGAGCGCCGCGCGGCGAGCATGTCGTCGAGGTTCTCCTGGATCCGGGCCCGCACCTCCTGGGCGAGGGTCTGCACCTGCGCGGTGTCGGGCGCCGGATCGACCGACACGTTCGCGGTGTCGATCGGCTCGAGGAAGCGGATCCTGAACTTGGCCGGCAGGTAGGCGAACATCCCCAGCGGCCCGAGCCACGGAAAGGTCGGGGTGATCGGGAAGTAGAGCAGCCCGGTGAGCCGGCGCAGGAAGTTGACCTGGGCGAAGATCGGCATCGCCTCCTCCGCCCCGACCACGCACACGGGGACGAGCTTCGCCTCCCCGCGCGCGGCCGCCTCGACGAAACCGCCCCGCCCGAACCGCCGCAGCCGGTAGCGCCGGTTGTAGGTCTTCTCCGTCCCCTTGCGGCCCTCGGGGAAGACGAGCACGAGCTGGCGCTCGTCGTAAAGCAGGCGATGGACGTTGGCCGGATGTGCGGGAACGCAGCCGATCTTGGGAATCAGCGCCGAGAACCCCGGGTATCCCTTGAAGAAATGCTCGACCGTGATGTGCAGCGGCCGCGGACGGGGATGCTCCTCGCGGATCGCCTTGGCGATCACCGCAGCGTCGGGCGGCAGCGCGCCGGAGTGGTTCGAGACCAGCAGCGCGCCCCCCTCCGCGGGGACGTTCTCGATCCCCTCCACCTCGCACCGGAACCAGTAGCGGTAGAAGAACTCGACCAGGGTGCGATCCAGGGCCGCCTCGACCCGTTCGGAGCGGCCCCAATCGGTGACCCGGCGCTCCGGCTCGAGCGCGGGCAGCAGCTCGCGCATCCGCTCCGCGGGGGCCGCGGGCAGCTGTTCCTCGACGTGGGGCATCCCGGCGATCTCGGCGCGGTCCCCTTCCGGGTCGCCGCCGACATGGGGCGTCTCGATCGATTCCAAGCTCCCGGCGCGGGGGGTACGCTCCGGATCCATCGCGCCCGATTCTCGCACCTCTCGACGGCCCGCCGGTGAGCCCCTGGTGAACCGGACAGCGATGCGAAGCAAGGATCGGGTCCGCAAGGACGTGTGGAAGGCAATGGACCGCGAGGGCGTGTCGCGGTTCCCCGGCGCCGAGGGGCGGATCCCGAACTTCGCCGGGGCGAAGCTGGCGGCGCAGAGCCTGTCCGGGCACCGGCTGTGGAGGCGGGCCCGGGTCGTGAAGGCCAATCCCGACTCCCCTCAAACCCACGCGCGGCGGATCGCGCTCGAGGAAGGCAAGATCGTCGTCATGGCGGTGCCGCGGCTGCGCGACACGCACCCGTTCCGCCTCCTGGACCCCAAGGAGCTGACCAAGGACCAGATCCGCGAGGCGGCGACGATCAAGGGCGCGCTGCGCCACGGGCGCGTCGTGGCCGACGAGGAGCTGCCAGAGATCGATTTCTGGCTGTGCGGCTCGGTCGCGGTGAACCTGAACGGCGCCCGGATGGGCAAGGGGGGTGGGTTCTCGGATCTCGAGTACGCCATCGTCGTCGAGGCCGGGAAGATCGACGAGCACACCGTCGTCGGCACCACCGTCCACCCAATCCAGATCCTGCGCGAGAATCTGATGGTCACCGCTCACGACCTGCCGGTCGACCTGGTGGCCACGCCGCGCGCGGTGATCGAGGTCCAGCGCGCCTATGACCGCCCCCGGGGCATCCTCTGGGACCACCTCCAGCCGCCGCAGATCCGCGAGGTGCCGATCCTCGAGCGGATGGGGTACGCGTGATGGCCGTCGGGGAGCGCAGCGACGCGGCGACATGGCCGTTCCCTCGCTTTCCCGAGCCCCCGCCCCCCACCCCGTCCATCGACGGCCCGGATCCGTACGGCGATCCCAACCCCGATTGGCTGCGGATCGACTGGCGCGAGCACCTACGCGAGATAGAGATCGACGGCGCGCGGGTCAACTACTGCGAGATGGGCGAGGGCGGCCCGCCGATCGTGTTCGTCCACGGGCTCGCCGGGTGCTGGCAGAACTGGCTCGAGAACATCCCCCACTTCGCCCGCGACCACCGGGTGGTCGCGCTCGACCTGCCGGGGTTCGGCGACAGCCCGCTGCCGTCCTGGGACGTCTCGATCATTAACTACGGGACGCTGGTGGACGCGTTCTGCCGCGCGCTCAATCTTCATTCGTGCGTCCTGGTCGGCAACTCGATGGGTGGGTTCATCGCCGCCGAGACCGCGATCGCGCAGCCCGAGTGGGTCGAGAGGCTGGCGCTCGTCTCGGCGGCCGGGATCAGCTCGGTGCACGTGCGGCGTCAGCCCGCCGAGGCGATGGCCCGCCTGCTCGCCGCCTCGGCGCCGCTGTTGCTCCGCCTGCGGGCCCAGGAGATGCGGCGCCGGCGGCTCCGCTACGCGATGTACCGCCACATCTTCGACGCGCCGCACCGGCTTCGCCCGGAGCTGGTGTGGGAATTCGCCAACGGCGCCCAGGACGCACCCGGCTTCCTCCCCGCCCTCGGCGCGCTGCTCGGCTACGACTTCCAGGACCGGCTGGAGCGCGTCCGGGTTCCGACCCTGATCGTGTGGGGACGCAACGACCGCGTCATTTCGGCCGCCGACTCGCTCGAGTTCGAGCGCCACCTGAGCGATTCCCGGCTCGTGATCTTCGACCGCACGGGACACGTCCCCATGGCCGAGCGACCGGTGCGCTTCAACCGGCTGCTGGAGCAGTTCATGTCGGAGGAGGCGGGTGGCTAGCGGTTCAGCAGCGACATCCTGAAG
>JBKOUM010000080.1:0-6759 GCA_046723385.1 Actinomycetota bacterium
ATCGAGGTACGGAACGCTCTCGACACTTGGACCCCCGTGCTGTCGGTCGGGTGACTGTGCTGGAACGTCGAGGGAGGCGTCAAACGGCCCGGTCGACGCTGTCCGAGTCGGAAGGCGAGGTCACCCCGCCGATCCTGTCGATCTCGTCCCGGAGCGCTGCCTTCGGCACGCGCTCCCACAGGTCGGGCACGATGGCTCCCTTCTCGAGGGACCACGTGCCCACGACGCGACCGCCGAGCACGACCGTCGGCGCGATCCACCCGTTGATCTTGCGGAAGACGCTGGGCCGGTGATCCGCCGGCACCAGGTGCTCGATGTCGCGAGCGGCGGCGAGCACGTACTGGTCGAAGGCGGGCAGCAGGCGGACGTCCCGATCGGGTCGCTGGCGCCGGAGGGAGTCGACGTCCGCGGCGAGCATCAGGTGTGGCTGCCCGTCGACATCGACCTCGACGACCTCGTCCCCGAGGCGCGCGAACCAGGGCTTGACCTTCGCGACGCCCTGGCGGGCCCACCAGTACGCCACGTCCTTCATGGTCGCCGGGCCGTGCGCGTGCAGGTACGACCGGACGAGCGCGGCGCCTCCCTCGACCGGATCGGGCGGCGGCGTCCACGCCTTCAGCCACGTGTCGGGGCGGGTGTACGTCACGCGGCCGCCCTGCGGCGGCCCCTGGGTCAGGGCGCCGGCGAACGCCGCGGGCTTGAGGAGCTCGCCCCATCCCGAACCGAGCCGAGCGTTCACGCCCTTCGACCGCACGCGCTTCAAGACCTCCGCGCCGAGCTCCTCACGCGTGAGGACGCGATCCGCGAGGATCTCGCCGATCGCGTCCCGCACACGCTCGATCTCGCTCGCAGTGACCCCGAAGTAGCGTTGATACGCGGGCTGCGCCCAGGTGCGGAGCGTCGACATCGTGGCGACGACGGCCGGCAGGTCGTCGGCGGCGAGCAGGTGGAGCGTCCCGCGCATCGCCCACGTCTTGACGATCGTGCGGTCGCGCCAGAGCGCGCGGTCGACCTCTCCTCGGCGCGGTGCTGCCCGTCGCTGCGCGACGGCCAGCACCGCCGCCGAGTGCACCTGCGCCTGGATCCCGGCCGAACGGCGAACGACCTGCGCGACGGCATCCGACGACCTGGGCGCCAGGGATTGCCTGGCCATCCGCCAGGCGAGCACCTGCGGCCAGGTGACTCGGATCGTCGTTCGCGTTGCGATCGGCTTAGCGCAAGGTCTCCCAGAGCCCCGTCACGTTGCCCTCGGGGTCCTTGAAGTACGCGAAGGCCCCCATGTTCGGGATCTCCGTCCTTGGCGTGATCGTGCTGCCGCCGCCCGCCTCGACCTTCTTCAACGAATCGTCGATCGAGTCGACGCCGATCGTGATCACCGGCGCGGGCGTGTCCTTCGTGCGGTCCATCAGCCCACCGTTGATCGCGCCGGGCTCCTTCGGCGTCATCTTCTCGTCCACCTCGACCGTCCCGGCCGTCGTGTAGATGATGCCGTCGCCCATGTCCTGGTCCTGCGTGTCCCAGTCGAAGACCGAGCTGTAGAACTCCTTGGCTCGTCCCCTGTCATCGACGGGGATCTCGAAGTGCACGACCTTGTCCATGCCGGACCTCCCTCGGATCGACTCCACTGCCAACCTAGCGCGTTCCTCGCGAAAGGTTCACGCCAGCTCGAGGATCGCCTTCTCGAAGACCGGGATCGCGCGCTCGACCATCTCGTCGGTGGCCGTGATCGACAGCCGGAAGTAGCCGGGCATCTCGAACATGTCGCCGGACATCACGAGCACCTTGTCCTGCGCCAACCTCCGGACGAAGACGGCCTCGTCCTGGATCGGCGACCGAACCAGGAGATAGAACGTCGCCTCGGGCGTGTGCACCTGGTAGCCCGCGGCGTGGAGCGCCGCGAGGAGCCGGTCCCGGCGCCGCTGCAGATGTTCCATGTCGACGGTGATGTGCAACAGATCAGGCAGCGCGTACTGCATCACCGCGTCGGGGGCTGCGTTCGCGGTCGCGAAGGTGGTGGCGAGCGCCGCGCGCCGGAGCGCCTCTCGGTCGGGCATCGTGGAGGGCATCGCCAGGTACCCCAGGCGTTGGGCCGGCGCGAGCGCGCTCTTGCTGAACGTGTGCACGACCAGCGTGCGCGCGTAGTGCCGCGCCGGCGAGCGCATCACGTTCCCGTCGAACAGGATCTTGCTGTACGACTCGTCGGAGAGCAGGTAGACGGCGCGCCCGGTCGCTTCGGAATGCCGATCCAGGACCTCCGCCAGGCTCGCGAGCGTCTCATCCGGGTAGATCCGGCCGGTCGGGTTGTTGGGAGTGTTGATCAGCACCATCCGCGTTCGGGGCGTGAGCGCCCCCGCGATGCCCGCGACGTCCAGGTCCCACGTCGACTCGTCCACGCGAACCGGGACGGGCGTCGCATCCGCGCCCAGGATCATGGCCTCGTAGAAGAACCAGGGCGGGCTGACGAACACGACCTCGTCGCCGGGATCGAGCACGGTCGCCATCGCGTGCGTCATCGCGGCGTGTGCGCCGCGCGTGAGGAGGATGTCGTCTGCTTGGAAATCGACGCCGAGCTCATCCGTCAGATCGCGCGCGGCCGATGCGGCCGCGCGCTGATCAGGGAAGCCGTACGCGAACCAGCGGCGGTGGTGTGGCACGAGCCACGTCTGCAGCGTCTCGACGTACCCCGGCAGCGCGGGGACCTCGGGATTGCCGGCCATGAAGTCGCAGACGTCGGGATCTTCGAACAACGGCCCGACCTGCATGATCCCTCGGAGGAACGGCTCGAGCGAGGCCTGGATGCGCATCTGCCGTTCGGCGACCGCCATGCTCCCGACCGTAAGCGAGCCCGTCGGTTCCGTCTACTCGGACGTCAATCACCCTGACGTTGCGCTCGGGTCGACGTCGCACGCGTCCTGCCCGAGCCATGCGCCGAGCTGCTCGCGGTGGCGAGCGACGAAGCGATACGCGCGCTCCGTCGCCTCCGGGAAAGCGCCCGCCACCGTCGCGGGGACCCGGCCGAATGGAAGGGCGCTCAACAGCACCCGGAGCGCCTCCCCTCCCGACCACACACGTCCGTCGCTCGTGACCGCGTGCATCGCGTCGAGGCGGGCTTCCTCGGGGATCGCGTGGAGCAACCCCTGCCCTTCGGAGCTCTGGATCGACGCGAACGTGAGCGCCCCGCGCGAGTCCCGTCGCTTCAGACGGTCCGCCGACCAGCGACAGAAGCCGCAGTCCGCGTCGTACAGGACCACGATCGTCGCCTCGCGCACGTCCCCAAGGCTAGCGATGGTTCAACAGCGGCACCTGGTGGTTTGACAGTCGAGAAATCACGCGGAAGCCTTGCAGGTGAAACGTTCGTTCGCGTCCAAGAGAGGGGCCCGCGATGAAGGTTCGTTCGTTCGTATCCGTCGTAGGAGTGATGGCGCTCATCGCCTCGTTCCCCGGATCGTCGATCGCGAAGACCGGCGAAGCCGCCGATCCTCGCGCCGCGCGTCACATCGAGACGTCGCTGAAGGGCTTCACGCCCGCGGTCGCCGCCTCGGCTCGGCTGTCCCGCTACTACGTGGTGATGAAGGCTCCGTCGGTCGCGCAGCAGGTTCGACAGGGCCCGACGATGTCGGCCTCCATGGAGCGCCGGTCGCGTGCCGCTGCGCTCGCGTCCCAGGCGGGAGCGATCGACCAGGCGCGCTCGCTGGGCGGCCGCGTCGTCTTCCGCTACGGAACCCTCGTGAACGCGTTCTCGGCAGTGCTGACGCCGATCGCCGCGCAGAAGCTTTCCGTCCGCGCGGACGTGGCCTCGGTGCAGCCCGTCTCCATCGTGACGCTCGACAACTCCACGAGCGTGCCGTTCATCGGCGCCCCCAAGGTGTGGCAGAAGTTCGGCGCCCGGGGTCAGGGCATGACGCTCGCGCTCGTCGACACCGGGATCGACTACACGCACGCGGACTTCGGCGGGTCGGGCGACCCGGCGGACTACGCCGACAACGATCCCAACGTCGTCGAGCCGGGCACGTTCCCCACCAACAAGGTGATCGGCGGGTACGACTTCGTCGGATCCAACTACAACGTCGTCGACGACGACACGTCGAACGACATCCCTCGTCCCGACTTCGACCCGCTCGACCGTGACGGGCACGGCACGCACACCGGCGGCACCTGTTGCGGCGTCGGGGTACCCGGCTCGGTCGGGCCCGGTGTGGCGCCCAAGGTCAAGATCCTCGCCTACAAGGTGTGGGACGTCGGCAACTCCACGGACGACGTCCTGGTGGCCGCGTACGAGCGCGCCGTCGACCCCAACCAGGACGGCGACACGAGCGACCGCGCGGACGTCCTCTCGTTCTCGGGAGGCGTCGACTACGGCACGCTGAACTCCGTCGAGGCGGTCGCGGCGCAGCGCGTCGTCGACCTCGGCACCGTTTTCGTGGCGTCCGCCGGGAACTCGGGCAACCAGCCCGCCGGTGGATCCGCCTACATCACCGGCACGCCGGCCAACGCTCGCGGCGTGATCTCCGTCGCGGCATCGGTCGACCAGTTCGTGGCGCAGACCCTCACGATCGACACCCCCCCGACGGAGCTGACCGACAACGGGATCATCGTTCGGCAGGATTGGTCCGGCGCGATCGACACCGACCTCACCGATCAGGTGATCGACGGACGGGAGTTCGACGAGCCCGCAGATCCCGCGAACCCGGCGCCGTCCGATCAGATGTTCTGCGCCGACGTGCCCGGGGCCGACTTCGAAGGCCACATCGCGCTGATCTTCAAGGGTTCGACCGGATCCGGCGACTGCGACGGGACCACCAAGGTCTTCTTCGCGCAGGAGGCCGGCGCCGGCGCCGTGATCCTGTGGAACGGCTTCGGCGGCTTCCCGTTCGGACTCGGGCCCGGGGAGCACGCGGACGAGGTGACGATCCCCGCGGTGATGCTGAGTGGGAACGATTCCGAGACGCTCGGGGACACGGTCAGCCCCGACGCCGCGACCAGCAGCTTCAACACCGTCGAGACCACCGTCACGATCCACGCCGACCCGGCGCCGATCCCCGGCTTCGAGGACTCGATGACGGACTTCACCTCCGAGGGTCCGGCAAGGATCACGAACGACCTGAAGCCCGACATCTCGGCGCCCGGGGCGGACATCACGTCCGCGGGCGTGGGGACGGGCGACGGCGCGGCGGTCCTGTCGGGAACGTCGATGGCGGCGCCGCACGTGTCCGGGTCCGCCGTGCTGCTGCGGCAGCTCCACCCCAAGTGGAACCCCGCGCAGATCAAGGCCCTGATCATGGACCAGGCCACGCGGGCGATGAAGAACAACGACCTGTCGGAGCCCGTGCCGGCGACCGTGATGGGAGCCGGACGGATCCGCGTGTTCCGCTCCGCGAACGCGCGATCGCTCGCGTGGCCGGGGAGCCTGTCCTTCGGGTTGAAGTACCTGGAGGGAACGGAATCGCAGACACGGTCGTTCGATGTCAAGAACTACGACGGCGTGTCGCACACCTACAGCGTGTCCGCGAGCGACCGGTACTCCGACTTCGATCCGGACATGACGGGTCTGTCGCTCTCCCTCAACGGGACGACGTTCTCGTCGACGAAGTCGTTCACGCTGGCGCCGGGGGCGCAGAAGCAGGTGTGGCTACGACTGACCCTGGACCCGTCGGTGGTCAGTGAGCTCGAGCAGGAGTTCGGCTGGTACTACTTCCACCCCAACATGGACGGGACCGTCTCGATCCAGCAGAATGGCCCGCACGCAAGTCTCCTCCAGCTCGCATGGCACGTCGCGCCGCTCGCGGCGTCGGCGAACTCGCTGTCCGAGTCGTCGTTGGACCTGACCGGTGGACCCGGCCAGCTGACGATGGATAACGCCGGCGCCGGGACCTCGCACGGCGACCTCTACCTCCTCGGTGCCACCGATCCGGTCGGGAGCACCGGCGAGGAGGACGTCGTGGCGATCGGCGCACGGTCGTTCACGGGATCGACGATCGACGGCGATCCCGAGGGCCTGCCCACGGGCACGGACGCGCTCGGGGGGTTCGACTGGGTCTCGTTCCTGGAGAACGAGGACGCGCCCACGGAGCCCGTTGAGTTCGTGGTCCAGGGCGCCGGGGTGCGGAACACGACCGAGACCCTGGAGATCGACGTCAAGGTCGACGTGGGTGCCGACGGTGTGTTCGCCGACGACACGCTCCAGGCGGACTACCTGATCGTGAAGCCGCCGGGCCCGGGAGGCAACGTCGTCGTGTACGACCTGTCGCTCGGCGACCCGTTCGACAACCCGGTGGCCGACTACTTCGCGGACTACTCCGTCTACAACACGAACCTGACGGGGCTGGTCGTGGATGCGGGTGCGATCGGGCTCTCGGACGGAACCCCGACGTTCTCGTACCAGGTGACGTCGTGCACCGGACGCTTCTCCGGCGACGTGCCCGGCCAGTTCTGCGACACGGCGGGCGACTTCGACAGCGGGACGGGGACGTACACGCCCATGCTGAACGCGATCGACCCCGCACTGCAGATCGTGCCGCTCGTCTGTCAGGGCTTCTTCGGCGGCGGTGACTGCGACGACGCCACCCCGATCGACGTGTCGGTCGGATCGGCGGCCACGGGCGACGACCCGTCGATCCTGGCGGTGTTCCCGAACAACGCGCCGTCTCGGACGCCGACGATCGTCGAGACGCTGACGTAGTCGGGGGGGGGGGGGGGGGGGGGGGCCCGCGCCCCCCCCCCCCCCCCCCCCGAGGGCCCCCCCGGCCCACGGCCCCCCCC
>JBKOUM010000151.1:0-5943 GCA_046723385.1 Actinomycetota bacterium
GAGCCGTGACACCTCCCGCCGGATCTCCTCGGGATCGGTCAGATCCTGCTGGAACGTTCGCTCGCGGCCGTGGCCTCGCGCTACGTGTGGCGCATCGCTAACCTCGGCCGAGCCCTCGCCGGTCGCCAGCTCCCGCAGCCATGGGCCGGTCCGGGGCCCGAAAGCTTCCGCCAACAACGTCTCGTCTGCCGCGGCCAGCTGCTCCACCAGCCGGATCCCGAGCATGTGCAGTTTCCTCGCCGTCTTCGTTCCGATGCCCCACAGGGCGTCGACGGGCTGGGCGTCCATGACGAACGACCAGTTCTCCTGGGTCAACGCGAACACGCCGCGAGGCTTGGCGAACCCGCTCGCGAGCTTGGCTCGGAGCTTCGTGTCGCCGACACCGATCGAACACCAGAGCTGCGTCCGCTCCAACACGCGAACCTGCACTGAACGCGCGAGCTCCTCCGGATCCGAGGCCGACACGCCCATGAACGCCTCGTCCCAGCCGAGCACCTGGACGACGCCATCGAACGAGCGCAGCACGTCCATCACACGGCCGGACGCCTCCAGGTACGCGGCCTCGTCGACCGGGAGGAACACAGCCTCGGGGACTCGCTTGAACGCCGTCCGGAGCGGCATCGCGGAGCCGACGCCGAAGCGCCGGGCGACGTAGTTCGCGGTCGAGACCACGCCGCGCTTGGTCGGGTCGCCGTCGCCCCCCACGATCACGGGCTGGTCGGCGAGCTCAGGCCGGCGGAGCACCTCGACGGCCGCGATGAACTCGTCGAGGTCGACGTGAAGGACCCAGTCCGGCGCGTCGGTCCTCAACAGGTCAGGTGGAGCGCGGCGGCGGTCGCCCCCGGATCGAGCTCGCCGAACCTCTCAACCGCCTGATCGGTGGGGAGGCATTCGACCTCGACGCCTCTGCCCCGCAGCCGATCGAGCGCGTCCTGATCGGGACGCATCCTTTGGTCGGCGCCGGTCCCCACGACGAGTCGCGGGGGGAGCTCGTCGGCGACGTCCGCCAGGTCGACCCACGCGAGCTCGTGTCCCTCACGACGCCACCAGTTCTCGACCACACGGCCGGGGAGGACGATCACGTCGCGGGTGAGCTCGCGGCCGTCGACCGTCACGTGGCCGAAGCGATATCCCGCGATCCGAGCCATGACCTCACGCGAGGAACCGCCAGAGACGGCCGTCGCGGGACAGGTTGTTGCCGAACCAGCTCGTCACGTACGCGCCCCCGGCGCGGGTGGCGATCCCGGTCCCGTTGAGGTACCGGGCGCCTCCGCGCACCGATGCCTTGAGCTGGAGGCCACCGCCGCTCCCGTACCGGCGGACGAACAGCGCGCGACCCTTGTTGGAGACCGTTCGGCGCGTGCCGACGACCCACGTCGCGCCCGATGCGTCGATCGACACACCGGTCGGCCCCGCGCCCCGTGGGTCCTTCGCGTCCCAGCGGCGCGACCAGACGAGCGAGCCATCGATCGTGAAGCGGCCGAGCCAGCCGTCGGTCGGATCCGATGACCACCATGCGACGGTCGCGCCGCGGATGCTGGCGGCGACCATCACCGCTGTGCCACGCACGGCGATCGCGACGGGTGCTTCGATGCTCGGCATCGGCGCGGCGCCGATCCGATGCGACCAGAGGAAGCTGCCGCCGGGGGTGAGCTTCCAGATGACCGCCGTCCCTCTGATCGGCGACGTCTCGTGCAGGATCGCCCGGGTCGCTCCCCACCCCGCGACGTAGAGGTTCCCGGACGCGCCCACGGAGATGCCGGTCGCACGGTCGAAGAATCGATGGGGCGTCGGCGCCGGCGGCTCGACGTTCGTCCGCCACATGGGATGCGCGGTGGCGTCGAGCGCCTGCACCCAACCGTCCTCGTAGAAATCGGCGCAGCATCCGTGCTTGAACCCGGTGACGAGGATCCGACCGGGGCTCGTCGCGATGTCCGTCACGGTCTCGGCGAGGCTGCACTGCCAGCCTGGGGTGACGTAGCGTCGCACCAGGCTCCCGTTGGGACGGTTGACCTGCACGAACCAGCCGTTCCCTTCGCACTGCTGCTGGACGTTGCCGGTCCACACGACGTTGCCGCCCGGCATCACGGCGACGGCGACCGCGTTCGTGCTCGCGTCCGGGTTCGGCAGCCACGCCTTCGTCCACAGCCGATCGCCGCCGGGTGTGTACTTCGAGACGAACGCCGTCACGGTGATCGAGGTCCTACGATCGCCGACGACGTAGACCGAACCGTCGGCAGCGGTCGCCACGCTCATGAGACGGATCCCCTCGTCGACGTGCCAAACGGTGTGGATCGCCGCGGCGGCGGTCGTCGCCGGGGCGACGGCCGCCGCGAGCGAGAGGACGAGAATCAGAACGAACGGGCGTCGGATCTTCCTCACCTCCGTGTTGGAGCCCAAGGGCGACAGCCTATCGACGCGGGACAAGGGGGAGGGGCGGGCCTCTTCCGAAGGAAGAGCCCCGCCCCTCCGGGGGAAGGGTGCTGCGGCGGTGGACTACAGGTCGTAGTACAGCGCGAACTCGTGCGGGTGGGGACGGAGCCGCACGGCGTCCAGCTCGTGGATCCGCTTGTACTCGATCCAGGTGTCGATCACGTCCTGGGTGAACACGCCGCCCTCAAGGAGCCATTGGTGGTCGGCTTCGAGCGAGTCCAGGACCTCTTCGAGCGACCCCGGCACCTGCTTGACGTGCGCCTTCTCCTCGGGCGGCAGGTCGTAGAGGTCCTTGTCCATGGGCTCCGGCGGCTCGAGCTTGTTCTTGATCCCGTCCAGACCCGCCATCAGCATCGCGCTGAACGCCAGGTACGGGTTGCACGTGGGGTCCGGCGTCCGGAACTCGAGGCGCTTGGTCGCGGGGTTCCGGCTGAACACCGGGATCCGGATGCACGCCGATCGGTTCCGCTGCGAGTACACGAGGTTGATCGGCGCCTCGTAACCCGGTACGAGCCGGCGGTACGAGTTCGTCGTCGGGTTCGTGAACGCGAGCAGCGAATTGGCGTGCGCGAGGAGCCCGCCTATGTACCAGCGTGCCATGTCGCTGATCCCGGCATAGTTGACTTCGTCCCAGAACAGGTTCTCGTCGTCCTGCCACAGCGACTGGTGCGTGTGCATGCCCGAGCCGTTGTCCATGAACAGCGGCTTCGGCATGAACGTGACGGTCTTCCCGGCGGCGTACGCCGTGTTCTTGACGACGTACTTGTACTTGAGCACGTTGTCCGCGGTCTTGAGCAACGTGTCGTACCGCATGTCGATCTCGGCCTGACCGGCCGTGCCGACCTCGTGGTGGTGCACCTCGATCCGGATGCCGACCTTCTCGAGGTTCAGCACCATCTCGGAGCGGAGGTCCTGGTACTTGTCCATCGGAGGGACGGGGAAGTAGCCCTCCTTGTAGCGCGGCTTGTAGCCGAGGTTCGGCGTGTCGCCGTCCTTCTCGCGACCCGAGTTCCACACACCCTCGATCGCGTCGATGTGGTAGTAGCCCTCGTGCTGGTTCTGGTCGAACCGGATCGAGTCGAAGATGTAGAACTCGGCCTCCGGCCCCCAGAAGGAGGTATCGGCGATCCCGCTCTGCTTCAGGTAGAGCTCCGCCTTCTTCGCGATGTTGCGCGGGTCGCGGCTGTACATCTCGCCGGTCACCGGGTCCTTCACGAAGCAGTTGATGTTGATCGTCGCGTGCTTCGTGAACGGATCCATGTACGCGGTGTCCGGGTCCGGGACCAGGAGCATGTCGGACTCCTGGATCTCCTGGAACCCGCGGATCGATGAGCCGTCGAAGCCGATCCCGTCTTCGAAGATCGACTCCGTCAGCTCGGCGATCGGCACCGAGAAGTGCTGCATCAGCCCCGGGAGGTCGCAGAACCGGAGATCGACGATCTCGGTCCCGGCCTCCTTGGCCATGGCGATGACGTCCTTGCCCGTCGTCACGTGTCCTTCCCCCTTGCCGCTCGACGACCCCCAAAGGGTAGGGGTCGTCTGGGGCGCCGCGGCATGGGTTGCGGTTAACAGTGCGTAACGGATGAGGTCGGTCGCGGCGTCCCAGGGACTGCTCTAGGTGACCCGCCGCGTGCGCGACACCTTGGCCGTCGTGAGGAGGCCCAGCGAGAGGACCAACCCGGCCGCCAGGGAGCTGGCCCGCAGTCCCCACCACCGCTCGACCCGCAAGGGAGGCGACACAGCCTCGAACGAACCGACCGTCTCGCAGTACGTGTGAGCGGTGGAGGTGGGGGCCGCCGTTCGGTAGGCATGACTCGGATACGCGGTCGCGATCCCGATCGCGGTGGCCAGGATCACGACCGCCGCGACCACCAAGACGAGCTCTCGTCCCATGTCCAACGCGATACACCGGTCCAACCCAGGCGTCAAGGCAGGTTCCGGTGCGTCACGACCGAGCGCGCGCGGCGACCTGCCGAGCCACGATCGCGGCGTCCTCGGCGACCCCGTACAGGATCGAGGATTTCCGTTTCCGCAGGAAGTGGACGCCGACGTAGAACAGGCCGGGCAGGACCGTGCTCTGACCGTCGTCGTGGATCGGGAAGCCGTGCTCGTCGCACGTACCCGCGACCCGAACCAGGGAACCGAAGTCCGGCCGGAACCCTCCCGCATAGATGACCGTGCCGAAACCGGCGGCGTCGACCGAGCCCGTCGACCGGTCGACGAACCGATCCGGCCCGGGGATGTCCACCCGCTCCATCCCGCGTTCCTCCGCGAGGCTGCCGATCAGGCGGGCGAACATCGCGTACCACTCGTCGCCCCAGGCGACGCTTTCGGACAGGTCCGCAGCGAAGCGGAAGGTCCTTCCGTCCCACCCGAGGAACCGACCCTCCAGGCGGACGCCGATCGCGTCCAGGGTTCGCAGGTGGAGATCACGGCCCCCGTGATGACCGGTGGTGAGGGGGTTCGCCGTGAAGCGCGCCGTCGGCGACGGAAGCGAGCCGACGGGGGCATCGAGGTACCCGGTCTCGGCCGCCCACCAGACCAGGTCGCGGTCGCCCAGCCGGCGGGGGAACCACGGCGCCTTGCCGCAGGCGAGGACCACGTCGCGGCCTGCCTGGTGGAGCTCCTCTGCCAGCTGGCAGCCCGATTGCCCGCTGCCGACGACGAGGACCGTCCCGTCCGGCAGCTCGGCCGGTTCGCGATAGTCCCGGACATCGATCTGCAGCAGCCCGGTGGGCAGCGTGTCGGCGAAGGGGCGATGCGGACGGGCGAACGTCCCGGTGGCGACCACGACCGAGCCCGCTCGGATCTCCCCGTCGTCCGTCCTGACGACGAAGCCGTCGCCTGTCGGCTCGATCGCCTCGACGGTGACCGTCTCCCGCAGGGGGGTCCGCGTCGCGGCGGCGTAGCGCTCGAGGTAGGCGGCGATCTCGTCGCGCGGCATGAATCCGTCGGGGTCGTCGCCGTCGTACGGATGGGCCGGCAGCCGGACGGACCAGTTGGGCGTGACCAGGCAGAAGCTGTTCCACAGGTCCCGCCAGGTCTGCCCGACGCGACCGCGCTCCAACACGACGTGGTCGACGCCTGCTTGTGTGAGCTCGCAGCTCGTCGCGAGACCCGCCTGACCGCCGCCGATGACGACCGCGTCGAACCGCTCGGTCATGAGGTGGGCGAGTGTAGAAGTGGTGCGGCCCCGGCGCCTTGTGCGCCGGGGCCGCGACCGAGGGGGATGGGTTGGCTTGTTAGCGACCCGCACCGGCCCCTCGTGCGGGGCCCTCTCCGAAGCGCCGCACGGTGACCGGCACGAGCCGCAAGAACGGGTCGAGGATCAGGGAACCGAGGGGGATGAGTCCCGCGAGGGGGACGAGCACCGAGATCCTCAGGACGCCGTTCATGCCGCAGTCATCGGCGCAGCGACACGGGTCGGCGCAGACCCCGTCGGAGTCATTTCCTCTCTGGCGCAGGCGTGCTAGGTCTTGCGTTCTCGGGGGATGCGTAGGCCGAAGGGCT
>JBKOUM010000059.1:0-10927 GCA_046723385.1 Actinomycetota bacterium
CTCGATGGCAACTCGACCGTCGACGGCCGAACGAAGCACGACGTGGGGCTCCACTCGGCCGCGATCGTCTACCGGCACCGGCTGCACGTCTTCTTCCAGGACGCCACGACGGGAGACGTCCGCCACGCCGTGTACGACGGCACGTCGTGGCGCTTCTCGGTCCTGGATGGGAACGGGACCTGGAACGGACGAACGACCGCCCGGGTCGGGGACGCGATCGCCGTCGGGATCTGGGGCTCGAGGCTCCGCGTCCTGTACACGGGATGGCCCTCCGATCTGCGGCTGGCGACCCGGCACGTGGACGGCTCGTGGGGGTTCGCGACGATCTCGTCGGACGCCGTTCCCCCCGTGGCGCTCCGAACGACCTCGGGAAGCATCGCGCTGATCGCGTACGGCAGCCGGCACGGGATCTCGGCGGGCCGCTGGGACGGATCGGCGTGGGCGATCGATCTCCCGGTTTCTGACGTCGAAACGGTCAGCGGGCTCACGATCTTCCTCGACGGTGGGACGCCGTTCCTGGGCGCAGGGATCAGCCAGTGCTTCGGTTCGGGCGGCTGCGACCGCCTGGTGGGAGTGGGAGCGTGGAACGGCTCGACGTTCGACGATCCCTACTTCGGAGGTCCCTTCGTGGAGTTCGGGGAACCGCCCGGTGACCCGTCGAGCGCCGTCACGATCCACGGCCGTGGGCGCCTGTTCGTCGGGGGCTTCGGGTATCAGTCGGAGCCGGACATCTTCGACCGGGTGCTGCTGGAGATCACCGGTCCGTTCTGAGGAGGTCGACATGCTCCGCAAGCTCGCGCCGGTCCTCGTGACGCTCCTGGTGTCGTTCGCCGCGACGCCCGCGTTGGCCTCCTGGACCACGCCGGTCGTGCTCGACGGAGCCGGCGGGACGCACGGCAGGGTGAACGCTCCGATCGGGACGGACACGGCGGCCGCCCGGTTCGGCGGCGTCCGACACGCCTTCTACTCCGAGTACGTGGACGGCCGGTACGTGCTGCGACACGCGACGTTGGGAGCTCCGGCTTCCTTCGAGACCCTGGACGGGGCGGCTGGGACGTCCGGACGGACGGCGCACGACGTCGGGAGCGATGTGTCCGCGGCCGTGTTCGGCGGTCGGTTGCACGTCTTCTATCGAGACGACACCGGCGGGAACCTCCGGCACGCGTGGTTCGACGGATCGACGTGGCGGTTCCAGACCCTCGACGGCGCTTCGACGATCGGCGGGCACGTGAACTCGGACGTGGGCCAGCGATCCGTCGCCGTCGTCTTCGACGCGAGCCTCTTCGTCGCCTACCTCGACGTGGCCAGGGCGAACGTGCGGCTCGCCCGGTACGACGGCGCGACGTGGAGCTTCCGGACGATCGACGGGAACTCGACGGCGGGCGGTCACACGACGCACGAGGTGGGCTACAACCTGGACGCGAAGACCTGGAGCGGCGCCCTCCACGTCCTCTATTACGAGCGGGATCCCGCGTACGGGGAGGAGCTCGGCTGGGTGCGCGAGACACGGTTCGACGGCGCGACCTGGACGTACGCGAGGGATTTCCGGGTGAACACGATCGTGCTCGGCAAGACCCTCGCGGTCGGAGCGGCGGCGGACGACCGTGTCTACGTGGCGTACAACACGACGCTCCAGGGTGATCCGCGCCTCCGTTGGCGGCTGTGGGACGGCGCGTCATGGTCGGAGAGCTCATTGCTCGAAGAGATCGTGTTCGGCGACGTCGGCGCGAGCGCGCTGTTCGTCGTCGTCGACGGCGTCCCGACGTTGGTCTTCAGCGACGTCTTCAACGGGAGCATCGACTTCTTCACGTGGTCGGGTGGCGGCGTCAGGAGCCGGTCGATCTTCGGGTACTCCGGGTATCCGACCAGCGCCACGAAGGCCGGACCGGCGACGTTCCGCGTGCTCCTCGGCGGGGGGTCGACCCCGACGGACTTCGACGTCCTGCTGTCGACGACCGGACCCTGAGGGCGGTCCGTGTCCGGCGTCACCCCCGGGGCACGTCGAGCACGTAGTCCTCGTCGTCCGGATCCCAGTCGAGCGTCACCACGCCCCGCGTCGCGGCCGCCTTCGCGAACTGCAGGAACCCGCCGTACCCGAACTTCTTCTCGCTGAAGTCGGGCTGCACCTTCCGGACCTTGTTCTTGAGACCCGAGAGGTGAGCGACCGTGCCCTTCGACCGCTCCGCTGCCACCACGGAGCCGAGGAGCGCGAACGCTTCGGTCTCGCCCCCGTGCGAAGGCAGCGACACCTCGGGGTCGCCCTTGGCCGAGCCCTCGCTCAGCTCGATCACGTTGCGATCGGCGAGGTGTCGCATCAACTCGCCGAACGCGCGGAAGCCGTAGTCGGCCTCGCTGAAGGTCGGATCCTTCCGGAGCAGCGCGCGCTTCACGGTCGACGCGAGCACGGTGCCGTTCGAGGATCGCTCCAGGCCGGCCACGGTCTGGGCGACGCGCACCGCGAGCTCGTCGACGTCGCCCGACGGTTGTTCGGCCACCGGTTCGACGTCCTCCTGGGCGGGGGCAGCGGCCAGCTTCTTTGCGGCGGCGCTCTGTCCGCGGGATCCGCTCGTCCTGCGACGGGCGCTCGAGGGGGCGTCGACGCCTTCGAGCGTGTCGTAGAACAGGAACTCGTCGCAGGCGGGCGGGAGCAGGGCCGACGTCGAGTCTTTGATCCCGACGCCGATCACCTTCCTGTTCAGCTCGCGCAGCTTGTGCACCAAGGGCGTGAGGTCGCTGTCGCCGGTGCAGATCACGAAGGTGGTGATGTACCCACGCTCGAACGCCATCTCCAAGGCGTCGACTGCCATCTTGATGTCCGCGGCGTTCTTGCGTGACGCGCCCATGTGTTGCGGGATCTCGATAAGCTCGACGTGTCCGCGGGTGAGCATCCGCCGGTCCTCGTCGAAGGCCGACCAGTCCGCGTACGCCTTGCGGGCGATCACCCGCCCACGTTCGGCCAGCGCATCGAGCACCGGCTTGAGGTCGAAGGACAGGCCGAGCGCCTCCCGCGCCCCGATCGCGAGGTTCTCGTAATCCAGGAAGAGCGCGATGCGTTCCTCGTCGGTATCCACGGGCCGAGCCTAGTGCGCCCGGGACTCACCCACCCGTCGTCGCGATCCCCGCGACGACGTCTCGGAGCTTCGTCGCGGCGGCGGCCGCGCGGACCACGTCGCGGTCCGCGCCTGCGACCTGCAGCCGGTCGATCAGGGTGTTCACGTCCGTGAGCTGCGCGGGTGTGAGCGCCCCGATGATGCGGTCACGCATGTAGAAGAGGGTGAAGACGTGGCCGTTCACGGCCGCGGCGTCGTGGGCATCCGCATCGACGAGCAGCTGGACCGTCCACAGGCCGAACCGCGCGAGGTCGGTCTCCAGCGGCGATCGGTACCGCAGCTCGAGATCGATGATCCTCTGCGCGGCGTCGACCGACGCTTGCCGCGTCCGCAGCTCGTCCTTGGCACGGACGGCGGCGGCGAGCGAGGACAGCGCGCGGTTCACCCACGGAACTTCCAGGTGCGGAACCTGCCCTCCGCGGAAGCTCCGCCAGGCGGAGTCCATCGAAGCGACAGCGTTCGTCGCCGCGGACCAGTTGCCCGCGAGCGCCGCCTCGCCGACACGATCCGCAGCGGTCGAGAGCGTCGAGAGCTGCTCCGGGGGCCCTCCCTGAACGGCGTCGGTCGGCACGGCGGTCGCGAGCGCTTCGACGTCCTTCCCGTCCCGCGTGAAGAACTCCCCGTATCCGGGCGCGAAGAGCTTCTGCTCCGTCGATCCGTCCATGTGGAGCTCCTGCCCGACCATCCCGCCGGGGAGCGGACCCACGGGCCCCTCCAGCGTCTCGTCGACCGACTCGACCGTGACCTGCTCGAACGCGATCCCGGGGATGTTTTCCGTCCTGAAGACATCGCCGACCTGGGGATCGCCCGGCATGATCATCTGCGCGGGTCCGTCCTTCCCCGCGGTCCACGTGCCTTCCTTCGTGACGATGTCGCCGTCCGCCAGATCGGCGACGTCTTCGCCGAAGTACCACACCGACCCGTCGTCGGCCTGCGCATAGAGGTCGTACGCGACCTCCTGCAGCCGGCCGTCGAGGTACGCGACGTACTGAGAGACGAGCGTCTCGATCCGCTGGCCACCCCAGTCGATCACCCGCGTGAACGGGAGCAGCGTGACCTCCGTGCGGAACGGCTTCCCGTCGACGTGCCCGACGAACAGGACCGACCCCTGGCGGGAGACCGGGAACAGCGGGTTCGTCACGTCGGTCGGGTGCGAGAACGTCGGCACCGTCATGTCGACCCGCTGCGTGTCCGGCGCCACCGGGATGCTTCGCGGAAGGACCGGCTGTGGGATCGGGGAGCCGGCCGCCGAGCCCGCGCTCGCGCTCGAACCGGGACCGGTGCAGGCGCCGGCCACGACGACGGTCAGCATCGTCAGGAACACACATCGCATCGGTTCTGCCTCCGTTCGACCTCGTTCCCCGCTCGATCGTGCGGTGCAGCGCCTGAGCGTCCGCTGAACGGACCTGAACGACTACGACGCCGGCTCGCTCGCCCACGCTCGGACGAACTCGACCGATCGGTAGTTCAAGATCCGGTCACGCGAGATGCCCGCGAGCGCCGCGGTCGCCATCCCGAACGGCAGGAACCCGAGCTCCTCCGCGGAGTGCGCGTCGCTCCCGATCGAGAACCATCGCACGCCCTCCTCACGCGCGATCGTTGCCAGCTCGACGTTGAGGTCCTGCCGCCAGACGGTGGCGTCGAGCTCGAGTGCCTTACCGATCCGCGCCGCCTCGCCGAACACGCGCCGCCAGTCGGCGACGAGCCCGACACGTCTGCCGTACATGCGCGCCTTCGGATGCGCGAGGACGTGCAGCCTGGGCTGACGGAGCGCGGATAGGTATCGCTCGGTCTCGTCGTCCGTCGACCGGAGCTTCGAATGGAACGCCCCCAGCACCAGGTCGAGGCTCGCCAGCGCCGCGTCGTCCATGTCGAGCGTGCCGTCGGGGAATATGTCGGTCTCGATCGCTCGGAGGACCCGGAAGGGATCGCCCGCATCGGCCGAGCCACGGTTGATCTCGTCGATCAGCCACCCCTGCTCGGCGAGCTCGGCCGCCGACATCCCGTTCGCGATCTTCAGCGTCTCCGAATGGTCGGTGATCGCGACGAACGAGCGCCCGAGCGATCGAGCCGCCTCGATCATCTCCCGCAGGGGCAGGCCGCCGTCGCTGAACGTCGTGTGCATCTGAAGATCCGCGCACGGGGTCGTCTCCCACGCGGGGTCGGCGTCGAGGACCGCTCGAACCTCGGCGTACGTCAGGAACCCGCGGCGCATCGCGTCGGGCTCGGGGACCGGGGACGGATCGTCCAGCCACGCTTCCATCAGCGACGCGACCCAGGGTCCGACCGAACGCAGCTCGGTGAGCGGCCGGCCGGCGACGGCGAGGTCGCGCGCTTCGACGGGCCAGAACCTCGAGGCTCTGGACGCCCGCTCCAACGCCCGTCGCCGGTGGTCGGTCTGTTCCCGCGAAGCCGACCACAACAACTCGCCCAGGTCGCCGTTGCTCGGCATCACGCAAGCGTCCCACCCGCACCGGTCGAGCGACGCGGGGATCAGCGCTCGTCCGGGATGAACACCCTGAAGGACGCCCCACCGCCGGCGCGATCCTCCACCCACGCCCTCCCGTCGTGGAGGAGGGCGAAGCCGGCGACGAGCGACAGGCCGATGCCCACGCCGGGCGTGCCGTCCCGTGCCGCGCGCCGGAAGGGACGGAAGATCTCATCTCGCCGATCCTCCGGCACGCCGGGACCGGCGTCGTCGACCGAGATCAGGACGCCGCCGTCCTGGGCTCGCACCGTGAGCCAGACGTCCGTGCCGGCGGGTGTGTGCCGGATCGCGTTCGCGACGAGGTTCTCCATGATCCGCTCGATCTGGACCGCGTCGAGGTTCGCGACCACCGGATCGGCCGCGACGTGGAACGCGTGCCCAGCGGGCTCCACGGCGTCCACGACGATCCTGGCCAGCGCACCGACGTCCGTGGGTTGACGGCTGATCGTGAGCGCGCCGGCCTCGATCCGTTCGACGTCGAGCAGATCGTTGACGAGTCGATCGAGCTTGCGTGCGCTCCGCGCGATCCGGTCGGCAAGATCGACGCGTTCCTCGGCCGGCAGCACGAGGTCGTGGCGTTGCAGGGTCATCGCGAGCCCCAGGATCGACGCCAACGGGGTGCGGAGATCGTGGGAGACGGCACGCAGGAACGTGGTCTTGAGCTCGTCGAGCGACCGGAGCTCCTCGGCGGCCTCGTGTTCACGGGCGAGCGCCTTCGACATCTGCTCGTTCAGGCGTTCCCGCTCCGCGAGCGTCGTCTGGGCGAGCGCACGTTCCGAGATCGTCGCCGCGACGATGAGCAGGGACACACCCACGAAGCCGAACAGGGCTTGGAACGCCTCGACGGTGTGCGTGATGTCGGACACGCCGGGCGGGAGGGGTCCCTCCAGGATCCGCCACAGCGCGACCGCCGACGTCAGCGCGACGGCGAGCGTGGCCCCATGCTGGCGGAACCTGAGCGTCGCCCACAGCAACAGCGGGAACACGACGAACGAATAGACCCAGCGATCGCCCGCGAAGACGAAGGAGCTGACCGCGAACAGGAGCACGAGCATCGCGACCGCCTCGGGCGCGCGGCGCCTCCGCCAGTCCGTCCACGGTGGCACCCAGACGAGCAGCAGCGGGGCCACGATCAGGTCGCCCATCATGTCGCCGAGCCACCAGATGCCCCAGTGCTGCGCGAACGCGGACACGGTGATCGCGCCGGTCACGAGCGACGTCAGGGTGCCGACGGTGGCGCTGACGAGCGTGCTCACGACGGCGGCGCCGACGACGAGCGCGATCACATCGCGCACGCGTTCGAGCGCGTTGCGGAACCCGAACCGCCGGAGGAGCCACCACCCGAGGAGCGCCTCGGCGGTGTTCCCGACGGCGATCGCAACCGCAGCGCCCGCCGGGATCGACGTCGTGCCGTTCGCGATCAGCGCTCCGGCGAACACGGCGACCCACATCTCCGGTCCGAACAGCAGGAGCGCCGCGAGCGCGATCCCGGCCGGCGGCCACACGGGGGTCGCGCTGCCCTGCGCGACGGACAGGGAGAGCCCGACCTTGGCCGACACGACGTAGGCCACGGTGACGAGCGCCGACCGGAGGAGGAGTTCGTGCCTGTGCGTACGCAAAGCCCACGCTCCCGGGGATGGGCCGTCGAGGGAACCCGGCTCTTGAGATCGGCTCGCGAACCTCTCCGATCAACGTCGGCATCGATTGCTCGCGGACGCATCCCCGAGCCGGGTGAGATCGCTTGGGACCCAGGACTAGGCCTTCGGACGCGACGCGTGGATGTCGGCCGGCGGGGGCTCCGTGCTGCATCCGATAGCTTCCGGGAGTGGACGCGGTCGACGTGTACGTCGAAGCGGGGGCCAAGCGCGTGTTCGCCGGCGCGATCGCGTGGCCGGGGTGGTGTCGCAGCGCGAGGACCGAGGACGACGCGCTCGAGGCGCTGGTCACGTACGCGCCCCGGTACGGGAAGGCGCTCGCGCGGCGGAGGCTCGGCTTCGAGCCACCCCGCAGCCCATCGTCACTCAGGGTTCGCGAACGTCTGAAGGGCAACGCGACGACCGATTTCGGAGCGCCTGCGATCGCGCCCGAAGGCGGACGATCGCCGGACGTTCGGTGAGAGGGACGCCGAACGTCTCGTCACGATCCTGCGCGCCTCCTGGGGAGCGCTCGATCGCGCCGCCCGCACCGCCGAGGGCAGGACGCTGAGGAAGGGACCGCGCGGAGGCGGACGTGACCTCGACAAGATCGTCGCCCACGTCCGGGAGGCCGAAGGGGGCTACCTGTACGCCGCCGGGGGGCGGCCGCCCACGTCCGGAGACGCCCGCCGGCTGATCGAGCGGGTCCTCGCCTCACGTTCGCGAGGCGAGCCTCCCGAACGGGTCCCGAGATCCGGGAAGCTGTGGAGCCCGCGGTACTTCGTCCGCCGGACCGCCTGGCACGCCCTCGACCACGCGTGGGAGATCGAAGACCGCTTGCAGCCCAAGGGCTGACCACCCCGCGCGCCGTCGGACCTGGGCCGCCGCTCAACCGCGTCCCCCGAAGGGCCGAAGCCTTCCGAGAAGACTCCCGGGAAGGGTTCCGTCCATGGATCCAGCTGAACTGCTTCGCTACGCGGTGGAGCGGCGAGCGAGCGACGTCCACCTGAAGGCCGGCAACGTCCCGTTCATCCGCGTCGACGGTGAGCTCTTGCCGGCGCCGTTCGCCTCGTTGTCGGCCGCGGATACGCGGGCGGCCGCGGACGCCTTGATGCCGTCGCACAAGGCCGAAGAGTTCGCGCGCACCAAGGAGGCCGACTTCGCGTACACGCTCGAGGGCGTCGGCAGGTTCCGCGTGAACGTCTTGCGCGAGTCCGACACCGTGGGGCTCGCGATCCGCTGGGTGAGCCCCGAGGACCTCACGTTCGAAGAGCTGCAGCTGCCCGACGCGATCGGCACCCTCGCCGAGACCCGACGTGGACTCGTCCTCGTCACCGGGCCCACCGGCGCCGGCAAGACCACGACGATCTCCGCGCTGATCGGGTTCATCAACCGCACGCGGCGCGCGCACATCGTCACGATCGAGGACCCGATCGAGGTCGTGCACACCGATAACATGTCGGTGATCCGCCAGCGCGAGATCGGACGCGACACGGAGTCGTACGGCTCGGCGCTCCGCCAGGCGCTCCGGCAGGATCCCGACGTGATCTTCCTGGGCGAGATCCGCGACCACGAAGCCGCGCTCGCCGCGATCCAGGCCGCGCAGACGGGCCACCTGGTGCTGTCGACGCTGCACACGATCGACGCGACGGAGACGATCTCGCGCGTGGTCGAGTTCTTCCCGCCCGCGCAGCAGCCACAGGCGCGCGTGTCGCTCGCCGGTGCGCTGCGCGGGGTCGTGTCGCAGCGGCTGCTCGAGCGCGCCGACGGCCTGGGCCGGGTGCCGGCCGTCGAGGTGATGCTCAACACGGGACGGGTGTACGAGCGGATCCTGGATCCGGAGCAGACGGCCACGATCTCCGACGTGATCGCCGAGAGCGGCTACGACGGCATGCAGACCTTCGATCAGTCGCTCCTGGGGCTCGTCCGCGAGGGTCTCGTCGCGGAGGCCGACGCGAAGGCGGTCGCGACGAACCCGCACGACTTCGCGCTCGCGATCGGGTCCGGGCCGGCCGATCTCGTCGTCCAGGGAGCCGCCGCGCCGGGGGCCGCGCCAAGGGCAGGGGATGAGTAGCGAACTCGGGAGCCCGTACGGCGGTGCACGGATCGACGAGCCCGCGACGAGGTCCCCGGCTTGCCCGGCGTGCGGACGTCACTCGCAGCCGGAGGCGGCGTTCTGCGCGTTCTGTGGCACGGCGCTCGTCCATCAACGGGTCCCCGGGCCGCCGGTGTTCGCCGCGGTCGCCACGGCGATCGACGGCCGGAGCGCGTACGAGGTCCTCAGCCAGGTGGGTGAGCTCTTCGAGTCGCTCGGTGCGGTCTTCGAAGGCGTCTCGCAGTCGCCGGCGACGCTCGTGGCCCTGTTCCCGCCGCGCGAGGACGCCGCGGTCGTGGCGTCGCGGGCGGCGCTCGAGGCCACCGAGCGCTGTCCCGAGGCCCGGTTCGGGATCGACGCGTCCGAGGTCACCGAGCATTCGGACCAGGACGCGATCTGGCAGGACCTGATCGATCGGTCGGCGCATCTCGGATCCCTCGCGGAACCCGGGACGATCGTCGCGAGCGAGGCGATCCTGCCGCTGTCCGAGGGCGCGGCGGTCGTCGAGCCGGTCGACGGGGTGGCCAGCGCGACGCGGCTCCGCGAGCTGCGCGACCTCGCCGCGCCACCCAAGGTCATGTCGCTCGTGGCGGAAGAGCCGGACGCCGGCGCTCCGACGACCTTCGTCGGCCGCGAGCGCGAGCTCGGCGAGCTTCGGTCGCGGTTCGACGTCGTGCGCGACCACGGTCGCGCCGCGTGCGTCGCGATCGTCGGCGAGCCCGGGATCGGGACGTCGCGGCTGGCCCGGGAGTTCGCCGCCTCGCTCGGCGACGCGAAGGTCTTCTCGCTCCGCTGCACCCCCGAGCTGGACGGCGGCGCTTGGCCCCTCGCCGGGTTGATCGAGGCGTTCGCTGGCCTCACGCCCTGGGACGACCCGGGCACGACCCGCACGAAGCTCGAGCGGCTGCTCACCGATCCCCCGCGGCCGGACCACGCTTTGGAGCGGATCGCACACGTCCTCTCGATCGACGAAGGGGTGGCGGTGACCGACGAGACCCGCTGGGCCGTCCGGAAGCTGATCGAGGCCGCGCTCCTCGGCCCGTCGGTGCTCGTGGTCGAGGACGTGGATCGCACCGCCTTCGGGTTCGCCGCCTTTCTGAGCGATCTCACGCGCGCGCTGCGCTCGACGCCGCTGCTCGTCGTGTGCACCGCGGCCACCGAGCTCGCCGGGATCTCGGACACGATCGTCGTGTCGTCGCTGGACGACGCCGCCTCGCGGACGATCGTCGCCTCGCGCCTGGGCCGGGTCGACGCGGACGTGACGACGGCGATCGTCACGAGCTTCGGGGGATCGCCGCTGCTCCTCGAGCAGGGGATCGCGATGCTGGTGGAGACCGGAGCGCTCACGCGGGTCGACGACGGATGGATCACCGCAGGCGACCTCTCCACCCGCGCCGGCGCGGGCGCGGGCGCGCGTGACGTGATCACCGAGCGGCTCCGCGTGCTCCCGGCCGACGTCCGGGCGACCGCCGGCCTCGCCGCGAAGGCGGGAGCGACCTTCTCGCTCGACGCCCTCGAGGGAGAGCTCGCGGGGCACCTTGCGACGCTCGCCGAGATGCAGCTCCTCGAGCCCGTGGACGAGGGGACGATGGGCTGGTCG
>JBKOUM010000121.1:0-8494 GCA_046723385.1 Actinomycetota bacterium
GTCAGGATGCGCGCGCGAGGGTAGAGCACGATGTACGCGCCGAGCACGGCCGCGATCGCACCCGACGCACCGACGTTGGGGATCGTCGAGTTGGGCCCAAGCACGAACTGCAGGGCGCCCGCGGCGACGCCGCCCAAGAGGTAGAAGCCCAGGTAGCCCACCTTCCCGAGCGCATCCTCGACGTTGTCCCCGAAGATCCAGAGGAACAGCATGTTCCCGAGTAGGTGGAGCCAGCCGGCGTGCAGGAACATCGAGCTCAGGATCGACAGCCAGACGTTCTTGTCGGGGCACTCCTGCTGCAGATAGTCCTGGAGGGACGACGCGTCGTCGAGGGTGACGTCGTAGTCCCTCGCGATCTGCACCCGACCGTTCGGACCGCTCTCGGCGAGCGGAACCTGGTGCGCCGCCTCGTAGGGGATCTGCCCGTGGCACCAGAAGAACGTCTGCTGGGCGAGCTCGGCGTCCTTCTCGTGACGGAGCGTCGGCTCCCACAGCAGGAACGCGACGACGTTGGCGACGATCAGCCCGAGGGTGATGAGCGGGAGGCGCTTCCGTCGCGTCGAGTCCCGGATCGGCAGCATCTCGCGCTCACCGGAGGACGCGCGGGACGCGCGCGCCGTCCTTCCAGACGGCGCGAGCGCCCCGCAGCGTGGTGGGTTCCTCGACCGGGTTCGCGTCCCAGAGCGCCAGGTCGGCCATCATCCCTGCCTCGACGCGCCCCACGTCCGGCAGGCGAAGGGCGCGCGCGCCGTTCGCCGTCGCCGCGATCATGGCGTCCAGCGGGCGCATCCCCCACTCGATCATCGCGATCACCTCGTTCGGCGCGTTGCCATGCGGGTTGAACGGCGTCCCCGCGTCCGTCGAGCAGATGTGGGGCACGCCCGCGCGGATCGCGCGGGCGTGCCCCACCTTCGCTTCCTCGACCAGCGCCTTGGCCTTCTCCACCGCGTAGTCGGGCGCCTCCCCTTCGTGGTCCGCGATCCCGAGCAGGGCGACGATCGTGGGGCCGCGGAACGTCCCTCGCTCGGCCATCTCCTTCGCGATCTGGGGCGTGACCTGCACGCAATGCTCGACCGTGTCGATCCCGGCGCGGACGGCCTGCAGGATCCCCTCGCTCCCGATCGCGTGCGCGGCGACCCCGACGCCGCGCGCGTGGGCCGCGTCGATCGCGGCCGCGAGCTCCTCGGCGGTGAACGCCGGGAAGGTCGCGCCGATCCCCGGCGTCAGGACGCCGCCGGTCGCGATCAGCTTGATCGCCTCGGCGCCCGCGCGGATCTCTTCGCGGACGGCGCGCCGCAGATCGTCGGGCCCGTCCACCTGCCTCGCGATCCCGATGTTGAAGCCGTGCCCGCCCGTGATCGTGAGCGCACGTCCCGCCGGAACGACCCGCGGCCCCGGAACGACACCCCGCGCGATCGCGCGGCTCAGCTCGACCGTCCCCCATCCGCCCAGATCCCGCACGGTGGTCACGCCCGCGGCCAGGTGCTTGCGGGCGTTCACGCTCCCCTTGAGGGCGCCGAGCTCCGGCGTGAGCTCCGCCGCCTCGGCGGCGAAGTCGGCCGCACCGTCGAAGTTGAGATGGACGTGGCAGTCGATCAACCCGGGGGTGAGCGTGGCGCCGGCGACGTCGATCTCGTTCGCATCGCGCGCCTCCCGTGGCGCCCGGGCGTGCGGGCCCGTCCAGGCGATCCGATCGCTGTCGAGCAGCACGCCGCGACGCGGCTGCACGCGGGTCCCGTCGAACACCGTGACGCCCGGCAGGTACGAGCGGCGGCCCACGTTCAACGCACCCAGGGAGGGACGGTCTCCGACCCGTCCTCACGGATGAGCTTCGTCCCGCCCACCATCGCCACCGTGATCGTCGCTCCCTCCGGTCCGGCCTCGATGTGGTGCCACTCCCCGATCGGCACGACGACGGAGTCCCCCGATCCCACCGGGAAGCGATCGTCACCGACCGAGAAGACGCCGCCGCCGCGCTCGACCGTGAAGACGTCGAAGTGGTCGTGACGGTGACGGGGCAGACCGCCGCCCGGCGGGACCTCGGTCCGGTACAAGGCCAGTTCTGCCGAGCCACGCGCCGGCGCGGCCAAGCTCGTGATCGTGTTCCCGCCGAGGTCGTGGCTGGGATGCTCGGACGCTCGCTCGACCGGCATGGCTGATGCTCTCCCTTCGGACGCGGTGCGGCGCATCATCCCACCGCCGGCCGGCCCGCGCCGGCGTGTAGGCTTGCCTTCCCGGACCTGGAGGCGGCGCGATGTTGGTCGGCGACATCATGCGGACGGACGTGAAGACGGCAGAGAACGACGACACCTTCGCCGACGTCGCCAAGATCATGCGGGCGAACGGCATCTCATCCGTGATCGTGCTCGAGAAGGGCCAGAAGCTGGCGGGGATCGTGACCGAGCGCGACGTCGTGAACCTGGTCGCGGCCGGAGGGGACCCTCAGTCGGTCCGCGTCGCGCACGGGATGACCCGACGGCACCTCGAGACGATCACGACGAAGGCGGACATCGGCGAGGCGGCCGATCGCATGGTGTCGCTGAACATCCGGCACCTCCCGGTCGTCGACCGCGGCAAGGTCGTCGGGATCATCTCGATCCGCGACCTGACCAAGTGGGCGGCGGAGGAGCTCTCGGGGGGTCACGAGATGCCCGACATCGCCCGTTCACAGAAAGCGCTCAAGGCCGCGAGCGAGCTCCAGCGCCAGCGTCAGCTCGGCTGACGCCGTCGGCCGAGCACCACCTCAGTTCTCCGCCGACCTCCGGAATGCGCTCCGCGGGTGTTCGAGCGACCCGAGCTGGGCGATGTCGCGAGGGAAGAGCAGCGCGACGGTCCAATCCAGCGCGATCCGAACCCTCCGGGCGAGCGTCGGCATGTACAGGAGGTGGTACGAACGGTGGAGGAACCAGGCGGGGAAGCCTCGGATCCGGATCCCGAAGGGGTCGGCGACGCCTTGGTAGTGCCCGAGCGAGCACAGCATCCCCTTGTTGTGATAGCGGAACGGCCGGGGTGGGCGTCCCTCGAGAGCCGCCGCCACGTTCTCCGCGAGCCGCTTGGCCTGACGGAGCGCGTGCTGCGCGGTCTGAGGCGACAGACCCGACGACGCGTTGGGGTCGGGGACGGCCGCGACGTCGCCCGCGGCCCAGACGCCGTCGACGCCGACGACCCGCAGCGTGGGGTCCACGCGGAGCCGCCCGTGATCGTCGACCGGCAGACCGCTCTGCTTCGGGAGCGGCGACGGCCGAACCCCCGCCGTCCACACGACCGTGTCCGCGGCCACGGATGATCCATCGCTCAGGTGGACCGATCCATCCTCGATCGAGACGAGCCGGGTATCCGTTCGGACCTCGATCCCGCGCTCGCGCAAACGCTCCGCGGCGTACTCCGCCAGATGCGGATCGAGCTCGGGAAGGATCCGGTCGGTCGCTTCGACCATGACCCAGCGCATCTGCGTCGCGATCGGCCGCCGATAGGTCGAGAGCGCCGCGCGCGCGAAGTCCTCGAGCTCGCCGATCGCCTCGATGCCGGCGAACCCGGCGCCGACGAAGACGAACCCGAGCGCGGCCCGTCGCTCGGCCGCACCGTCGGATCCATCGGCGATATCGAGCTGCGCGAGGATCCGGTTCCTGAGCCAGATCGCCTCCGGCAGCGTCTTGAACCCGACGGCATGCTCGGCCAGACCGGGGATCGGCAACGTCCGGGACCACGACCCGGCACCGATGATCGCGAGGTCGAAGGGCTCCTCGTGGAGCCGCCCGTCCAGCAGGCGAACGTGGGCGACACGCGTCCCGGCGTCGACCCGCTCGACCTCCCCGAGCACGAGGCGTGCACGGCGGAGGACGCGCCGGAGGGGGACGACCACGGCGCGAGGGTCGATCAGACCGCTCGCAACCTCCGGGAGGAACGGCTGATACGTCATGTGGTTCTCGGGGCTCACGAGGACGATCTCGTGGTCGCTGCCGATGCGACGCTCCAGGTGGCGGCCCGCGTACATGCCGATGTACCCGCCGCCGACGATCAGGATCCGGCTCACCGGCTTATGCTCCCCCGAGCCCGTCGATGACAGGTGCCAGCCCGACCAGATCCCGAACGACCGCGTCGGGTTCGGCGAGCTGTTCCGGCGTCGGCGCGTCGGGCGCCTCGCCGCGCAGGACCCAGATCGTCCGCATCCCGGCCGCTCTCGCCGGGCGGACGTCGTAGTCGAGCCGGTCCCCCACCATCACGGCGCCCTCCGGCTCGACCCCGGCGGTCCTGAGCGCATGGACGAACAGCGCCGGGTCGGGCTTCTGCAGGCCGAGGTCCTCGGACACGCCCCAGACCTCGAAGTACGGGACCAGGCCGTCGCGTTCGAGCGCGGACCGGACCTGCGTCGGCTGGTTCGCGATGACCCCGAGCCGGTAGCCCTCCTCGCGCAGCGCCTCGAGCGTGGGAACGACGTCGTCGTACAAGACGCCCGGAGGGTAGTCCCAGTGCTTCCAGGCGAGACGCTCCAGCGCCGCGAGATCCGCGTTGGGACCGAGGAACCGGGTCGCCAGGCGGCGCCGGAACGACCCGTCCTGCGCCTCGCGACACGCGGCGTACTCCGCTTCGTAGTCCTCGTCGCTGAAGACGCCGCCCGCCTCGCGGAGCGCTCGGCGCATCGCGTCCGCGTAGACGCGGTCGTCGTACAGGACGCCGCCGATGTCCAGGAAGACGAAGGTGACCGCGCCGGTCACGGTCCCGTGACCGGCGCGGTCGCGCGGCTGCGGAGCTCGTCCACGAGTTCCGCAGCCGTCGTCTCCGACCCCAGGCGGAAGTCGTAACGCGCGCCGTGGCAATCGGACGCGCCCGTGCGGACCAGACCGAGTCGCGATGCGACCGATCCGTAGCGCGCGCGCTGGACGTCGTCGTGGTCGGGATGGTCGACCTCGAGCCCGGCCATGCCGGCCTCCGCCATGGCCTCGATCAGCTCATCGGGGACGGACTCGGACCCGCGCCACATCCCCGGGTGCGCCAATACGCAGGCCCCGCCGGCGTCGCGGATCAGCGCGAGCGCGTCGACCGGAGCGAGCGCGTGCTTCGGGACGTACGCCGGGCCGTCGTCCGAGATGAGTCTGTCGAACGCGTCCTTCTCGGTCGCGACGATGCCGGCCTCGACCATCGCCTGCGCGATGTGCGGGCGGGCGATCAGGTCGCCGCCGGCGATCGCGCGCACCCGCTCGAACGAGACCTCGTACCCGAGCGCCTGGAGCTTCTCCACGATGAGCTCCCCCCGGCGGAACCGGGTGTCGTGCAGTCGCCGGAGCTCCTCCCGGAGCGCAGGATGTGCAGGGTCCACCCAGTACCCCAGCACGTGGAGCGACGAGCCGTCGTGCTCGGCCGAAAGCTCGAGTCCGAGCACGATCTCCAGGCCGCCGTCCCCGACCGCGGCCGCCGCCTCGGCGACGCCGTCGGTGGTGTCGTGGTCGGTCACCGCGAGACCCTCGAGCCCGCGCTCCACGGCGAGCCGGACGTTCTCCGCCGGGGTCGCGGTCCCGTCGGAGAAGGTCGAGTGGGTGTGCAGGTCGTACCCGGGCATGCGCGGCAGGGTGTCAGACGGGCGAGACCAACGTCACGCGCCGGAGCGCGCAACGTGGTCGCGCGTGATGTCGGCGACGGTGCGACAGCCGCACAGGGTCATCGCGTTCTCGACCTCCTCGCGGAGGATCCGAAGGACGTCGAGCACGCCGTCCTCGCCGCCCGCCGCCAGGCCCCACGCCGCCGGCCGTCCGATCAGCACCGCCGCCGCGCCCAGCGCGAGCGCCTTGACCACGTCCGTGCCGCGCCGGACGCCGCCGTCCATCAGCACGGGGACGCGACCGGCGACCGCCTCGACGATCTCGGGGAGCGCGTCCAACGTCGCGGGGGTCGTGTCGAGCTGCCGTCCGCCGTGGTTCGACACGATGATGCCGTTCGCGCCCGCCTGCACCGCGAGCTCCGCGTCCTCCTTCGTGAGGATCCCCTTCAGCAGCAGCGGAAGCCCGGGTGTGTGCTCGCGGATCCACGCGAGGTCATCCCACGACAGCGTGACGTCGTAGGCGAGCGCCTCGGTCGTCGGCGTGATCGGCGCCTCGTACCCGCTCCTCGTCTCCCGGTGCCGCAGGCCGTACGCGTTCAGGTCGACGGTCCACACGACGGCACCGAAGCGCGCCGCGACGACCCGGGCGAGGATCTCCTCCGTGAAGCCGCGGTCGGTGAACACGTAGAGCTGCCACCACATCGGCCCGTCGGACGCGGCCGCGATGTCCTCGAGGATGTCGAGCGCCGTCGTCGACACACACATGACGGTCCCGGCTCGCCGTGCGGCCCGGGCGGTCGCGATCTCCCCGTCCGGGTGCGCGAAGCGTTGGTACGCCCAGGGCGCCACGAGGACGGGCATCGACAAGGGCGCGTCCAGGATCCGAACGCTCGGGTCCGCGTCGCCGACCCCGCGCAGGACGCGCGGCCGCAGGACCCAGCGATCGAAGGCGCGGCGGTTCTCCTCATGCGTCCACTCGTCGCCCGCAGCCCCGGCGACGAAGCCGTAGACGTCCTCCGGGAGCGCGGAGCGCGCCGCCGGCTCGAAGTCGTCGAGTGTCACGAAGCGCGGGGGCTGGCTCATGCCGGCCGGAGGCTACTCGACCGGTGCGACGTCGACGGCGCGCGACTCCGCGGCGATCGCGAGATACACGCCGACGAGGACGACCGTGCCGCCGATCGCCGTCGCGACCCCCGGTCGTTCGCCCAGGATCAGCCAGGCGAGGAGCGTCGCGCCGACCGGTTCCGCCAGCAGTGCGACGGCGACGATGGAGGCGCGAACGTGCCCGAGCAGGTAGTTGAACGTCGTGTGTCCCAGGAACTGCGGTCCCGCGGTGATGAGGATGAACATCAGCCACGTCTTCGAGGGGTACCCGAGGAAGGCGGTGCCGCTCACGGCCATCACGACGGCGAGCACCGTCGCGGACGCGGCGTAGACGATGCTCGAATAGGTCACGAGCGTCAGTTGCTGCCGCAGGCTCCGGCCGAGCAGGACGTAGATCGCGGCGAAGACCGCGCCGGCCAGTGCGAGCAGATCGCCGAACACCGCCCTGCTCCCGCCTTCGAAGCCGCCTCCGGCGATGATCGCCGTGCCTACGATCGCGACGCCCATGCCGACGAGCGCCCTGCGTGAGGGGGGCTCCCCCACGAACCGACCGAACGCGGCGACCCACAGGGGAAGCGTCTGGACGAGGACCGCGCTCGCCGCGACGGTCGTGAACGAGAGCGAGGAGATCCACGTCGCGAAGTGCGCGGCGAGGACGACGCCCGACGCGAGCGCGAGGCGCCACTGTCTGGGCGTGAGCCGCCGGTACTCGTCGCGGTGTCGCGCGAGCCCGAGCGGGACGAGGATCGCCGACGCCATCGCGCAGCGGTAGAAGGCGACCGCGATCGACGGCGCTTCCGCCTCTCGCACGAGGACGGCCGAGAACGAGACCGCGGTGACCCCGACGATGAGCAGGAGAAGGTCGCGCCGCTGCAAACGCCGTTACCCGCCGGCGGCGGACGCGACCGGCCGGGGAACGCCGGCGCTGCGCCGCCCCCGCCTCGCACCCATCTCCCAGGACAACCGTCGAGCCGTGTCCGTGAGGGCGGTCAGGAGCGCCTCGAGCGGAGCGCCGACCTGCAGTCGTTCGACGGGCCCGACGACACCGATCGCGCCCACGGGGTGTTCGCCGTGGTCGAAGACCGCGGCCGCGATCTCGCCCTCACCGATCACGGCCTCCTGGTCCTCCGTCGCGTAGCCGGCCGCGGCGACCTCGTCGAGCGCACCGGCGAGGGCGTGGGGATCCACGATCGTGCGTCCCGTGAGCCGCGGGAGCGGGCCCGACAGGAGCGTCCTGCGCCGGTCGGGACTCAGGTGGGCCGCGTGCGCCTTGCCCAGGGCCGAGGCGTGCCACGGGAGCGTGGCACCAACCTCCAGGATCTGGACCGACCCGTCGGGACGGAACACGTGGTGGACCACGAGGACGCTGCGTCCGTACAGCACCCCCACCCGGACGGCCTCGCCGACCCGGTTGGCCAGCGTGTCCGCCCAGACGAGGGAGCGAGCGCGCAGCTCGTGATGGTCGAGGAAGGCGTTGCCGAGTTGGAGGAGCTCCGGCCCAAGGCGGTATTTCCCCGTCTCGGAGTCCTGCTCCACCAGGTCCTGGCGTTCGAGCGTGCGGAGCAAGCCATGGACGGTGGTCTTGGCCATCCCGAGCCGGTCAGCGAGCTCGCTCACGCCCAGCCGGGGCGAGCCTGCGGCGAGGGCCTTGAGGATCCGGGCTGCCCGGTCCACCGATTGGATCGACGAACTGGTCATCGCACCGCGCGCTCCAGCGCCGCGAACAGCAGCGCCGTGGAGGTCGCCCCCGGATCCTGATGCCCGACGCTCCTCGGTCCCAGGTACGACGCCCGGCCCTTGCGCGCCTCCATCGGGGTGGTCGCCGCGGAACCGGCCTCCGCCGCGGCGCGCGCC